>DASVNI010000465.1:0-9742 GCA_036383935.1 Gemmatimonadaceae bacterium | reverse complement strand
AAGTCGAGGGATCTGCACTTGCCGAGCGTGAGAGCGGTCGTCGCACTCGCGCTGTTCGGCGCCGTCGCCTGCTCCTCGACGCGTCCGAGCGCGACGAGCAACAACGTGTCGCCGAGCGAGCTTCAGCTCTTTCTCCTCGCGGGGCAGTCGAACATGGCGGGGCGCGGCGTCGTCGAGCCGCAGGACCGCGTCGCGAACCCGCGCGTCGTCATGCTCGACCGCACCCTGCACTGGGTGCCGGCGACGGACCCCGTGCACTACGACAAGCCGATCGCCGGCGTGGGACCGGGGCGCACCTTCGCCCTCACACTCGTCGCGCGCGATCCGAATCTGCGCGTCGGGCTCATTCCCGCCGCCGTCGGCGGATCACCGATCTCGTCGTGGGAGCCCGGCGCGCTCGACCCGGCGACGAAGACGCATCCATACGACGACGCAATCGCGCGTGCGCGTGTCGCGATGCGCGACGGACGACTGCGCGCGATCCTCTGGCATCAGGGGGAATCGGACGCGCATCCGGGACTGTCGGAGCGCTACGACGAGCGGTTGCGCGCCCTGATCGCGCGCTTCCGCACGGATCTCAACGCGCCCGATCTGCCGTTCATCATCGGAGAGCTCGGACAGTTCCCCGGCAAGCCGTGGGACGCGGACGTGCGGCGCGTGGACTCCGTGCATCGCGCGATAGCAGCGACGGTGCCGCACGTCGCGTACGTGTCGTCGGATGGGCTGCGCGACAAGGGGGACACGCTGCACTTCAACGCCGCGTCGCAGCGGGTGTTCGGGGAGCGGTATGCGCGAGCGTATCTGGCGCTCGTGAACGCGCGACGCACAACCGCCCCCTAGGTCGTCAATCGCGCGTCTCGCCAGCGCGCTCTGACCGACAACGGCACTCGCCATGCTCCGGCGCGACAGGTACGTTTGCGCACCCTCCCCGGTCGCGCCGCTCGTCCCCCACGCCGGTTCTGCCCCGTGTCGACTGATGTCCTCGCCCGACTGAGCGCAGCGCTCACGGGGCGCTACCGCATCGAGCGCGAGCTCGGCGCCGGCGGCATGGCGACGGTGTACCTCGCCCACGACGAGCGCCACGACCGCGACGTCGCCATCAAGGTCCTTCACCCCGACCTCGGCGCGGCGCTTGGCGGGGAGCGCTTTCTCTCCGAGATCCGGACGACGGCGCGACTCCAGCATCCGCACATCCTTCCCCTGCTCGACTCGGGGAACGCCGATGGGCTCCTGTACTATGTGATGCCGCTCGTCACCGGCGAGACGCTGCGGGCGCGACTCGATCGCGAGCGGCAGCTCCCGATCGACGACGCGGTGCGCATCGCCAACGAGGTCGCCGACGCGCTCGGCCATGCGCACGAGCTGGGGGTAATCCATCGCGACATCAAGCCGGAGAACATTCTTCTTCAGGCGGGCCACGCCACCGTGGCCGACTTCGGCATCGCCCTCGCCGTCCAGCAGGCGGGCGGGCACCGCATGACGCAGACGGGGCTCTCCCTCGGCACCCCGCAGTACATGTCGCCCGAGCAGGCGATGGGAGAGAAGTCGATCGACGCTCGGAGCGATCTCTATGCGCTCGGCGCCGTCACCTACGAGATGCTCGCCGGCGAGGCGCCGTTCACCGGGCCCACCGTGCAGGCGATCGTCGCGCGCGTCATGACGGAAGAGCCGCGTCCGCTGCACGCGCAACGCAAGGCGATCCCCGAGCACGTCGAGGACGCCGTGATGCGCGCGCTGGAGAAGCTTCCGGCCGACCGCTGGAGCACCGCTCGCGAATTCGGGCAGGCACTTGGGGGTGGGGCGGCGGCGGCGCTGTCGCACGGCGGCAGCGCCACGACGCGGCCGCGTGGTGTCGCGCGTGGCGCGCCCTCGCGGCGACGACTGCGCGATCCCGTCGTGCTCACCCTCGCCGCCGTTGCGCTCGCGGGCGTAGGGCTCGCCGGCTGGACACGCCATCGCGCGCCGACAGAGGCGCCGAGTGTCGTACGCTTCGTCATTCAGGCACTGCAGGACGCGCGATCGAACTCGCTCGGACTGACTACGCTCGCCATCTCGCGCGACGGCCGCACGCTCGTCTACGTCGGTCAGGGTGCGGAGCGTCGCCCCCAGCTCATGCTCCGCACGCTGGACGACATCGCGCCGAAACCGCTCGCCGGAACGGAAGACGCGGTCAACCCGATCTTCTCCCCCGACGGACGGTGGGTCGCGTTCGTGCGAGGCAATCAGCTCTTCCGGATCGCCGTCGACGGCAACCGGCCGCAGATGCTCTCGCCTCTGCCCGGCACCTTCGCCGGCATGAGCTGGTCGGCGAGCGGCGTCATCGTCGTCTCGGGCAACACCGCGCTGTACACCATCCCCGAAGGGGGCGGCGCGCCACGCCAGCTCGGCAAGCCGGATCGCGCGCATGGCGAGTTCGATCAGGACGCGCCGGTCGTCCTCGACGACGAGGGCATCGTGCTCTATGCGAGCACGAAGACCAGCGCGATCAACACGTCGCGGATGGCGATCGCCTCGCTCGCGAGCGGCGCGCAGACCGTGCTCGACGTCCCGGGCGTGCAGCCGATCGGCGTCGTCGACGGCGTGCTCACGTACGTCGCCCCGGACGGTGCGCTCATGGGCGTGCCCGTCGACCTGCGCAAGCGGCGGGTCACGGGAAAGCCCGTGCAGCTCCTCGCCGACGTCGCCGTCAACCCGACCACCGGAATGGCGCGCGCGACGCTGAGCCGCGACGGGACGCTGTTCTATCAGGACGGCACCGCGTCGTCGCAGGTCGTCATGGTCGGCGCGGATGGCACGTCGCGCGTGCTGCTCGGCCAGCCGCGCGACTATGCGTTCCCGCGCCTCTCCCCCGACGGACGCCGGCTCGCCGTGGCGATCGGCGATGCCGATCACCGCGACATCTGGCTCGACGACATCGGCTCGCAGACGATGACGCGGCTCACGACCGAGGGGACGACGAACGACCGGCCGGAGTGGACCCCGGACGGCTCGCGCGTCCTCTTCCGCACCAACCGGAACTCGCGCTCCGCCATCTGGTGGCGTCCCGCCGACCTCAGCGCCGAGGCGACCGCGCTCGTCGCCGGCCCACGCATCGACGCGTACGAGGCCGTCATGTCCCCCGACATGCGCACGGTGGTCTATCAGTTCGACACGACCGGCGCGGACATTCTCTACAGGAGCGTGCGCGGCGACCCGACGGAGCATCCCGTCGCCAACAGCGTGCGCGCGATCGAGACGATGCCGCGCCTCTCGCCGGACGGCCGGATGATCGCCTTCATCACCGACGAGTCGGGGCAGAACGAAGTCGTCGTGCAACCGTTCCCCGGGCCGGGCGGCAGGCTGCAGGTGTCCGCCGGCGGCGGCAGCGAGCCGGTGTGGTCGCGCGACGGAAAGCGCCTGTTCTATCGCGGCGACGGCCACCTCATCGCGGCTACGCTCGCGACCACCCCATCACTCGGAATCGCCGCGCGCGACACGGTGCTGACGGACGACTATCAGTTCGCGGCGAATCCACACGCGAACTACGACGTCGCGGCGGACGGTACGCACTTCGTCTTCCTCAAGGCGGTGAGCCAGGGGAACATGATCGTGGCGACGCACTGGGCGTCGACGGTGGAGCCGAGCATGGCGAGAGCGTCGTCGGAACGGTAGCGGCTGGACTACCTCCCAACTTCCGGTGGCATTGGCGTGGAGTATCGCGAAGCCGCGCGCGTCGTCGGTCCAGAAGGCGAGGACGCCATCTGACGACTCGAACATCACGGGCCTCCTGATGGACGGCTGCGAGCGCGCTACGTCGGGAGGGGGACAAAATGCGGCATTGTTGACGTCGCTTCCAGCCAGGCCCATATTCGGCGCGCCATCCGTTTTCCGCATCCTGTCTCTGGCATCGACGCCGATCAGAGTGGGAGTTGCGCGTCACGATGCACGCACTGAGGGAGAAGCTCCGCCGCTGCCGGCCCTTCCCTTCCAAATAGTCCCCGACAATGAACACTCAGCTCGGACCCTCTCGCGTTTCGCTCCGCGTCGTCTGCTGCACCCTGCTCGTTGCCGCGCTGACGTACGCCTGCGGCGGAGGAAACGACACCCCCACGAAGCCCACGGTTGATCGGACTCCGATCAAGGTCGTCGCAGGAGGAGGCCAGACGGACACGATCGGGGCCGTCCTCCTGCAGGCACTCGTCGTGGAAGTCCGCGACACCTCCGGGAAGTTCTTCGCGGGATCGACCGTGCGCTTCACGCCGGTCGGTGGCATCTCGAACCTGCTCGTCTCGCCGGTCAGCGAGCAGAACTTCGCCGCTTTCGCGAGCGACGTCGCGGACACGCAGGGGCGCGCCAAGGCGCTCGTGAAGATGGGGAACGTCGCCGGCACCATGAAGCTCGAGATCGCCGTTCCCGAGCTCGGCGCGGTCGACACGATCACCTTTGTGGTGAAGGCGGGCGCGCCCGCAAAGTTCACGATCTCGCCGCGTGACACGACGCTCCTGCCAGGTGCGAGCTTCACGCTGAGTGTGCAGACGACGGATCGCGCATCGAATCCAATTCCCTCCGCTGCTCCGACGTTTTCCGCCACGGGAGCGACCGTCACGAGTGCGGGGCTGGTCACGGCCGGGAGCAGCTCGCCTCGCGCGCACATCATCGTCTCGCATTCCGGCGCTGCCGACACCGTGGGCGTGTGGGTGGTTATGAAGCTTCCGATGGTCATGAACCGGAATCACGCCGTGGTGCTCATCAACTCCGATGGCACGGGCGCAACCACACTGGCCACGTCGCCGGACAACTCGCTCTCCCCAAGTTCTGTGAAGGCCACGCCCCAGGTGTTGTTCTACCAGGGCGATCCGGGCTACTCGGGTACGATCTGGACGGTCCAGCCGAATGGAACTCCCCAGCGACTGAACCCCGGGACGACGCGCGGCGAAGGATGGGCGCGCTTCTCGCCGGACGGCGCGTGGGTGTACTTCACGCGCGACTACCGCTCGCTCTGGCGCGAGCACCTCGACGGCACGGGCCTCGACAGCCTGACGTCATTTACCGAAGCGCGCGTCTACATCGCCCCCAGCGTCTCGCCGGACGGTCACTCGGTCGCGATCGAGGATGGCACCGGAGTACAGATCTACGATGCGACGACGAGGACGCCGCGCATGATCTCCACCACCTGTGGATTTCCGACCTATTCACCCGATGGCGCCTGGTTCGCCTGCACGACGGCGTCCACCGTGTCGGTCGTCCGAACCGATGGTACTGGCAAGCGCCTCGTGGCCAACCTGTCGCCCAACTACGGCCTGGACGATCTGACGAGCGCGGACTGGACGGCGGACGGGACGTGCCTGCTCCTGACGACCTACACGGGTGCGATCCTCGTCGATGTCTCGAACGGTGCGGTGTTCCCACTGACGGGGCTGGGCATGGGCTTCTTCCAGGCGTCGATCGTTCGGTAGCCGCACACGATGCACGATCGGCACGAAGGCAACCTCGTCCTGATCGCGGCTCTCCTTTTTCACATCGCCATGACTATCGCTCCACGCCGTCGCGTCGCCCGATGCCTTTCGGGTTGCACGGCACTCGTCGCCGCGCTGGCGTATGCCTGCGGAGGGGAGAGGGTTTCCTTCACCGATCCGCCGAGCAGAGGCTTTCCGATCCTGATCATCTCCGGCTGGGCTCAGGCGGACACCGTTGGTGCGCGCCCACTGCAGCCCCTCGTCGTCGAGATCCGCGATTCGACTTTTCGGCTCGCGGTGGGAAAGACTGTGCAGTTCAGGAGCATCGTCGCCGCGGATCCGGGGAGTCAACCGTTGGTGTTGGTCGCTCCGCTCGTCCAGCCGTTCTACAGCGGTCTCGCCAGTGACGTCACCGATTCGCTGGGCCGCGCGAAGACGCTCGTGGGCAACGCATACCTCCCCGGTACCGCGCTGCTGGAAGTCTCCGTCCCCGAGCTCGGCGTGGCCGATACGCTTTCGTTCACCATCACGCACGCTTCACCGGCGCGCTTGTCGATCGCGCCGGCCGATACGTCGATTGCCGCGGGCGGCACCTACCAGCTGCGCGCGGCGGTCACCGACCAGTACTACAATCCGATCTCGGGCCTCACCCCGTCATTCTCGGCGACCGGTGTCACCGTGTCCCCAACGGGTCAGGTCACCGCCCCGAACGCCATCGGACGAGGGCGAATCACCGTGTCATACGCTGCGCTGAGCGACACGGCGGGCGTGTCGATGGTGCCGCGCTATCCGATGGTCCTCGTGCGCGGCGGCAAGGTGGAGCTGATCAACTCCGATGGCTCGGGGTCCGCGACACTCGCGGCGACCCCGTGGGCCTCGCTCTCTCCAAGCGCGGTGCCGGCGACGTCGACCGTGGTGTTCCATGAAGGCTGCCCTTGCTCCGACGCCAAGGTGTGGGTCGTCCAGCCCGGAGGGATGCCGCAGCGTCTGCTGAGCGGGGCAACGAGCGCCGACGCATGGCCTCGTCTCTCCCCGGACGGCGTGTGGGTGTATTTCGTGCGCAGCTCGACGACGCTCTGGCGCGTGAAGCTCGACGGCACGGGTCTCGACAGCCTCGCGTCGTTCACGCAGCCGCTACTCAACAGCGTCCAGGGATACTACCGCGCACCGACTATCTCTCCCGACGGTCGGTCCGTCGCGATCGAGGATGGCACTGGGGTCCAGATCATCGACGTGACGACGAAGGCGACGCGCACCCTGCCCGTGACATGCGGCTATCCGCGCTACTCACCTGACGGCGCCTTCTTCGCCTGCGCGAGCCCGACCGATGTCTCGATCGTCGGGACTGACGGAACCGGTCAGCGTGTCGTGGCGCAATTCCAGGGCGACAACGGCCCGGATACCTACTCCGGGGTGGACTGGAGCCCGGACGGCAAATGGCTCGTCATGATGCCGCGGATGTGGCCTGCGGTCCTCGTCGAGGTTTCGAGCGGTACCAAGATCCCGCTGACGGGACTCGGCGGACAATACTTTCAGCCGTCGTTCGTGAGGTAGCGCGCAAGCCGCGCTACGGTCGCGGCGCCTCGGGCGCTCGCGGCGGTTCCGGCGCTGTCCGTATCGTCGTCGGATGCCCCGCGTGTCCCGCATGACGTCCCGGCCCTAACGCGTCCGCCCGCGGCGGAGCCGTCGACGCTGGAGCTGTCGACTCCGGCGTCGTGTGCGGCGCTGTCCACCGCGCCACCTTCCACGTCACGACCGCCGTCGCCGCGACGAGCGCGATCGCCCCGACGATCAATGCGCCACGCATCGACGCGAGCACCTGTCGCCGCATCGCCGCGAGATGGATCGTCGATGCCGCGACCATCGGCCACAGCTCCGCCGGCGCCGTCACCCTCGCGCGCTCGCGCTGCGCCGTCGTCACCACCGCGCGCGTCTCCTCCACCGCGCTGCGGCACGATGTGCACGACGAGAGATGCCGCTCCACTTCTTCGCGCGCCGCCTCGTCCATCACGCGGTCCACGTATTCGTTCACCTGCGCATCCGTCAGGTGCATGTCCGCGCGCGCGCTCATCGCAGCGTCTCCCGCAGCAGCGACCGCGCGCGATGCAGGTGCGCGCGCACCGTGCCCTCTGCCACGCCGAGGAGCTCCGACACCTCATGAGCCGAGAATCCCTCGACGTCGTGCAACACGAACACCTCGCGCGCACGCTCCGGCAGCCGAGCGATCGCCGCGTCGAGCGAGAGCCGGCGCACGGGGAGCGGCGTGCCGAGGTCCGCGCGTTCCAGCAGTCCCGGCTCCGCCACGGGCGCGACGCGCGCCACCCGCCGCTTGTCCGACCGCATCGCGTTGAGCACGACGTTGGTCCCCAGCCGCCAGAGCCACGCGCCCGCGTCGCTCCCGGGCTGGAGCCGATCGAGCTGCTCCCACGCACGCACGAACACGTCCTGCGCGAGCTCGGTCGCGCGCGCGTTGTCTGCGCACATGCGCAGACATAACCCATAGACCCGGTCGGCGTGCTCGCGGTAGAGCTGCTCGAGCTGCGCCGCACGCGTCTGCTCGGCCGGCGTCCGCACTGGCGCGGTGATCGCGCGGCGCGAGACGGCTGAGGAGAAGCCGGACCGGAGGGTGGACAGCATCGACACCCCGGAAAATTCTTTCCGGGACGAGTAAACGCTAGGCGACCGAGCGGTGTTGTGAGGGGGAAGGCATCACCACGACACGACACTGGAGCCTCCCATGAGACTACCTATCCTCTCGTTCGCGCTCATCTTTTTCGGGCTCGCTCTCGCCGTGACGCTGCCCGTCGCCGCGACCGCTCAACCCTCCGCCGCGCAATCGGGCGCGCCGGCCGCACCTGCTGGAACGCCGGAAGCGGAGCTTCCGGCTGGCCCGCTCGGGCGTCTCGCCCGGCAGCTGCTCGACGTTGTCGAGGCGGGCGACTCCACCGCCATCACGCGCTTCGTCAACGCGCACCTCGGCCGCGACGTGCGCGGGCGCAGTCCGGCGCAGATGGCCGAGCTGCTCGTCAAGCTGCACGCGCAGAGCAACGGACTCCGCGTCGAGCAGACGATGATGGCGGGCAGTGCGCTGCGCATGATGACGACGTCGCGTACCGGCAACCACAAGCTCGGCATGGAGCTGGAGCCGGAGCCCGGCGACAGCACGCGCATCGCGAGCATCACCATGGTCGCGATGGACGGCGTGTCGATGGGCGGACCGCCGAAGCCGTGGGCCGAAGGCCCGCTCACCGACGCGCGCATCGCCGAGATCGTCCGCGCGAAGGTGAAGGAAGCGGTCGACGCCGACCGGTTCTCCGGCGTCGTGCTGGTCGCGCACGGCGACGACGTGCTCGTGCACGACGTCTACGGCTTCGCCGATCGCGAGAGCAACCGCCTCAACACGAAGGACACCCCGTTCGCGACCTACTCGATGGGGAAGATGTTCACCTCGGTCGCCATCGCGCAGCTCGTGGCGCAGGGGAAGCTGTCGTGGGACGACACCCTCGCGAAGGTGCTGGCGAGCTATCCCAACAGGGAGGCGGCGCAGCGCATCACGATCCGTCAGCTCCTCACGCACACCGCCGGCGTCCCCGATCCCTTCCTCTCGAAGCGCTACGGCCACGGCAAGAAGTACGAGTCGCACGAGGCGATGCTCCCCGACTTCGCCGATGCGCCGCTCAATGCGAACGCCGGAAAGAGCTTCGACTACAGCAACGGCAACTTCGCGACGCTCGCGGCGGTCGTCGAACATCTCACCGGCCTGCGCTACGACGAGTACCTGAAGCGCAACGTCTTCGGCCCCGCCGGCATGCGCTTCCCCGACACGGCGCCCGCGCTCGGCTACGCACGCTTCACCGAGTACGATCCGCTCGGCGTCGAGCAGCGCCGCTCCGAGAAGGTCCGCGGCGGCAACGGCGGCCGCGAGCGCGCCCTCGGCTTTGGCGGCAGCGCCTACACGGCCGACGACCTGTTCCGCTTCGCCCGCGCGCTACAGACGGGCAAGCTGGTACCGAAGGCGATCGCCGACAGCATCACGAAGGGCGAGGTCCAGATGGGCGCCACGATGAAGTACGCCCTCGGCTTCTTCGATCGGCCGACGAATGGCCGGCACGTCGTCGGGCACTCGGGGTCGAATCCCGACACGGGCCACGACGCCGATCTCCAGATGGTGTGGGACGACCAGTGGACGGTGATCACCCTGTCGAACTACGACGCGCCCGCGGGGATGATGCTCGAGATGCCGATTCTCGATCTGGTGACGAGAAGCTCGGGGCGCGGCGCTGCGCGCGCGCCGTGAGTGGGTGAGT
>DASVNI010000464.1:0-1832 GCA_036383935.1 Gemmatimonadaceae bacterium | reverse complement strand
TGGTGGTGCTGTTGATGGCGGACTACGATGGACCGGCCGCGCTCGACCTCATCGCGCTGCTCGCGACGGCCCATCTCGTGATCGCCCCGAGCGTGCCGCGTGGCGTCGAGCTCGTGGGCTGGCTGGTGAAGCTGCTGGAAGGGCTGGGGATCGCGACGGCGAGCGTCATTGCCGAGCGCGCGTTCATCGACGATGTGCGTCGACTCGCGCGCGAGGACGCGACTCTGGTGCGCGAGGTGGCGGAGGTGAATGGGGGGTGAAGTGCGTTGGTAGCCCTGACTCCCAACGTATCACTCATCGCTTTGTCCAGATCACGATCGTCCCACACCCTTTGTCGAGCTCCGGCGGTCCTCCGATCACTCCTCCCTGATACAATTCGATCGCACCGAGGTATCTGGGATTCACGTCGTCGACCGAAAAAGCGTCCGGGTCGTTGCCCCAGCCACTGAATCCATCGATCGCGATGTTGACGAGGCAGGGCCTGTCCATCCCGGCGGCGTAGACCCTCGTCCTGCCAGATATGCGGTCCTCGACAATGAAGCCAGGGATCGACCGGATGATGTCACTCGTTCGCGAGGCGTGCATGCGCTGAATCTGCTCAGGTCCGAGAAAGCGCCCACCCGGTGAGCGCCTCTGGTGTTCGGCGAACTCCTTGTACCGCGTGCGCGTCGCGACGACGCGGATCGAGTCGAGATTCACGCTGCGCTGCAGCCGCACGTCGCTTCGCGTCGTCACATCGTTACGCAGCTCGACCCATGCATCCTCGAGCGAGTAGCCGATACGTCGCACCTCGAGCTCGTGGGTGCCGGCCGGGAGACCGCTCAGTGTGTAGCTGCCCTGCGCGTCCGTCACGGCGCTGCTCCGTGTACCCAGCACGTACACCTCGGCCGACGGAATCGGCGTCTCAGCCAGCCCCCGCACGAAGCCAGTGAGCGTCGCCGTACCGGTGAAGGGCGCGATGCGCGTGGTGTCTGCGAAGTCCTTGCTGCCGTGCGCCGTCGAAGCGGAGAAGGAGACGTGGCGAAGGACAATTCCCAGCGTGTCGTCAACGAGTGTGCGCAGCACGGGGCCGACGCGACCCTTCTGCTGGACCTGCAGCGACACCCACGTCCCTGTCGGCACGCCGCACGCGTGATACCAGCCGCCGTCGTCGGTGGTGATGGACGCCGTGCGCGCGGAGGCGATAGGGTGCAGCATCTTGCCGCCGGCTGCATCCCACAGAGCGAGCTCTCGCCACTGCAGTACGACCACCGCGCCGGCGAGCGGACTTTCCGTTTCCGCGCTCACCACGCGTCCGTACACGACACCGGTCTCCTTGGGGAGCGCGACGCCGGGGCACTCTGCCGCACGGAGCTTTGCGGCAGGGGGCACCGCCAGATCGAGCGTCGCGACCCGTCCTGGCGAGACCGTCACCTCGCGCGGTGACAACGTGATCTCGAGGGAATCGAGCAGCGCGCTCTCGAGGCCGACGATGTAGCGCCCGAGGGGAAGGGAATCGATCTGGTACCGCCCGGCCGAATCGGACGTTACCTGGCGCGGCACGTCGGATCGCGATCCTGTCGCCACGGCGACGACGTGCGCGCCGGCGAGCGGCCGTGCGTGCACGCTGTCAGTGATGGTCCCTTCGAGGCGTCCCCAGCCGACGCTCTGAGCGTGCGCCGGACATGTGATGCATAACGCGAGAGCGACGGTGGCCGACGCCGACTTCGCACCCCTCATCGCTTCGTCCAGATCACGACCCCACCGCACCCGTTGCTGATGCGGTATTCCGGTGGCGAATTGGGGACCACGCTCGCGGGGTACGCCTCGATCGCCGCGACGTCGCTCCAGTG
>DASVNI010000463.1:0-5303 GCA_036383935.1 Gemmatimonadaceae bacterium | reverse complement strand
TCATCGCCGCGACGGCGCGCGACCTGGCGAACGAGGTGACGGAGGAGCGGTTCCGCGAGGACCTCTACTACCGGCTCGGGGTAATGCCACTCTATCTGCCGCCGCTTCGCGCGCGGTCGCCCGAGGACCTGGGCGAGACGGTGCGTGCGCTCGTCGCCGAGCTTCGCCAGGGGATGCCGGGCGCACCGGCCGACGTGAGCGCCGACGCGCTCGAGCTGATCGGTTCCTACCCGTGGCCGGGCAACGTGCGCGAGCTTCGCAACGTGCTCGAACGGGCGCTCCTGCTCGCCCGTGGAACGGAAACAGTGTTGCCGCAGCATCTCGCCGCGGAAGTGCGCGGCGCGGGGGAGGAGCTCCTCGCGCCGCACGTGTCGCGCACGCTCGCCGAAGTCGAGCGCGCGCACATCGACCGTACGCTTCGCGCGCACGGCGCGAACCGCACGCGGGCGGCGCGCGAGCTCGGGATCTCGCGCGCGACGTTGATCAAGAAGATCCGTGAATACGAGCTCGGGGAGCGACCCAGTGTCGCGAGCCGGGCAGGGAGAGCGATGCATGACTAGCCTGCACGAGCGGGATGCGATGACCTGCCGCGCCTGCGGCAACGAGGAGCGCGCGTCGGAGGGATACCCGTGCGCGAAGTGCGGCACGTTCGTCTGCGTCGTGTGCAACATGCGCGGTGTGGTGGAGTGCCGCGCGTGCGCAGAGAAGAAGATCCCGACGCCGAAGTGGCTCGAGGATTGAGCACAGGCGGGTGCGCGTGACGAGTCTCGCGGCGTGCGGACTCGTCGTCGGTCACGCGACGGATGTCGAGGGCGCGACGGGGTGCACCGTGATCCGCGGCGCCGAGCAGCCGTTCCGCTGCGGCGTCTCCATCGTGGGCCGCGCCACGGGGACGCGTGAGCTCGCGCTGCTCGCGCCGGGCCAGCTCGTCGACCGCGTCGACGCGATCCTGCTCGCCGGCGGCTCGGCCTATGGGCTCGACGCGGCGGCCGGCGTGATGCGCTGGATGGAGGAGCGTCGGCGGGGCTACGACGTCGGGGCGGGTGTCGTGCCGATCGTCCCTGGCGCCGTGCTGTTCGACCTCGCGCCGCTCGGTCGATTCGACGCGCGCCCCTCGGCGGCGATGGCGTACGACGCCTGTGAGCGCGCGACAGGCGACGTCGTCGAGGGCTCGGTGGGTGCTGGAACCGGGGCTACGGTCGGGAAAGCAGCGGGGCCGGCAGGCGCGATGAAGGGTGGGCTGGGCTGCGGCGGGGCGAGCACTGGTGATCTCGAGGTGCGCGCGATCGCAGCGGTGAATGCGCTCGGCGACGTGCGCGACGACGCCGGTGAGATCGTTGCCGGTGCGCGCGACGCCGCCGGCGCGTGGATCGACAGCGCGGCGTGGCTCGCGCGGGGAGGACCGGAGTCGCCGCGGTTCGACGCGCTGGTGGGTCGCAACACGACGCTCTGCGTCGTGGCGACCAACGCGCGTCTCGACGTGACGGCGCTGACGGTACTGGCGCGCGCCGCGAGCGCCGCGCTGTACAAGCGCATCACGCCCGTGGCGACTCCCTTCGACGGCGACGTCGTCTTCGCGACGTCGCCAATCGCCGGTGGTGTGGACGCGCCGCTCGCGCAGATCGAGGCGCTCGCCGTGCACGCGCTGGAACGGGCAATCGAGCGGGGTGTGCGCACGCGCGCGCCCGGAGACATCTTGGAGTCATGAACACGGACTATCCACGCGCGTTGGTGCGCAGCCCAGTTGCACCGCTGTTCGACGAGCCGCGCATCTCGAGCGTGCAGATCTCCCAGCTGCTCGCGGGGCATCACGTCGAGCTGCTCGAGGAGCGCGAGGGATGGTGCTGCGTGCGCGGCACCGATCACTACGAGGGATGGATGCACCGCGGCTACCTGCACGAGAACGGCGCGGCGTACCACCCCGATGGAATGCACCCGGCGCGGATCTCGCTCGGCTGCGTCGTCCTGCGCGATGGGCTTCGGCGCGCACTCCCGCTCCGCGCCTACCTCGCCGAGGGCGATCAGGTCGTGAGTGGCGAGTCCTGCAGCGTGGCGGAGCTGTCGCAGCGCTTTCCCCGTGAGGCGTCGGGGATCACCAGCACAGCGCGTCGCTACTTCGAGGGGACGAGCTATCTGTGGGGCGGGGTGACGCCGTGGGGCGCCGACTGCTCGGGGCTCGTGCAGACGTCGTTCGCGCTGCACGGCGTCGCTCTGCCGCGCGATGCCTGGCAGCAGGCAACAATGGGCGTCCCGGTGGAATCAGGTCCGCTCGAGACGCGCGAGGGAGATCTGCTCTTCTTTTCCGACCGTGCCGACCGCCACATCACTCACGTCGCGATCGCGCTGGGCGGTGGTGGGATCGTGCACCAGTCGCTCGGCCGCGGTGGATTCGGAGTCGAGCGGCTGGACGACGCGAGTGATCCCTATGTGACGACGCTCCTGGAGCGGTTCACGTGCGCGCGTAGGGTGCTCTGAGAGTCACTGCCACTCCCAGTAGGTAGTACCGAGTACCTGGTACTTGGACTGGCATACGAGCTCCCGGAAGCCTCGCAGATCGCTCTATCTGAACAGCACACTGCCGTACTTCGTACCAGGTACTGGTACTGAGTGCGGCCGTTCGCCTTTGGGTCGGAGCCAAACGCGCCAAGGGGTCAGACACCTTCGGTGTCTGACCCCAGTGTATCTGACCCCAGCCTCCGGCCCGCATTCCGGGAGGCAGTATGCCAGTCTCAGTACTCTGTACCCGGTACTACCTGCTGGGAGTGGTAGTTGAAGCTCAGGACATCCACTTCGGGACGTTCGGCGGTGGCGCCTGTTCCGGCGTCCGCACCTGGAGCGGCACCTCGGCGCGGACGTCGCCGTCGAGGCCGACGTGCATGACGTAGGAGCCGCTCTGATCGAGCGGAAGGTCGAGCTGGGCGATGAGCGGGAAGTCCATCTCCTGAACGCCCTGCGGCGGCTGCACGACGCCGAGCTCGCCCTCGCTGCTCCACAGCTCGTTGCCGCTCGGGCTGAGCCAGCGGAGCGACACGCGGTGCGCGCCGACATCGAGCGCGTTGCCCTTGAGGTGGACGACGAGCGTGGCGCGTGGGTGCAGCGCGGGAAGGGTGCCGACCTGAAGTGCGTCGAACACGCCCAGAATGTTGAGCTTTCCTTCCTGCGAGAGGTTCGCCGCGTCGGCGAAGAGCGCGAAAGTGACGTGCATGCAGCGAAGCTAGCGGCGTCGCGTCCCGTTTGCGACGCTCGAGCCCCCGTCTAGCTTTCGGCATGTCATCGTCAGCCCTCAGGCGCGCCGAGCCCGCGCGACCGCGCAAGCTCGTCCTGTTCGACATCGACGGCACCATCCTCTGGACCGACGGGGCCGGACGACGGGCCGTCTTCGGGGCGCTCGAAGAGAACTTCGGGGCGGTCCTCCCGGCCGATCATCGGTTCGACGGCAAGACCGACCCGCAGATCGTGCGCGAGCTGCTGCGGCACGGGGGCGTGAGCGACGCAGACATCGACGCGCGCCTGAACCAGGTGCTCGACCGCTACTACTCGCTCCTCCGCGAGGAGCTCGACGGCGCCGACCATCGCGAGCACGTCTTCCCCGGCGTCCACGAGCTACTCGATGAGCTCGAAGGACGCGACGACGTCGTGCTCGGGCTGCTGACCGGAAACATCGAGGCCGGTGCGCACGCGAAGCTGACCGCGGTCGGCATCGCGCCGCACCGATTCGTCGTCGGCGCGTTCGGATCGGATCATCACCACCGGCCCGAGCTCCCCGAGATCGCGCGCGAGCGGGCCGAGCGTAGGCTCGGCCATCCAATAGCTGGGCGCGATGTCGTCGTGATCGGTGACACGCCGGCCGACGTGGCGTGCGGAGTCGGGATCGGCGCGCGGGCGATCGGTGTGGCCACGGGCCGCTACTCCGTCGACGAGCTCCGCGCGTGCAACGCGGCGGCCGTCTTCGCCGACCTGTCGGACACGGACGCCGTCGTCCGCGCGATCCTCGGAGATTGAGCTCCATGCTCGAGGTCGAGCTCAAGAGTGTCGTGGACGACGTCGCGCACCGGCGCGCGAACGTCGAGCGCGCCGGCGCCACGGTCGTGTACGACGGACGGCTCGAGGATCGGCGCTGGGACACCCCCGACCGCGCGCTCCTCGCGAAAGACCACGTGCTGCGCGTGCGGACCTATCGCAGCGATGCCGGGGTGCGCGCGGAGCTCGACTGGAAGGGGCCGACCCGCCGTGAAGGGGGCTACAAACTTCGCGACGAGATCGAGGCGAGAGTCGGCGACCCGGACGCGCTCGGCGAGATTCTCGTCGCGCTCGGCTACGAGGTCAGCATCGCGATCGACCGCGAGATCGTGCAGTACGATCTCGAGGGCACGATGATCCGGTTCGAGCGCTATCCGCGCATGGACGACCTCGTGGAGGTCGAGGGGGAGCCGGAGGAGATCGAGCGCGCCATCACGATCCTCGGGCTCCCGCGCGACGGGTTCAACACCGATCGCCTCCCCGACTTCGTGAGGCGCTACGAGGAGCGCACCGGGGAGCGCGCTCTGATCTCGGACGCCGATGTGGCGGGCGAGTCGACCTTCGATCATTCCAATGCCTGACGGCGAGCTGCCCGAGCTCGCGCGATCGTTGCGCTCGCTCGGCGCGGCCCGCGATCCGGCGACGCAGGCGGCGCACGACGCGATCTTCGCTCCGCTGATCGCTGCGCGCGTGCGTGCCTCGCGAGCCGAAGGGCGCGACGTCGTCCACGCCTTCCACGGGGCCTCGCTGGCGGAGCAGATCGAGCGCGCCGTGACCGCGGCCGCGACGCTCGGAACGACGCAGCCGTCGGTGTCCCGCTCCCGGTCGGCGAGGGCGCGTGACACCCTCGGTCCCCTCCGGACGGCGTTCGCGGCCCTGGACGAGCTGGGTCGCGCGGCAGCCGCCGCACCGCCGGGCTCGGAGCCGTGGGAGGCCTGGGTGGGGTCGCTGAAGCGGGCGTTCGCGGCGGCCGACGAAGTCTGTGGCCAGCTCGCGCAGGTGCTCGCCGAGCCTCCATCGGAGCCGGAGGAGCGGGGCTGGTTCGGACGGCGACGGGGATGAGGATGTGATTGGCTGGCACGGCCTTGTAAATCCCGATACATTTCCTCGGCAATGAGCCCCCGATGTCTCCCCCCCCTCGTTGTCCTGGCCGCCTGCTGTGTCGCCCTTCCGGCGCGGGCCCAGGAGCACCCCGCGCGGCGCGCGGCAAACGTCGTCAGCGTAGCCGTCGAGGAATACGCTAAGGCGGTCGATGCACGAGGTCGCCTCATCAGCGCGCAGGA
>DASVNI010000462.1:0-11485 GCA_036383935.1 Gemmatimonadaceae bacterium | reverse complement strand
AGCGCCTCGATCTGCTGCTCGACGAAGGGACGTTCGTCGAGCTCGACCGCTTCGTCGTGCATCGGTCGCATGATTTCGGGCTCGAGGAGCAGCGCATCTACGGCGACGGCGTCGTCACGGGGCACGGCCGGATCGACGGACGCCTCGTCTATGTCTTCTCGCAGGACTTCACCGTGTTCGGTGGCTCCCTCAGCGAGGCCTTCGCCGAGAAGATCGTCAAGGTGATGGATCTCGCGATGCGGAACGGTGCTCCGGTCATCGGCCTCAACGACTCGGGAGGCGCGCGCATCCAGGAGGGCGTCGTCTCTCTCGGCGGGTACGCCGAGATCTTTCTGCGCAACACCCTCGCGTCAGGGGTCATCCCCCAGATCAGCGCGATCCTCGGGCCGTGTGCCGGTGGTGCCGTCTATTCGCCCGCCATAACGGATTTCACGTTCATGGTGCGGAAGACGAGCTACATGTTCGTCACCGGCCCCAACGTCGTGAAGACGGTCACGCACGAGGACGTGACCATGGAGGAGCTGGGCGGAGCCGACACGCACCACCAGACGTCGGGCGTCGCGCACCTGGCCTGTGACTCTGAGCCCGCTTGCCTCCAGTCGATTCGCGAGCTCCTGCGCTACATCCCGTCGAACAACGTGGACGAGCCGCCGCGCGGTCGCGCGACAGATCCACGCGACCGGCGCGACGAGGCATTGCTCGACATCGTCCCCGACAATCCGAACAAGCCGTACGACATGCACGACGTCATCCGGCGCATCGTGGACGACGGCGGCTTCTTCGAGATCCAACCCGAGTTCGCGGCGAACATCGTCTGTGGCTTCGCGCATCTGGGTGGCTTCAGCGTCGGTATCGTGGCGAATCAGCCGGCGGTGCTCGCCGGAGTGCTCGACATCAGCGCCTCGACCAAGGCGGCGCGGTTCATCCGCTTCTGCGATGCGTTCAACATCCCGATCGTGACGCTGGAGGACGTGCCGGGCTTTCTGCCGGGCGTGGCGCAGGAGCACAACGGCATCATCCGCCACGGCGCCAAGCTGCTCTATGCCTACTGCGAGGCGACAGTCCCGAAGCTGACGGTCATCACTCGCAAGGCGTATGGCGGCGCGTACGACGTCATGAGCTCCAAGCACATCCGGGGCGATTTCAACGTCGCCTGGCCGACGGCCGAGATCGCCGTGATGGGTCCCAAGGGTGCAGTGGAGATCCTCTTCCGGAAGGAGATCGCGGAGAGCGAGGAGCCACAGGAGATGACCGACGCGAAGATCAACGAGTACCGCGAGAAGTTCGCGCACCCGTATGTCGCGGCGGGTCGCGGCTACCTCGACGACATCATCGATCCGCGCGACACGCGGCCGCGCCTGATCGAGGCGCTCGAGACGCTGCGCACCAAGCGCGACCGGAATCCGCCGAAGAAGCACGGCAACATTCCGCTGTGATGCAGTTCAGCGTGCGCGTCGGCTTTCCGGCCGTGGTCGGTTTCCTCCGTGTTTGACAAGGTTCTCGTCGCCAACCGCGGAGAGATCGCCCTTCGTGTGATTCGCGCCTGCCGGGAGCTCGGCGTGGCATCGGTCGCGGTGTACTCCGAGGCCGACGCACGCGCGCCGCACGTCCGCGAGGCGGACGAGGCGGTATTGCTCGGACCGGCGCCGTCGAGCGAGTCGTACCTCAAGGGCGATCGCATCATCGAGGCGGCGACGCGAGTCGGAGCGCAGGCGATCCATCCCGGCTACGGCTTCCTCTCCGAGCGCGAATGGTTCGCACGCGCGGTGCGCGACGCCGGACTGACCTTCATCGGCCCTTCGGCCGAGGCGATTGCCGCGATGGGGAGCAAGACCGCCGCACGCGAGCTCGCGATTGCCGCGGGAACACCCGTCGTGCCAGGCACGACGTCCGCGCTGCGCGACGCGGACGAAGCCGCCGAGATCGCCGACCGATTCGGCTATCCTGTGTTGCTGAAGGCCGCCGCCGGCGGGGGCGGGAAGGGAATGCGTGTCGTCCACCGTCGCGAAGAGCTCGCGGCGGCGCTGGCGTCCGCACAGCGCGAGGCGCGCAACGCCTTCGGCGACGACGCCGTCTACGTCGAGAAGTACATCGTCGGCCCGCGGCACGTCGAGATCCAGGTCCTGGGCGACCAGCACGGGACGATGCTGCATCTGGGCGAGCGTGAATGCTCGATCCAGCGCCGGCACCAGAAGATGATCGAGGAGGCGCCGAGCGTCGCCGTCACGCCGGAGCTGCGGGCGCGCATGGGGCAGGCGGCCGTCGCGGCGGCTCGCGCCGCAGGCTACACCAACGCGGGAACGTGTGAATTCCTGCTCGACGCGAGCGGTCAGTTCTACTTCCTCGAGATGAACACGCGCATTCAGGTCGAGCATCCGGTGACGGAGCTCGTCATGGGCGTCGATCTCGTGCAGTGGCAGCTTCGCATCGCGGCAGGCGAGAAGCTTCCCTTCGCTCAGGATGCGCTCGTGCCACGAGGTTGGGCGATCGAGTGCCGCATCACGAGTGAGGATCCGGCGAACGGATTCCTGCCGTCCACCGGTCGTGTGCAGTATCTCCACGTGCCGGCGGGACCTGGGGTACGCTGGGACGGAGGCATCGAGACCGGCAGCGAGGTGACGCTGTACTACGATCCGATGCTCGCCAAGCTGATCGTGTGGGCGCCCGATCGCGCGCAGGCCATCGCACGGATGCATCGCGCGCTGCTCGAGCTCACGATCGAAGGCATCGATACGTCGCGCGACTTCCACCTGCGCGTCATGGAGAACGACGACTTCCGCGCGGGCGCGATCGAGATCCAATGGCTCGAGCGGCATCTCGCCGAGCTCACGGCAGCGCCGGCGCCGCACGAGAGCGTCGTGCGCGCAGCGATCGCGGCGGTGCTCCTGTCGGAGTGGGACCGTGGACCGCGACCGGCCACCGCCACGCCCTCGAGTGATTCCGCCGCCGCCGCCCCGGCGGTCAGCCACTGGCTCGAGGTCGCACGTCGGGAGGCGCTGCGATGATCGACGCCACCGCGACGTTGAAGATCGCGTCGATCGCTGCGGGAGGTGACGGCGTCGGTCGCGCCGAGGGCGTCGTCGTCTTCGTTCCTCGCACGGCACCGGGTGACGTCGCGCGAGTCCGGATCGCTCGGGCGAAACGATTCGCGCGCGGAGAGCTGATCGCGCTCGAAACGCCGTCGCCGGCGCGCGTCGAGCCGCCCTGTCCGCACTACACCGGCGATCGGTGTGGCGGGTGCCAGATCCAGCACCTGTCGTACGAAGCGCAGCTCGAGGCGAAGCGCACGATCATCGGCGACTCGTTGCGGCGAATCGGCCGCCGCGACGTCTCCGATCCCGAAGTCGAACCGAGTGATCTCCCATGGCGCTATCGGCGCAAGCTCACGCTGCACCTGCGCCGCACACGCACCGGCTGGATCGCCGGCCTCCATCCCTACGATGATCCCGTCGCCGTGTTCGATCTCGCGGATTGCCCGATCACGGACGAGCGTGTGCTCAGCGTCTGGCGCGAGCTGCGCGACGCCTTCGATGCGCTGCCGGCCGAGCGTTCGCTCCGGGTCGCCGTCCGCCTGCTCGACGAGGGCGCCGCGGCGACGGTCGAGGGAGGACGCGTCTGGCGTACGGCGGACAGCTTCTTCTCCTCCGCTCCGTCAATCACCGAGCTGTGGTGGCGTCCGGAAGGCGGTAGCACGCGGCGCGTCGCAGCGCGCAGCGTCGAGTCGCGCGCCGGCGCCGCATTCGTGCAGGTCAATGCGAACGTCGCAGCGCGCATTCAAGCCGAGCTTCTGAGGCGTGTTCGTGCGCGGAATCCCGCGCGCATCGTCGATGCCTATGCCGGCAGCGGCGCGACGGCGATTCCGCTCGCGGAAGAGGGACGCACCGTCGTCGCGATCGAGCTGGATCGGCCCGCCGTCGAGCGGATGCGACCTCATCTCGGTGCGCCGTCGTCGGCGATCGCGGGACGTGTCGAGGACCACCTCGAGCGCCAGCTCCCCGCCGACGTCGTGATCCTGAACCCGCCTCGTGCCGGCGTCGACGAACGCGTGACGGTCGCACTGGAGCGGAACCGCGCGATCGTGCGAGCACTGTTCTACGTGAGCTGCGACCCTGCCACGCTCGCCCGTGATCTCGCGCGACTTCCCGGATATCGCCTCGTCGGTGTACGCGGCTACGACATGTTCCCCCAGACGGCGCACGTCGAGACACTCTGCGAGCTGGAGCCAACGTCGCCATGAAGTACTACGTCCGCGTCGGCAACGAGGAGATCGAGGTCACGCATGAGGGCGGCGAGTTGCGCGTCGACGGTGCGAACCTCGAAGCCCACATCGCCGAAGTCGAGGGCACGCCGGTGCGCTTGCTCACCGTCGGAGACGAGGTGCATCGCATCATCGTACGCCGCGGCGCGACACGCGGTCGCTACACGCTCTGGGTGGACGGCTTCCGCCACGAGGTGGAAGCGCTGGACGAACGGATGCGCGCCATCAGAGAGCTCGCCGGAGCGACGGCCGGTCCGGCGGGGCCCGCTCCACTGCTCGCCCCGATGCCGGGCATGGTCGTTCGCGTGCAGGTCCAGGTTGGCGACGTGGTGCAGCCAGGGCAGGGGCTCGTCGTGATGGAAGCGATGAAGATGGAGAACGAGCTGCGCGCCACCGCTGCCGCGACGGTCAAGGCGGTGGTCGCCCAGGCCGGCACCGCGGTCGAGAAGGGCGCACTCCTGATCGAGCTCGAGTAGCTACTGCCGCCGCGGCTTTCTGCCCGGCGCGATCGCATCGCGGCCGAACCTGGCACGCACGGCATCGACGGCGCGCGAGAGCTCACGATCACGCGCCGTCTCGAGGGGCGCAGCCGCCTTGTCGAACAGGGCGAGCTGCACCGCGGGCGGGTCGGTGAAGTTCGACAGTGCCACGCCGAGCAAGCGCGCCGGGACGCGACGCGCACGGCGCAGCTTCGCCAACAGTTGCTTCGCGACGGCAAAGAGCGCGCGATCCGACGAGAGCGCCTGCTCCACGGTGCGGCTCGCCTGTCGCGTGGTGAAGTCGGTGTCCCGGATGCGCACGGTCACGGTGCGCGCCGAGAGCTCGTCACTGCGCAGATCTGCCGCCGCGCGACCGACGAGCTCCGCAAGCTCTCCCTCGAGGAGAACATCGTCGTGCAGGTCCGTGTCGAACGTCTCGTCGCGGCTGATGCTCTTCGCGACCTCCCGATCGGCAACCTCGCCCTCGTCGACGCCTCGCACGCGCTCCGCCAGCCATGCCGCATCACGTTCCCCGACGTGGCGCGCGAGCGCGGCCGCGTCGAGCGCGAGCACGTCCTCCACGCTGCGCAGCCCCGCGTCCGCGAGCCTCGCGGTCGCCTTCGGACCGATCCCGGGAATGTCGGCGAGCGCGAGCTGCCGCATGAACTCCAGCTCGGCGCCGGGCGGCACGATGTGAACGCCGTTCGCCCCACTGCCGATCTTCGGCTTCGCGCGCTCCACCGCGAGCTTCGCCACCAGCTTCGACGTCCCACCCCCGATCGACACCGTCATTCCTGTCGCCTCGGCGACGCTCGTCCGGATGCGGTGTGCGAGCGTCTCGAGCGATGCGCCCCCGTAGAGTCGCTCCGTGCCGGCGAGGTCGAGATACCACTCGTCGATGCTCGCCCCCTGGACGTGGGGGGTGAACCGCTCGAGGATCGCGCGAATCTCGCGGTGCTTGACCGAGCAGGCGCGACGGGGCACGGGCACGCACATCGCGTCCGGGCAGAGTCGTAGGGCGCGCGAGATGGGCATCGCCGATCGAACGCCGAACTTCCTGGTCTCGTATGACGCCGAGCAGACCACTCCCCGGCTGCCGGCCGCGCCGCCGACGATCAGGAGCGGCGCCTTTCCCGCACCTTCGGGGTCGACGAGCCGCGCCACGGCGACGAAGAACGCGTCGGCGTCGGCGAGCAGGATCCGTCGTGGAACGGCAGGCTGGTCCGGCATGGCTGCCTTAAGATAGGCCAACCATGAGACCTCTGCCCTTGGCCGCGGCCCAACCCCAAGCGTTGACTAGGCTTAAGGGTCTGTCTAGCTTTCGAGTCTGTCTAAAAACGCCTTCAGTGGCGGCCGAGACCCGGGTTGCATTACGCACCGGTGAGGCGAAGGACCCATCTCGAGTTGGTCAGGTCATGTTCAAAACGTTCAGCGCGACGCCGACAGACATCCAGCAGGACTGGTATGTCGTCGACGCCGAGGGAATGGTCCTCGGGCGCCTCGCGACCGAGGTCGCGCGCATCATCCGCGGCAAGCACAAGCCGATCTTCACCCCGCACATGGACACGGGCGACGGCGTCATCGTCATCAACGCGTCCAAGATTCGCGTCACGGGCCGCAAGGCGGAGCAGAAGGAGTACTTCCACCACACCGGCTACATGGGTCACGAGCGGTTCACGCCGTTCGCGAACATGCTCGCGAAGCATCCGGAGCGGATCATCGAGAAGGCCGTGTACGGCATGCTCCCCAAGACGGCCCTCGGCCGCGGGGCGCTTCGCGGCAAGCTCCGGGTCTACGCGGGCGCCGAGCACCCGCACACTGCGCAGCAGCCCAAGACGTTGAATCTCTCGAAGAGCGAGGCGAAGTAAGACATGCCTGATACGCAGATCACGCACACGATCGGCCGTCGCAAGGAGGCGGTCTGCCGCGTGTACCTCAAGCCCGGCAGCGGCAAGTGGGACATTAACGGGCGTACGCTGGGTGACTATTTCCCGCGTCCCGCGCTCGTGACGGCGATCCAGCAGCCCTTCACGGCCACCGATCGGCTCGGTCAGTACGACGTCAAGGCGAACGTCAACGGCGGCGGCCAGACCGGCCAGGCCGGCGCGCTGCGGCTCGCCGTGGCCCGTGCGCTCGTGAAGATCGACGAGAGCCACCGTCGCAAGCTGCGCGACCTCGGCCTGCTGACGCGCGATGCTCGCGCCGTCGAGCGCAAGAAGCCCGGCCGTCCGAAGGCACGCAAGCGGTTCCAGTTCTCGAAGCGCTAATCCTGCAATTCATCCTACAGGCGAACCGAGTCGCTCCCCGGTGCCGAACCATTTCGGTGGGACAGTGACGATGACGTTCGCCGACGATATCAACCAAGCGAGACCCAATGTCTGATTCGCAGCCGACTCTCGAAGCTCTCCTCGCTGCTGGTGTCCATTTCGGACACCAGACGCGCCGTTGGAATCCCAAGATGCGCCGCTTCATCTTCGCGGAGCGCAATGGGATCCACATCATCGATCTCCAGAAGACCCTGCGTCAGCTCGAGATCGCGCAGAAGCTGGTGCGCGACGTCGTGCTCCGCGGCGACAGCGTCCTCTTCGTCTGCACCAAGGCCCAGGTGGCCGGCATCGTGAAGCAGGAAGCCGAACGTTGCGGCGCGATGTACATCACCGAGCGCTGGCTCGGTGGCCTCCTCACCAACTTCCAGACGGTCAAGAAGCAGCTCCGCCGCATGAAGGAGCTCGAGGCCGGATCGGCCGAGGGCGGCGAGTGGGAGAACTACACGAAGAAAGAGCGTCTGATGATGACGCGTGAGAAGGACAAGCTCTCGAAGTACCTCAGCGGTATCCGGAGCCTCACGCGTACGCCGGGCCTCATGTTCGTCGTCGATGCCAAGAAGGAGAAGATCGCGGTCGCCGAGGCGAACAAGCTTGGCATCCCGATCATCTCGATCGTCGACACGAACGCCGATCCGGATCTCATCACCGTGCCGATCGCCGGCAACGACGACGCGATCCGGTCGGTCGAGCTGATCACCAAGGCGATCGCCGACACCATCGCCGAGGCGCGTCGCGAGGCCCCGGTGCGTGAGGAGTCGGAAGAGGGAGCGGAAGGCGCGATGACCTACAGCTCCGAGCGCGGCACCGAAGCGGCGGGAGATCGTGGCGATGAGCGTCGTCGCCGCCGCCCGCGTCGTCGCCGTGCGAAGCCGGAGGCCATTGCGGCCCACCTCAAGGGCACCGAGGCGGAGCCCGGTGCCGACGAGGCCGGCGAGTAATCCAATGCATCGCTGGACGGCTGCACAGCGGACCGTCCCCGACCGCATTAGCATTCATACGCCGCCGGGTCCCTCCGGCGGCGTTTCCACGACACGCTAGGAAGTGACAGCAATGGCTGCATATACCGCCAAGGATGTGTCGGAGCTGCGGCAGCGCACGCAGGCCGGCATGATGGATTGCAAGAAGGCACTCGAGGAGTGCCAGGGCGACATGGATCAGGCAGTCGAGTGGCTGCGTAAGAAGGGCATCTCGCGCGGCGAGTCGCGCGCGGGCCGCGCCGCGTCCGAAGGGAAGATCGTGGCGAAGGTCGCGCCTGATGGCGCGACGGGCGTGCTCGTCGAGCTGAACAGCGAGACGGACTTCGTCGCGCGCAACGAGGCGTTCGGCCAGACCGTCGAGCGCATCGCCGACACGCTGCTCGCGTCGGGCTCGATCGACGGCACGATCGCGAGCGCGGAAGGTTCGCCCCTGCTGGCCGCGAAGTTCGGCGATGCGGGGACGCTCGCCGATGCGCTGAAGCAGCTCACCGGCACGATCGGCGAGAACATCGTGCTTCGCCGCTACGCGCGCTTCGGCGGCAGCGGAGCGGTTGGCGCCTACGTGCATCACAACGGCAAGGTGGGGACGCTGGTCGAGGTGTCTGGCCTCTCCGGCGAGGCGGGACAGCAGCTCGCGCGCACCGTGGCGGAGCACATCACCGCCGGCGTGCCGACGATCCCGGTGGCAGTGACGCGCGACGACGTGCCGGCCGCCCTCGTGGACCGCGAGCGCCGTATCTTCTCGGAGCAGGCGGCTGCCAGCGGCAAGCCGGCCAACATCGTCGAGAAGATGGTGCAGGGACGCGTCGACAAGTTCTACAAGGAGGTCACGCTGCTCGACCAGCCGTGGGTCCGCGACGACTCCAAGGCCATTCGCGACCTCGTGAAGGCAGCCGGTCCGGGGGTCTCGATCCGTCGCTTCGCTCGCTTCCAGATCGGCCAAGAGTGAGCGCGACCGCGACGGAGCTCCGCTACCCGCGTGTGCTGTTGAAGATCTCCGGCGAGGCGCTCGCCGGAGAGCGTGGGCTGGGATTCGACTTCGACACGATGGATCGCATCGCCGACGAGATCGCCAACGTCGTGCGTCTCGGGACGTCGGTCGGACTCGTCATCGGCGGCGGTAACATCGTTCGTGGCTCGCAGCTCTCCCTCCTCGGCATGGACCGGGTGGGCGCGGACTACATGGGCATGCTCGGCACGGTGATCAACGCACTCGCCGTGCAGGACATCCTCGAGCGAAAGGGGCTCGAGACTCGGGTCATGACGGCGATCCGCATGGAGGAGCTGGCGGAGCCGTACATCCGTCGGCGCGCGCTCGCGCACCTCGACAATGGTCGCATCGTGATCTTTGCCGCGGGCACGGGCAATCCGTACTTTAGCACCGACACCGCGGCCGTCCTGCGCGCGATCCAGATCAAGGCCGACGTCATCATCAAGGCCACGAGCGTCGACGGTGTGTACTCCGCCGATCCGAAGAAGCATCCGACGGCGACGATGTACGACGAGATCAGCTACCGTGACGTGATGCTGGAGGAGCTGAAGGTGATGGACCAGACTGCCGTGACGCTCTGCAAGGAGAACTCGCTGCCGCTGATCGTCCTGAACATTCACCGCTCGGGCGCCATCGCCTCTGCCGTACAGGGCGAGCGCATCGGCACACTCGTTCGATGAGCACAATCCAACAGATCCTGAAGGACTGCCGCGCGTCGATGGACAAAGGGATCGACGCCGCGAAGCGCGAGTTCGCGTCGGTCCGCTCCGGCAAGGCGACGCCGAACATGCTCGACACGGTCCGCGTCGAGATGTACGGGCAGCAGATGCAGCTCAATCAGGTCGCGAGCATCGCTGCGCCCGAGCCGCGTACGCTGCTCGTCACGCCTTTCGACAAGGGTCAGGTGAAAGTCGTCGAGAAGGCGATTCGCGAGTCCGACCTCGGGCTCGAGCCGTCGGCGCAGGGTGGCACGATCCGCGTTCCGCTGCCGCAGATGAACGAGCAGCGGCGCAAGGAGCTGGTGAAGGTCGTGCACAAGCTCGCGGAAGACGGGAAGATCGCGATCCGCCATGCGAGGACACACGCCCGCGACGCGCTGAAGAAGCTTTCCGGCGTGAGCGAGGACGACGTGAAGCATGCGGAGAAGGATCTCCAGAAGGTGCACGACGACTACATCGGCAAGATCGATCAGATGATCAAGGCCAAAGAGGCCGAGATCATGGAAGTCTGACGCGGGCGACCGCGCCCGCGCCGATGTCAGAGCTCACGCTCCGCATCCTCTTCGCCGTCGTCGCTGCCCCCCTCGCGCTCCTGATCGTGCTCGTGGGGGGCGCTCCACTCGCGGCGCTCCTCGCGGTGGTGTGCGCGCTCGGCGCCTGGGAATTCTTCCGGATCGCGCGCGCCTCGGGCCACCGTCCCCTCGACGACGTCGGCATCGCGCTCGCCGGCCTCGTTCCGCTCGTCGTCCACGCGCAGTACCTCGGGCTCTTCGCGCTGCGACCGGCGCTCGTCGCCGTCGTCGCGCTCGCGGTGCTCGCCGCAACGATCTGGCTGCGCGGCGTCGAGGGACAGCCACTGGGCGCCGCGGCGACCACGCTGCTCGGAGTACTGTACACGGCGGGGATGCTCAGCTTCGGCTACGCCATCCGCTATCACGACATCGTGCGCGGCTACGACGTCGTCGGCGCGCGGCAACTTGCGCTCGGATCGCTGCGCTTCGGCGTGGCGCCAGGTGGTGTGCTGCTCATCTTTCCGATGGTCGTCACGTGGGCGTCCGACATCGGCGCCTACTTCGTCGGTCGCGCGCTCGGGAAGCGCAAGCTCATCCCCTCCGTGAGCCCCGGAAAGACGGTCGCGGGCGCGATCGGCGGCCTTGTCGCGAGCATGCTCGTGGCATGGGCGTTCGCGCGTGGCGTGCTGGTGCCGGTCGCCAACCTCGGCTTCACGCCGTGGGGTGCCCTCGTCTTCGGCGGGCTCGTGAGCGTGGCCGCGCAGGTCGGAGACCTCTTCGAGTCGCTGCTCAAGCGCGAGGCGCGCGTGAAGGACAGCTCGCACATCATCCCCGGTCACGGCGGCATCCTCGATCGGTTCGACAGCCTGATCTTCGTGCTGCCGCTCGCCTATCTCCTGCTCGGATGGCTGCCGATTCCCTTGATCCGGTGAGCTCACGCGGCGTCGCCATCCTGGGCTCGACCGGGTCGATCGGAACGACTGCTCTGCGCGTCCTCGCTCGGCAGCAGGAGCGCTTCCACGTCGCCGCGCTCACGGCGTTCAGCAACGCTGCGCTCCTCGCCGAGCAGGCGACCCTCTTCTCGCCGAGCTACGTGGGGTTGGTACACAACGGCGAGAGTGAGCATGCGAGCTGGGGGTCGGGCGTCGAGTGCCTCATCGACGCCGCCACCCACCCGGACGCGGACATCGTGCTCAACGCCGTCGTCGGCGCGGCGGGGCTC
>DASVNI010000461.1:0-32576 GCA_036383935.1 Gemmatimonadaceae bacterium | reverse complement strand
CGACGTGCTGCTTTCCGGCGGCGTCGTCGAGGCGGTCGGCCGACTCGGTGAGATCCGCCGCGACGGCAACGAGCTGGAGACGATCGACTGCACGGGACGTGTGATCAGCCCCGGCTTCGTCGACGTGCACTGCCATCTCCGCGAGCCGGGCCGCGAAGAGGTCGAGACGATCGCGTCGGGCGCGCGCGCGGCGGCGGCTGGTGGCTTCACCGCGGTGTGCGCGATGCCCAACACCGACCCGGTGACGGACAATCAGGCCGCGGTCGGGTTCATCCTGAGCCAGGCGCGCCGCGCGGCAGCAGCGCGCGTGTATCCCATCGGCGCAATCTCCATCGGCGAGAAGGGAGAGACGCTCGCCGAGTTCGGTGAGATGGTGGGCGCCGGCGCCGTCGCGGTCAGTGACGACGGCAAGCCGGTCGTCAGCGCCCAGTTGATGCGCACCGCCCTCGAGTACGCGCGCACCTTCGGCATTCCCGTCGCCGACCACTGCGAGGAGCCGACGCTCGCCGCCGGCGGCGCCATGAACGAGGGGATCACCAGCGCGCGACTCGGACTGCGTGGCATCCCGGCGGAGGCCGAAGAGATCATGGCGATCCGCGACATGCTGCTCGCGCGGCTCACGGGTGGGCACATCCACCTCTGCCATATGAGCACGCGTGGCTCGGTCGACCTCATTCGCTGGGGGAAGGAGCGCGGCATCAACGTGACGGCCGAGGTGTGTCCTCACCACCTCTCCCTCACGGAGGAGGCGGTCGAGGGCTACGACACCAACGCCAAGATGAATCCGCCGCTGCGCACGGCGGCGGACGTCGAAGCGCTGCAGGCGGCGGTGAAGGACGGCACGATCGACGTGATCGCGACCGACCATGCGCCCCACCATTACGACGAGAAGGAGCGCGAGTTCGCCGATGCCCCGAACGGGATCATCGGGCTCGAGACGGCGCTCGCCGTGAACCTCACCTGGCTCGTGCACTCCGGCATCATCGGTCTGCCGCTGCTCGTCGAGCGGATGTCGTGCGCGCCCGCCCGTCTGTTCAAACTCCCTGGAGGCACACTACGGCCGGGCGCGATCGCCGACGTCACCGTCTTCGATCCCGACGCGGTGTGGACGGTGGATCCGACGCGCTTCGCCTCCAAGGGACGCAACACCCCGTATGCCGGCCGTGAGCTGCGTGGCCTCGTCGAGCTCACCGTGGTGGACGGCCGCGTGATCCATCGCCGGAGCTCGTAGCGCCAGCCGTGTCGCGAACGCGGATCGCCGAGGAGATCGCCACCGTCTGTCGGCGCCTCTACGAGCGGGGGCTGATCGCTGGGCAGGACGGCAACGTCAGCGTGCGGCTCGCTAGCGGGCACATCCTCGTCACCGCGGCCGGTCTCTCGAAGGTGGACGTCACGCCGGACTCGCTCGTCGAGCTCACCCTGGAGGGGGCCCCGGTGACGCCGGGGCGTTTCGCCTCGTCCGAAGTAGGGATGCATCTGTGCATCTACCGCGCGCGGCCGGACGTGCGCGCGGTCGTGCATGCGCATCCCCCGGTCGCGACCGCCTTCGGTGTCACGGGGCGCGATTTCATGGACGCCGTATTGCCTGAAGTTATCTTCCACCTCGGCAGCGTACCCCTCGTGCCGTTCGCTCTCCCCGGCACGCCGGCCCTCGCGGACGCCATGGCGCCGTACCTGGCGGAGCACGATGCGTTTCTGCTGGCGAGCCACGGCGCGACGACGGTCGGTCCATCGTTGCGGCTGGCGCACCAGCGGATGGAGAGCCTGGAGCACGCCGCGCGCATCTTGCACGCGGCGTCGATGATCGGCTCGCCCGCTCGGCTGCGGGACGAGGACGTGGCGGCGCTGCGGCGGGCTCGCGAGGCGGCTCGTGCCGGCTGGGACGCGGAAGGGGCTCGACTCGAGGCAGGAGAGGACGAATGAGCGACGACAGGCAAGGGCATCAGGGGGCGAGCACCGACGGCGGCGCCGACGTGGACGAGACGGCACTGTCGACGGTCGAGACGCTCATGGCCGAGCGCCGGAAGTACGAGAGCTGGCTCGAGACACTCGAGGCCCGTCGCCAGAGCACGCCGGACCGCGTCTTCACGCGGGTGCACGGCGATTATCACGACCGACTCGACGCCGTCATCCAGCAGCTCAAGGAGCACACGGAAGGGCTGCGAGCCGAGCTCGCATCGCTCACCTCGCGGCTCTCCTCGCTCGACAACGAGCAGCAGCAGCGGCGCGACGAGCGTGCGGAGGCCGAGCTGCGCGCACACGTCGGCGAGCTGTCGCCCGATTCCTGGCGGGACATCGCGAACGAGTCGGACAAGGCGATCGACGCGTTGACGGCGCGCCACGGCGAGCTGGAACGCGAGCGGCTGCGCACTCGCGAGCTGCTCAACGAAGCCGAGCGGCCACCGACGCCGCGCGATGCCGTACCCGTGGTCGCGGCGGCCAAGCAACCGCCGGTCGCGCCCGAGCGCGCGCCAGAGAGCCAGACTGCGCCCGCGCGTGCGGCCGAGGCGCCGAGTGCGCCCGCTCGCGCGGCTGAGAGTGCGCCAGTCCGTGCGCCCGCTCAACCCGTCGCCGAGCAGCCGCCGGTCGAGGTGCCGCCGCCCGTGATCGCCGCCGAGGCGCGGCTCATCGAGCAGGCGAACGCTGCGGCCGCCGCGGAGCGCGCGGACGCCGACGTCACGCCGCCGCCGATGCCGCGCGCCGATGCGAGCCGCGCTCCCGCCGGCAAGCCGGACAAGTTCGACGAGCTCGCGTTCCTCAGCTCCGTCGTCAACACGCCGGCGGGGACGGCGGACGCGTCCGCGCCGCAGCGCGCTGGCGAAAGCGACATCGTGAACTCGGCCAGTGAGTCGAGCAGCGTTCTGGGAGCCGCCGCGGCCCGCACTGCCAGCTCGCCGCTGTCGATGAATGTTTCGGGCAACAACCCGATCATCATCAAGGACAAGATGACCGAGACCGCCAAGACGCTGAAATGCGCCGAGTGCAGTGCGATGAACTATCCGACCGAGTGGTACTGCGAGCGCTGCGGAGCAGAGCTGGCGTCGCTCTGACGGAGGGGCACACGCGAAACGCGCCGGTCGGCTGAGAGCCGGACCGGCGCGTTTTTCATTGCTCTAACTGACTTCAGGCGGTGGCGACGGCCTTGGTCAGGTGGCTCTTCTGGCGGGCCGCGAGGTTCCTGTGGACCAGTCCCTTACGGGCGGCACGATCGAGCAGGCTGATCGCGGCCGACCGCTCAGCTTCGGTGGCGCTAGGGGCCTTTGCCTTCTTCAGCGCGGTGCGCAGTGCCGACCGCTGCGCGCGATTGCGCACGGTGGCAGCGCGCGACTTCCGCATGTTCTTCTTCGCGGATGCGATATTCGGCACTAAAAACTCTCCAGAAATTTCGATAGGGGTCGCGTTCGTCGCGAACCCCCAAGCTACCGGCGCTGCAGAGCGAAGTCAAGCTGGGACAGTGCATTACGGACAGCGCGCAGCGCTTTACCTTCCTCCTGGCCGCCACTACCTTACGCGCGTTGCGCAGCCCCGACACGGGGAGCCCGCCGCCCTCGCCCGCCGCCGTTGCAGACACTCCAGAAATTCCTCCTCATCGCGCCCGTCCTGCTCTTCTCGGTGATCGCGCATGAGATCGCGCACGGGTGGGTGGCACTTCGGCAGGGCGATCGCACCGCCCTCGACGCAGGCCGACTGAGCTGGAACCCGGCGAAGCACATCGACTTCTTCCTCACGATCCTGCTGCCGTTGGTGACCTTCTACGGCTCGATGGCCGCGGGAGGGACGCCGATGCTGTTCGGTGGCGCGAAGCCGGTGCCCGTCGATCCGCGGAATTACCGATATCCGCGGCGCGGAGACATCCTCGTGTCGCTTGCCGGCGTGGCGACGAACGCGCTGATCGGACTGGCGGCGGTGCCGTTGATCATCGTCGCCGGCATGGTCGGCAAGGCGGTCCCGGCACTCGAGGAGACGCTGGGCATCGTCCAGGCGATGCTCTTCATCGCCGTCATGTTGAACGCCGTGCTCATCGCCTTCAACCTGTTGCCGATCCCTCCGCTCGACGGCTCGCACGTCTTCAAGTATCTGCTTCCGCGCCCGCTCGCGATCCGCTACGTGCAGTTCGGACGTTACGGGCTGCTCGTGCTGATCCTGCTGTTGCAGTTCGGCCATCGCGCGCTCGACGTGTGGATGAGTCCCGTCGGATTTGCGATGGACACCGTGCAGAACGCGCTCGCCTCCTACGTGCTGCCGACCGCCGTGCAGTGGCTGCAATGACCGAGACGGCGCCATTCACCTCGTATGCAGTGGACGCTGGTCCGCCGCCGTCGTTCGTCGTCGAGCTCACGGAGTTCTCCGGTCCGCTCGATCTCCTGCTCACGCTGATCCGCGAGGAGCAGGTCGACATCTACGACATCCCGATCGCGCGCATCGCCGAGCAGTTCGTGCTGCGCGTCCGCTCGCTGCAGCTGAACGAGGCGGCGGACTACCTCGAGATGGCGGCGCGACTGCTGCGCATCAAGGCGCAGATGCTCCTCCCTCGCATGGATGGCGAGGAGGCGTGGGACGATCCGCGCGCGGAGCTCGTGCGCCGACTGCTCGAGTATCAGCAGATGCGAGAGGTGGTGGACGTGCTCGAGCGCGCGGGCGAGGAGCGGCGGAACCGATTCGCGCGCGCCTATCTGCCCCAGGCGCCCGCGCCGCCGGAAGCGCCGCTCGCCCTCTCGCTGAGCGAGCTCCTCGCCGCGGTCGATCGCATCCTTCGCATCGCCCGCGATCCTGCCATCCACGACGTGATCCCCCGCGCCATCGACGTGCCGGGCGCGATCGCGCTCATCCGCGACCTGCTCGTGCTCCGCGCGCGCGCGCGCTGGTCGGAGCTCGTCCCTTCGGGCGCCGAGCCGTGGCAGGTCCTCTCGACCCTGCTCGGACTGCTCGAGATGGCGAAGCTGGGCGAGTGTCGTGTCCAGCAACCCCGCCCCTTTGCCGACGTGGAGATCACACGTGACGCCGCTAGCGAAGCTGCTTGAAGCGGCGCTGTTTGCCAGCGCTCGCCCGATTCCGAGCGAGGAGCTCGCCGCCCTCGACCCCGAGGCGTCGAAAGCCGCACTCGCCGCCGCCCTCGACGAGCTGCGCGAGCACTACGACGTGGATGGCCACGGTGTCGAGCTCGTGGAGATCGGTGGAGGATGGCAGATCCTCACGCGCTCCGAGTACACCGAGGCGATCGAGCGCGCGCAGCTCGCCGCTCGGCCGGCGCGACTGAGCGCCGCCGCGCTGGAGACGCTCGCCCTCATCGCCTACCGCCAGCCGATCGGCCGCGCCGAGATCGAGGAGATTCGCGGTGTGTCGGTCGGCAGCGTGCTGAAGTCGCTGCACGAGCGCGGGCTCATCGACGTCGTGGGGCGTGGCGAAGGGGTGGGGCGTCCGCTCCTGTACGGCACCACGCCGATCTTCCTCGAGTATTTCGCGCTGCGTCACCTCGACGAGCTGCCTCGCTCCGACGAGCTGGCCGTCGCGCTCCGCGCCGAGCCACGGACGCTCTGATGGCCGAGCCGATGCGCATCCAGCGCGCACTCGCGCGCGCCGGGGTGCTGTCGCGACGAAAGGCCGAGGAGCTGGTCGCGAACGGTCGCGTCACGGTGAACGGCACCGTAGCGCGGATCGGGCAGAGCGTGGACCCCGATCGCGACGTCATCCTCGTGGATGGCGCGCGCATCGGCGCGCCGGCGCCGTTCGAGTGGTACCTCCTGCACAAGCCGGCCGGCGTCATCACGTCGCGAGGAGATCCGGAGGGCCGGCGCACCGTCTTCGACCTCGTTCCCAAACGGCCGGGGCTGACGTACGTGGGACGGCTCGACTACATGACGGAAGGCGCTCTGCTGTTCACCACGGACGGAACGGCGGCGCACCGTCTCACTCACCCGAGCCGTCGCGTCGAGCGCACGTATGTGGCCTCCGTCACAGGCGACGGTGAGGCTGCGATCGAGCAGGCGCAGCACGGGGTGGAGCTCGAGGACGGTGTCGTACGACCAAAGCGCATGCGCGGCACGAAGATCGGGCGCGGACGCTGGGAGCTCACGATCACGATCGCGGAAGGCAAGAACCGCGAGATCCGTCGTCTATGTGAGGCGCTCGAGTTACAGGTGGACCGTCTCGTGCGTGTGAAGTTCGGTCCCGTCGAGCTTGGTGATCTTCCCCCCGGGAAGGTCCGGTCGTTGACCAGAGCCGAGGTGCAGGCGCTCGAGAAGGTCTAAGCCGAACGGGAGCATTGAATTGCTGCTGGTGTAGTGTCCCTGTAACGACTCATCGCTCACCCCGTTCCGCTCCCCATGGCCACAACAGCCTCGACCTCGACGAGTGCCGATGCCCGCCTGATCCAGGACGTCAGCCGCCAGGTGGCGCTGCGTGTCGTCGGACAGGAATACATGATCGACCGGCTGCTCATCAGCCTTCTCACCGGCGGTCACGTGCTGCTCGAGGGCGTGCCTGGTCTCGCCAAGACGCTGACGGTGCGCACGCTGGCCGAGACGATCTCCACCGTTTTCTCGCGCATCCAGTTCACCCCGGACCTGCTCCCTGCCGACGTGATCGGGACGCAGATCTACGATCAGTCGACCGGGAAGTTCATGGTGAAGAAGGGCCCGATCTTCGCCAACATCATTCTCGCCGACGAGATCAACCGTGCGCCGGCGATGGTGCAGGCGGCGCTGCTCGAGGCGATGCAGGAGAAGCAGGTCACGATCGGCGGGTCGACGTACAAGCTGGAGGAGCCGTTCCTCGTCCTCGCCACGCAGAACCCGATCGAGCAGGAGGGCACCTACTCCTTGCCTGAGGCGCAGGTCGACCGCTTCATGCTCAAGCTGCATGTCGGCTATCCGACGCGCGATGAGGAGCGCGAGATCATGCGCCGGATGGCGAGCGGACACGCGATCGACGTGCGCCACGTCGCCACGCCCGAGGCGATCCTCGAGGCGCGCGGACGCATCGCCGATCTCTACATGGACGACCGGATCGTCGACTACATCGTCGACATCGTGCACGCGACGCGCGAGCCGGCCGCAGCGGGCCTCAAGGACCTCGTGCCCCTGATCGAATTCGGCGCCTCCCCGCGCGCGACGATCGCGCTCGCCCAGGCGTCGCGTGCGCATGCCTTCCTGCGCGGACGCTCCTTCGTCACGCCCGACGACATCAAGGCGATCGCGCCGGACGTGCTGCGCCACCGCGTGCTCACGACATATGAGGCCGAGGCCGAGGAGGTGACGAGCGACGAGATCGTCCGCCGAGTCCTCGCGACTGTCGAGAGCCCGTGAGTGCGACACCGGGCGTCTCGCCCGAGGTACTCCGGCAGGTCAAGCTGCTCGAGCTCCAGACGCGCGGATTGGTGAACTCCCTCTTCACGGGCGAGTACCGCTCGGTGTTCAAGGGGCAGGGGATGGAGTTCGCCGAGGTGCGCGAATACCAGGCCGGTGACGAGGTCCGTTCGATCGACTGGAACGTGACGGCGCGCATGGGCCGGCCATTCGTGAAGCGCTACATCGAGGAGCGCGAGCTGACCGTCATGCTCGCGGTGGACCTCTCGGGCTCCGAGCGGTTCGGCACGCGCGGACGGTTCAAGAGCGAGCTCGCGAGCGAGCTCGCGGCGGTGCTCGCGATGTCGGCGATCCGGAACAACGACCGCGTCGGCGCCGTGCTGTTCACCGACCGGATCGAGCACGTGGTGCCGCCGCGCAAGGGACGCCGCCACGCGCTGCGTCTGATGCGCGATCTGCTCGTGTTCGAGCCCGAGGGGACGCGCACCGATCTGCCGGCGGCGCTCGAGTTCACCGGGAAGATGGTGGCGCACAAGTCGATCATCTTCGTCGTTTCGGATTTTCAGGCCCCCGACCTCGAGCACCCGCTCAAGCTGCTCGCGCAGCGGCACGACGTCATCGCGGTGACGGTGGATGATCCGAGCGAACGGACGCTCCCCGACATCGGGCTCGCGCGATTCATCGATCCCGAGTCGGGGGAGACGCTCGATATCGACACGAGCGATCCCGATGTGCGGAAGCGCTTCGGCGAGGCGGTGGAGGAGGAGATCAACACGCGCCGCCGGCTGCTCCGCCGGCTCGCCATCGACGAGATCCCGGTCCACACCGACGGCAGCATCGTCGAGCCGCTGATCAAATTCTTCCGCGCGCGCGAGACGCGCGCTCGGCAGCGATGAGCGTGCCGCGCGCTGTCTGGCTCGTTCTGCTCGCCGTGCAGGCGTCGGCGCTCGGCGCACAGACGCAGGACTCGGTGCGGGCCGCATCGTCGCCCGCTTCGTCGACCATCACGGTGCAGGCGGGCGCCGTCGTGGATCGCGATACCGTCACCGTGGGCGAAGTCGTGCGCCTGACGGTGCGTGTGCGCGCGCCGCTGGGGGCCACGGTGAACTTTCCGACCGGGCTCGATTCTCTCGCGCCCGTGCAGGCGCTCGAGCCGCCGCTCGTGAACGACGGGACCGACTCGAGCGTCGTCGATCGTATCGCCGTCTATCGGCTCTCCGCGTGGGACGTCGGACGGCAGCCGATCCGGCTCGGCGACGTGGTAGTGCAGTCGGACGATGGCGATCGGAACGTCGCGCTCACCCTGCCCGTGCTGTTCGTCAAGAGCGTGCTCCCCGCGGACAGCGCGCTTCGCGTGCCGAAGCCCGTACGTGAGCTGCTCGCCGTGCGGGCGCCGATCCCCTGGTGGTGGTGGGCTCTCGCGGCGCTCGCCGCACTGCTCATCGGACTCGGCATCTGGTGGTGGCGTCGCCGGCGTCGTCGCGCGGCGGGACCGACGGGTGATCCGTTCGCCGACGCGGAGGCGGCGTTCGTGCGCATCGAGCGACTGAAACTCCCCGAAGCGGGCGAGCCAGGCCGTCATGCCGCGCTCATGACGGACGTGGTGCGACGCTATCTCGCGGGCCGCCATCAGTCCGCGTCGCTCGCGCAGACGACCGGTGAGCTGCTGGGAGCGATCCGCGGCGTGGGCACTGTTCCCTTCGACAAGCTGCGACGGCTGCTCGACGAGGTCGATCCGCTCAAGTTCGCCGCCGCGCCGGTCACGGCGCCGCGTGCGCGCGAGCTCGGCGATCTGGCGAAGTCCATCGTGCGCGAGGAGCACGAGCGCGCGGCGACGCTGGAAGCGGCACAGAAGGAGGCCGCATGAGCGACCTGACCGCACTGCAGTTCGCGTCGCCGTGGTGGCTGCTGCTCCTGTTGCTGCTGCCGGCCTGGTGGCTGCTCGCCCGCACGCGCACGCCAGCGGCGATCGTCTTCTCGCGCGTCGCCGTGCTGGCGCGCGGCCCGCGGGCCGGCCGCGGCCTGGCGCGCACGATCGAGTTGCTGCGCAATCTCGCGCTCGCGAGCGGCATCGTTGCGCTGGCCCGTCCGCGCGCCGGAGCGCACGCGGTGACGTCGACCTCGGAAGGGATCAACATCGTCATCGCGTTCGACATCTCGAGCTCGATGCTCGCGCAGGACTTCCAGCCGCAGAACCGGCTGGAGGTCGCGCGCGACAAGATCAAGTCGTTCGTCAGGGCGCGGTCGAGCGACCGGGTCGGCGTCATCGCGTTCTCGGGCGAGGCGCTGACGCAGGTGCCACTCACGACGGACTATCCCGTCGTGCAGGCGGCGCTCGACAACCTGCAGCCGGGCCAGCTCGAGGACGGCACGGCGATCGGCACCGCGATCGCCACGGCGGCCAACAGGCTGCGCGACGCACCCGGTAAGTCGAAGGTGATGATCCTGCTCACCGACGGCGTGAACAATCGTGGCTCGATCGATCCTCGCACCGCGGCGAAGGCGGCGGCGCAGTTCGGCATCCGCATCTACGGCATCGGCGTCGGCACCGAAGGGATGGCTCCCGTGCCGGTGGGACGCGGACTGTTCGGCCTGCGCTACGAGATGCAGAAGGTGGAGATCGACGACGCGCTGCTCACCGACATCGCGAACGCGACGGGCGGGCGATACTTCCGCGCGCGTGATCCGGTCGCGCTCCAGCGTATCACCGAGCAGATCGACGACCTCGAGCGAGCGCCAGTGCGCAGCCGCACCTACGTGCGCTACGCGGAGCTCTTTCGCTGGCCGCTCTCCCTCATGCTGATCGCCATCGCGGCGGAGCTGATGCTCGTCGCGTGGAAGGGGCCGCTGCCATGACGCCGCTGCTCACTCTGCTGTACGACGCCGTCGAGCGGCCGTGGCTGCTGATCCTCGCCATCGTGCTGCCGATCGTGCTCTTGTTTCTGCTGCGCCGAGCCCGCGCGCGGCGCGCCACGCGCCTTGCCCGGCTGGGCGAGCGCGACACGATCCGACGCCTCGTGCCGGCGACCGTGTTCAGCGTGAGCGGCGGATGGCGTGCGGCGCGGCTCACCACGGCTGCGCTGTTCGCCGGGATCGCGCTGGCCGGCCCGCGTTGGGGAGTGGAGCGCACCACGGTGCGCTCGACCGGCGTGGACATGGTGCTCGCCGTCGACGCCTCGCTCTCGATGCTCTCCACCGACGTGCGGCCGAACCGGCTCGAACAGGTGAAGCAGGAGATCCGTCGGTTGAGAGCCCTCAGCCCGGGAGACCGGGTCGGTCTGCTCGCGTTCGCCGGCCGCAGCTACGTGCTTTCTCCCATCACGGTCGACGGCGGCGCGCTCGATCTGTTCCTCGACAACCTGGATCCGAGCGTGGTCGGTCAGGCGGGAAGCTCCATCGCGCAGACGATCGCGCAGGGAACGAGCCTGCTCTCGCTCACGAAGAGTGGCGCCGATCGTGCGCTCGTCATCATGAGCGACGGCGAGGCGTTCGAGCCGCAGGACGAGATCGCGACGGCGGCGCGGCGCGCGAAGGAAGCGGGCGTCAGTCTCGTCACGGTCGGCTTCGGCACGACGCAGGGGTCGACGATTCCGGTGAAGGATGGTGGGCGCGTGACCGACAAGCGCGACGAGCAGGGACAGGTCGTCGTATCGCACTACAGGCCGGATGTGCTGCAGGCGGCGGCCGCCGCGGCGGGCGGGACCTTCATCCCGGCCGAGGCGACGGACAAGGCGGCGCGGATCAAGAGCGCGCTGGCGCGGCTTCGTACGCAGTCGCGCGCCTCGCTCGGCGGAGAGGATCGCACGCCGCGCTATCAGTGGTTCCTGCTGCCGGCCATCCTCCTGCTCTGGCTCGACACGATACTCGCCGGCCGGAAGGGGCGCCGCCGCCGCGAGGTGGCGGCGGCGGAGACGGCGGTGGCCGCGTCGCTCCTGCTCATGTTCCTGACCGCATGCGGCGGCTCGCAAGCAGCGGTGGACGCGACCGCCGCGTACAAGGCGAAGAACTATCAACGCGCTGCGACGCTCTTCGCCCAGGTCGCGCGCGATGAGAAGTCGCCGGGCGCGCTGTACAACTACGGGACGGCACTCATCGCCATCGAATCACTTCCGCCGGCGGCGGAGATTCTCGATCGCGCCGCGGAGAAGGCGGATTCGGAGGTGCGCTATCGCGCCCGCTTCAACTCGGGATACACACACCTCGTGCGCGGGCTCGCGGCCAAGGGAGATTCCGCGAAGCCCGAGCTCGATCAGGCGCTCGCGGGCTACAAGAAGGTGCTGATCCAGCGCCCGAACGATCTCGACGCGAAGTGGAACTACGAGCTCGCGCTGCAGAAGCAGAAGTCGGGTGGCGGCGGAGGCGGGGGCGGCGGTCAGTCGGACGCGTCGAAGGCGCCGGCGAAGAACGAGCCCAAGCCGCAGCCGACGCTCGCGCAACGCCAGGCCGAGCAACTCCTGGGGAGCGCCGAGCGCGAGGAGCGCGAGGTGCAGAGCAAGAAGCAACAGCAGAACCGCCCGGAGCCACCACCAGGCGGCAAGGACTGGTGAGGCACGCGTGCTGGTCGGCATAGCGCTCCTCGCACAGCTGGCGATCACCGCGCAGGCACCGGATACGGCGACGGCGTGTCTTCCCCTCACGCTCACCGCCGCGAGCCGTGCTGCCGGTCGCGCAGCGCCGACGCTCGAGCCGCCGCGCGGTGCAGGGATCCAGCTCCTGCGTTGGCGCGTCAGCTCGCGACTCGAGCAGGATGGCGCCGGGCAGACGAGCGCGATCACCGAAGGCACGGCCGACATCGCGATCTCGCCGGTCGGTCGCGTCACGCTTCCACCATTCGTCGCGACCCTTGATGGAAAGCGAGCTGTCTCTAACCCCACGGCCGTGGACGTGCGCGATCCGATCGATCCACCGCCGGTCGTGCTCGTGGCGGCGCGGCTCGACGACTCGCACAATGGTGCATCGCTCGACTCGCTCATCGTCGGTCAGCAGGTGGACTACACGGTCGACGTGCTCCTCAACGAGCCCGCGCGTGGTCGGCTGCGACGGAATCCGACGTTCTTTCCCCCCGAGATGGCGTCGGTGCTGGCGTACGACGTCGACATCCCGCGCGGTCCGCCGCACGGGCGTCGCTGCTTCGAGACGCTGAGCTATCGGCGCGCGCTCTTTCCGCTCTTCCCGGGGCGCGTCGCCATACCTCCCGCCGTACTCACCTATTCTCTTCCTCTCTCTTCTTCCTTCTTCTCGCGCGAGGAGAGCTTCGAGCTGCGGTCGGACAGCGTGCGCTTCGTCGCCGTCGAGCCGCCAGCAGCGGGGCGGCCGGCGGATTTCGCCGGCGCGGTGGGCACGCTGCGCATCAGCGCGCGCACCGAATCGCCGCGGTCGCGCGTCGGCGACGCCGTCGTGCTCACCGTGCGCGTCAACGCCGTCGGCAACGTGAAGCTGCTGCCGCGTCCGAACGTCGATCTCGCCTGGGCGTCGCTCACGCCGGGCGACGAGCGTGTCGAGATCGATTCGGCGGCGGGACGCATCACCGGCGCGAAGGAGTTCGACTGGATCGTCACGCCGCGCGTCGCCGGTACGCAGGTCATTCCGAGCATCCGCTATCCGTACTTCGATCCGGTGCTCGGCCGCTACGCCGTCATCGAGACGTCGCCGATCCCGATCGTCGTCGCGCCCGGCTCGCTCGCCTCTGCCGACACGGCGACGGGACCGCATCTGCCGATTCGCATCGTGCTGCGCGACGAGCGTCGTGCGCCGCTGTCGACGCACCCGTGGTACTGGGCGCTGTTCGCGCTCGCGCCGGTTCCGGCCACCCTACGGCGCTTGTCGAGACGGCGCCGCATCGCGGCGGCCGGCGCCACTCCGATCCGCCGCCTGCGCGCCCTCGCCGATACGACGCCGATGCCCCCCGCGAGTGACCTGCGGCGCCTCTTCGTGGAAACGCTGCGTGAGCGCGTCCCGGCGGTGGGCCGCGATCGCGAGCCGCTCGGGCGTGTGCTGCGCCGCGCCGGCGTGAGCGACGACGTCGCGCTCGAGGCGGAGGCGATGCTGGCGCACCTCGACGACGCCGCGTTCTCCGGCGCGGGGACGCTCGACGATCGAGCCGCGCGTGAGGCCGTGGAGATCGCCGACATGGTCGATCGCGAGGCGATCAAGCCGAGCCGCTCGACAGTGCGCGCGACGGCGGCGCTCGCGCTCCTCCTCACGGTGGTCGCGACGGCGCACGCAGTGGACGAGAGCGCGCGCCTGTTCGGCGATGGCGTGCTCGCCTACCAGCGCAATCAGTTCTCGCTCGCCGAGCGACGCTTCCTCCGCGTGGCGAACGAGAAGCCGCGCGCCGTCGACGCGTGGGCGAACCTCGGCGCCGCTGCGTGGGAGAGCGCCGATACGGCGCAGGCCGCGCGCGCCTGGCATCAGGCGCTCCGGCTCGATCCGCTCGACGACGAGACGCGCGACCGGCTCGCGTCGCTCCAACCGCTCGGCCCACGTGCGGCCGCGTACGTCGCGCCGCTCGCACCGGATCACGTCGCCGCCGTCGTGCTCGCGGCGTGGCTCCTCGCGTGGCTCGTGCTCGCGCTGCCGCCGGGTCGCCGGCCACGTGCCGCGCGCCCCATCGCCGGGGGCGCGATCGCGATTGCCCTCGTCGGGCTCGCCGGTGTCTTCGAGCTCGAGTCGCAGCTCGGCGCTCGTGACCTCGGCGTGTTGGTGCGGAGCCGTACCCTCGTCGAGACGCCGAGCGCCGATGCGCCCGCGCTCGCGTCGGCCGGTGCGGGGGAGGCCGGCCGCCTCGGCGCGCGCGAGTCGGGCTGGGTCTTCCTGACGCTCGATGCGACGCGTGCCGGCTGGGTGCCGGCGAGCGCCGTCATGCCCATCGACCCCGTGCAGCCGGCGCGATTGACCGGGTTGGCGCCGATCCGGTAACATTCGCCCGATGGCGCGCATCGTGGTGCTTCCCTCGGCCGTGGCTGACCAGATCGCCGCCGGCGAGGTGGTCGAGCGGCCGGCGTCCGCCGTCAAGGAGCTCGTCGAGAACTCCCTCGACGCCGGTGCGACCGCGATCGACGTGACCGTCGAGGAAGGGGGGCGCCAGCTCATCCGCGTGAGCGACGACGGCTCCGGGATGGACCGCGACGACGCGCTGCTCGCGCTCGAGCGCCACGCGACGTCCAAGATCCGGAACGCGGCCGACCTCGTCGGCGTCGCCAGCTTCGGCTTCCGCGGTGAGGCGCTTCCCGCGATCTGCTCGGTGAGCCGGCTGCTCATCGAGACGGCGCCCGAGGACGGTGCGGGCACCGCGATCTACGCCGCGGGCGGTGTCGTGACCGAGGTGCGTGACGTCGCACGGCGTCGGGGCACGACGATCGCCGCGTCGCAGCTCTTCTTCAACGCGCCGGCGCGCCAGAAATTCCTCCGCGGCGCTCGCTCCGAGTGGAGGAGCGTCGTCGAGACGATGTCGATCGTCGCCCTCACTCGGCGCGACGTTCGCTTCACCGTCACGAACGACGGTCGCCAGGCGCTGGCGCTTCCCGCTGCGAGATCGTTGCGCGACCGCGTCGCGGCGCTGTGGGGCGGAGCCGTGGCCGATCGCCTGGTGGACGTCGAGGACGTGCGCGGCGTGGTGCAGGTGAGCGGGCTCGTCGAGCGGCCGGCCGACGTCGGCACCGCGAGCCGGAGAACCTTCCTCACGGTGAATGGGCGTCCGATCCGCGACAACGGACTCCTGCGCGCCGCCGAAGCGGCCTACAAGTCGACGCTCGCGCCGGGACTTCGTCCCTCGCTGCTGCTCGACGTGGTGCTCCCCGCCGACTCGGTCGACGTGAACGTGCATCCGGCGAAGGCGGAGGTGCGTTTCCGCGATCGCTGGACGATCGAGCGCTGCGTCGAAGAAGCGGTGCGCCGAGCGCTCGGAACATTCGACGCGAGCGCCGCGCTGGGCGTGCGGCGCTGGTCCGCCACCGCGCCAGGGTGGACCGCGCGGCCAGCCGACGTCGAGCTGCTGCGTCCTGCGCCCGTGTCCGACGGCGCGCTGTTCGAGAGCGCGACGAACGGCGCGAGCGCACTGGACCACGACGAAGACAGGGCGTTCGCGCACGAAGGCAACGGCAGCGCACCTCGGCCGCCAGAGCCGGAATTCCCCCCGGCGCCGGTGGCCGAGACACCGTCCGCGCAGTACGTGCCGCCGCTCCTGCAGCTGCGGCGCACGTACATGATGTTCGAGCACGACGACGGTGTCGTGCTCATCGACCAGCACTCGGCGCACGAGCGCGTGCTGTACGAGCGGTTCATGGGGATGCTCGAGCGCGGCGAGGCACCTTCGCAGCGGTTGCTCTTCCCGCTGACGCTGCATCTCGCGCCGGCGGAAGCGGAGGCGTTCGAGGCCAACCGCGACGTGCTGGCGCGGCTCGGCTTCGAGGTGGAGGGATTCGGCGGCCACACGCTCCTCGTCAACGCGGTGCCGATGCCACATCCGCGCTTCGACGCGGAGCGCTGTCTGCGCGAGACCCTCGCCGCGCTCGCCGGCGACCGCGATGCATCGACGCACGCACGGCACGAGCGACTCGCGGCGACCGTCGCGTGCAAGGCGGCGATCAAGGCGGGAGACGAGCTCTCGCCGGGCGAGATGCGCGCGCTGTTCGTCGCGCTCGGTGACACGACGCTTCCCGCGCACGACGTGCACGGTCGCTCCACCATCGTGCAGCTCTCGTGGTCCGAGCTCGAGCGCCGCTTTGGCCGACAGTAGCGCGGCGCCCATCCGTGTCATCTGCGGACCGACGGCGGCGGGGAAGACGGGGCTCGCACTCCGGCTCGCGCAGCACGCGGACATCGTCGTCGTCAGCGCCGACTCGCGCCAGCTCTACCGCCGCTTCGACATCGGCACCGCGAAGCCGACGCCGGAGGAGCTGCGCGCCGTGCGACATCTCGGCATCGACGTGCTGGATCCGACCGAGCGGGCATCCGCCGCGTGGTGGGCGGACCGCGCGGATGAATGGATCCGCGAGACGCGCGCGGCGGGACACGAGCCGGTCGTGGTGGGTGGCACCGGGTTGTATCTCCGCGCGCTGTTCGGCGAACTCTTCGACGAGCCCGCTCTCGATCCCGCGGAGCGCGCTGCGCTCGGCGTCGAGCTCGCGGCACTTCCGACCGAGTCGCTACGGCGCTGGGTGCAGGCACTCGATCCCGCGCGCGCGCATCTCGGACGCACGCAGCTGCTCCGCGCGGCGGAGATCGCCCTTCTCACCGGCCGGCGTGTGAGCGACCTGCATCGTGAGCGGAGCCGGCCGGCGCGGTGGAAGGCGCGGTATCTCGTCGTCGACCCCGGCGACGAGCTCGCGCGCCGCATCGAGGTCCGGACGCGCGCCATGCTCGCGGGCGGATGGCGTGACGAAGTCCGCGCCCTGATGCGCGACGTGCCGCCCGACGCGCCCGCCTGGAACGCCTGCGGCTACGCCGCGATTCGTCAGCTCGAGGACGGCGCCCTCTCGGAGCACGAGGCCGAGCTGCGCGTCGTCGTGGCGACGCGGCAGTACGCCAAACGGCAGCGCACCTGGTTCCGGCATCAGCTGGCCGGCCTCGACGTGACACGGCTCGATCCGCGCGTGCCCGACTGGGAGGCACGCGCCCTCTCATGGTGGAACACATGCGACGCATGAAGATCGGGATCACCTGCTACCCGACCTACGGCGGCTCGGGCGCCGTCGCGACCGAGCTCGGGATCGCGCTCGCGCAACGCGGGCACGAGATCCACTTCATCACCTATCAGCAGCCGTTCCGGCTCCCGGCGTTCCTGCCGAGGATCTACTTCCACGAGGTGGACGTCGGCCGGTATCCGCTGTTCGAGTACCCCCCGTACGACCTCGCGCTCGCGGTGCGCATGCACGAGGTGGTGCTGTCGCACGGGCTCGACTTGCTGCACGTGCACTACGCGATCCCGCACGCCACCAGCGCGTGGATCGCGCGCGAGATGCTCCGCCACTCGCGCCCGGACATCAAGGTGCTCACCACGCTGCACGGCACCGACATCACCATCGTCGGACAGGATCCGTCGTTCCACGCGATCACGAAGTTCTCGATCGAGAAGTCCGATGGGCTGTCGGCCGTGTCGCAGTTCCTGCGCACCGAGACGCGCGCCGCGTTCGGCTGCACGGGGTGCCGCATCGAGGTGATCCCGAACTTCATCGACCCGTCGGTCTACGACCGGACGAAGTACCAGCCGCAGCTTCGCGACCAGGTGAACGGGCGCAAGGTGCTGATGCACATCTCGAACTTCCGCGCCGTGAAGCGCGTGCGGGACGTCGTCGGGATCTACGCGCGCGTGGACAAGGAGATCCCGAGCGTGCTCGTCATGGTCGGCGACGGGCCGGAGCGCATCGACGCGGAGCAGGAGGCCCGAAAGCTCGGCGTGCAGGATCGCGTGTTCTTCCTCGGGAAGCTCGAAGCCGTCGCGCCCCTGCTGGCGAGCGCCGATCTGTTCCTTCTGCCGACGCAGAGCGAGTCGTTCGGATTGAGTGCGCTCGAGGCGCTGGCGAGCGGGGTCCCGGTGATCGGCACGCGCGCCGGCGGACTTCCCGAGGTCGTACGCGACGGCGAGACGGGCGCCCTCTGCACGGTCGGCGATGTTGAAGGAATGTCGCGCGCCGCCATCGCACTGCTGCGCGACAAGGCGCGCTGGCAGGCGGCGAGCACGCTGGCCGCCTCCGACGCGCGCGAGCGCTACTCCCTCGATCAGGTCGTCGGACAGTACGAGGCCTTTTACGAGGACGCGTTACGTGGTACCGTCCGGGCCGACGACGCTTCGCCGCCTCTCACCTCCGCGCCGCTTCCGTGACCGCCGCATTCCTCGCTCCGCTCGTCCAGCCGACCCTCGACGCCGCACACGCGGTCATCCTGGGCATCGTCGAAGGGATCACCGAGTTTCTCCCAATCTCCTCGACCGCGCACCTCATCCTCGCCAGCCACGCGCTCGGCCTCAAAGACACGGAGTTCCTCAAGAGCTTCGAGATCATCATCCAGCTCGGCGCCATCCTCTCGGTCGTCGTCCTCTACTGGAATCGCTTCTTCCACCTCGAGGTGTTCAAGAAGCTCGTCGTCGCGGTGATCCCCACGGGCGTCATCGGTCTCACCGTGTACAAGGCGATCAAGAGCTATCTGCTCGGGAACGTGACGGTGGTGCTCTGGACGCTGCTCATCGGCGGTATCGCGCTCATCATCTTCGAGCGCTTCCAGCAGCGCGACGACCGCGACGTCGATTTCACCGAGATCACCTATCGAAAGGCATTCCTGATCGGCCTTTTCCAGGCCATCGCCGTCATCCCGGGGGTCTCCCGTTCCGCCGCGACGATCGTGGGCGGGTCGCTGCTCGGCGTGTCCAAGCGGACGATCGTCGAGTTCTCCTTCATGCTGGCCGTCCCGACGATGCTCGCGGCTACTGGTCTCGAGCTGGTGAAGGGTCGCGCGGGGCTCAACGGCCATTTCGAGGTCCTCGCGATCGGCTTCGTCGTCAGCTTCCTCACCGCCATCCTCGCGATCAAGTCGTTCCTCGGCTACATCAAGAAGCGCGACTTCTCCGCCTTCGGATGGTACCGGATCGCCCTCGCGGTCGTGTTCTACCTTGTCTTCGTCCGCTGACGGGAACGAGGTTCGATTCGACGGCCTTCGCGCCGACGAGCTGGCGGCACTGCTGAACGTGCCGCGCGTCGAGCTGTTCGCGACCGCGACGTCGACGCTCGACATCGCGAATGCGATCGGGCCCACCGCGCCGGCCGGCACTCTCGTCATCGCCGACGAGCAGACGGCCGGGCGCGGGCAGTTCGGGCGCACGTGGACGTCGGAGCGCGGAGCAGGGATCTGGCTCACCCTCGTCGAGCGCCCTGAGGATCCGCTCGCGCTCGAGGTGATGTCGCTCCGCTGCGGGCTGTACTCGGCCGAGGCGCTCGACGCGCTCGCCGGCGCGCCGATCGGCGTGAAGTGGCCGAACGATCTCTATCTGCGCGGCCGGAAGCTGGCGGGGATTCTCATCGAGACGCGCTGGCGCGGACCGTCGCCGGAGTGGGTCTCGATCGGCTTCGGCCTGAATGTGGCGCAGCCGCCCATCGATGGTGCCATCGGGCTGGCGCCAGACGCGACGCGCCGCGATGCCCTCATCCGCCTCGTTCCCGCGCTTCGTCGCGCGGCACTCGCCACCGACCTCCTTTCCGACGACGAGCTGGCGCGCTGGCAGGCGCGCGACGTAGCGCGAGGACGTGTCATCGAAACGCCGAGCGCGGGAACCGTGGCGGGGATCAGTCCGCGGGGCGAGCTTCTCGTCCGGTCGGCCGACGGCGCCGAAACCGCGCATCGCTCTGGAACGCTCACCTTCGCCGAGCCGCTCGCATGCTCCTGACCTTCGACGTCGGCAACACCGAGACGACGCTGGGACTCTACGACGGTGCGGCCCTCCGCGCGCACTGGCGGATCATGACCGACGTCGCCCGCACCCCCGACGAATTCGGGGTGTTGCTGCGCGGGCTGCTGGCGGGGGAGGAGATCGCGCTGGCGGAGGTCAGAGGGGTGGCCATAGGGTCGGTCGTGCCGCCGGTGACGGCGCCACTCGCCGAGGCCTGCCGCCGCTGGCTGCCGAGCACCCGCGTCGAGATCATCGATGCACGCTCGCCGCTGCCGATCACCCTCCAGGTCGACGAGCCGCTCACCGTCGGTGCGGATCGCATCATCAACACGCTGGCGGCGAGCCGGAAGTATCGGCGCGACGCGATCGTGGTGGACCTCGGCACCGCCACCACCTTCGATTGCATCACGAAGGACGCCGTCTTCCTCGGCGGGGTGATCGCGCCCGGCGTGCGCTCGTCGGCCGAGACGCTGTTCCGGAGGACGTCGAAGCTTCCAGCGACGGAGCTCGTCGCGCCGGCACGCGTGATCGGGACGCGGACGGAGGAGTGCATCCGCGCCGGCGTGATGTTCGGCGCCGCGGAGTCGATCGACGGGATCGTGCGACGCATCAAAGCCGAGTGGCCCAGCGCCGCGGAGCCACTCGTCGTGGGCACCGGCGGGCTCGCGGAGCTGTTCGCGCCCCTCTGTCGCTCCTTCGACGAGGTGGATCCGCACCTCACGCTCTACGGGCTGTCGCTCGCCTTCGGAATGCTCACCGGCGACTGATCGGCGACGCCGAGCAGAGCAGCGAACGCATTGTGAGGTAATGCTTTAGCGCGCTTCGAACCATTCGTGTTCGCGCCCTTGCCTCGCCCGAACGACTCGGCTAAGCTCAAGGACTCTTAGCACTCTCGTCATCTGAGTGCTAAACAAGTTCACCGAGTTTGTTCACTCGCTACATCGAGAATGGAGGCGCACCACCTATGGCCACCAAGAGCGCGGCAAGTGTGAAGCTCTCGCCGCTGTCCGATCGCGTCGTCGTCAAGGCGGCCGAAGAGTCCGAGCAGATGCGGGGTGGGTTGTACATCCCCGATACCGCGAAGGAGAAGCCGCAGCAGGGGGAGATCGTCGCCGTCGGCCCCGGGAAGTACGAGGACGGCAAGCTGGTTCCGATGACGGTCAAGGTTGGCGACAAGGTGCTCTACGGAAAGTACTCCGGCACCGAGATCACGCTCGACAACGAGCAGTTCCTGATTCTCCGCGAGAGCGACGTGCTCGCGGTCGTCGCCTGATCACTGCCACGCATAGAGAGGAATTCCCATGGCTAGCAAGGAACTGCATTTCAACACCGATGCGCGCGCGGCCCTCAAGCGCGGCGTCGATCAGCTTGCCGAGGCGGTGAAGGTCACCCTCGGCCCGAAGGGACGGAACGTCGTCATCGACAAGAAGTTCGGCGCGCCCACGGTCACCAAGGACGGCGTCACCGTCGCCAAGGAGATCGAGCTGTCGGATGCGCTCGAGAACATGGGTGCCCAGATGGTGAAGGAGGTCGCGACGAAGACCTCCGACAACGCCGGCGACGGCACCACGACGGCCACCGTGCTCGCCCAGGCGATCTTCCGCGAAGGCCTCAAGAACGTGACGGCCGGCGCGAACCCGATGGCGATCAAGCGCGGCATCGACAAGGCGGTCGGCGCGGTCATCGAGGAGCTGAAGCGCATCAGCACCCCGACCACGGGCAAGAAGGAGATCGCCCAGGTCGGCGCCATCTCGGCCAACAACGACGCGGAGATCGGCAGCCTGATCTCCGAGGCGATGGAGAAGGTCGGCAAGGACGGCGTCATCACAGTCGAGGAAGCTCGCGGCGTCGAGACGACGCTCGAGACGGTCGAGGGCATGCAGTTCGACCGCGGCTACGTCTCGCAGTACTTCGTGACCGATCCGGAGAAGATGGAGGCGGTCCTCGAGGATCCCTACATCCTCATCCACGACAAGAAGATCTCCTCGATGAAGGACCTGCTCCCGGTCCTCGAGAAGGTCGCGCAGCTCGGCAAGCCGCTGCTCATCATCTCTGAGGACGTCGACGGTGAGGCGCTCGCCACGCTCGTCGTGAACAAGCTCCGCGGCACGCTCCGCGTCGCCGCCGTCAAGGCGCCGGGCTTCGGCGATCGACGCAAGGCGATGCTGGGCGACATCGCGACGCTGACCAACGGTCAGGTCGTCAGCGAGGAAGTCGGCTTCAAGCTCGAGAATGCGGTGGTCTCGGACCTCGGCCGCGCCAAGCGCATCGTCGTCGACAAGGACAACACCACGATCATCGACGGTGCCGGTGAGGACGCGAAGATCCAGGGCCGCATCAAGGAGATCCGCGCCGCGATCGACACCTCCACGTCGGACTACGACAAGGAGAAGCTGCAGGAGCGTCTGGCGAAGCTCGCCGGTGGCGTGGCCGTGATCAATGTCGGCGCCGCGACCGAGGCCGAGATGAAGGAGAAGAAGGCACGTGTAGAAGATGCGTTGCATGCGACGAGAGCGGCCGTTGAAGAGGGCATTGTCCCGGGCGGCGGTGTTGCGCTCATCCGCGCGCAGAAGGCGCTTAAGTCGCTCAAGCTCGACGAGGCCGACGAGCAGATCGGCGTCGACATCATCCGTCGCGCCATCGAGGAGCCGCTCCGCATGATCGTGCAGAACGCGGGTGGCGAAGGCTCGATCGTCCTCGAGAAGGTCCGCTCCAGCAAGGACGACAAGTTCGGCTACAACGCCCTCACGGACACGTACGAGGATCTGGTCCAGGCGGGCGTCATCGACCCGACGAAGGTGACGCGCACGGCGCTCCAGAACGCCGCGTCGATCGCGTCGCTCCTCCTCACGACGGAAGCGATCATCGTCGAGAAGAAGGAGAAGGAAGCCAGCCCGGCTCCGGGCGGCGGCGCCGGCGGCATGGGCGGGATGTACTAGTCCCGAGCTCGCACCGAACAAGGAATGGGGGCCTCCTTCGGGAGGCCCCCATTTGCGTTACAGCGCCAGGGCGTACTGTGCTTCGGCGTCGACGCGCGACGCACGGGGCAGGAAGGGCCCCACCACGTCGTGCTGCATCGCCACGGTCAGCCGGCCCTTGAAGCGCGTCTTTCGCAGCGCGTCGGCCGTCGTCGCGTGCGCCAGACCATGGTCGTTGCAGTTCTCGCTGATGTGCGCGAGCACCACGTGCGCGAGGTTCGCGTGCACCACGTCGCGCACCAGCGCCGCGCAGGCGCGATTCGACAGGTGGCCGGTCCGCGAGGCGATGCGTGCGCGCACCGAGGCGGGATAGGGCCCCGTGCGCAGCATTCCCTCGTCGTGGTTCGACTCGAGGATGAGCACGTCCGCATCCGTGCACAGCGCCCGCACGTCGTCACTCACGTGGCCGATGTCCGTGCACACGACGGTCGTCGCCCCCGTTCGCGTCGACGTCAGCCGTACGCCGATCGGGCTCGCCGCGTCGTGCGGCGTGGCGTAGGTCGTCAGGCGCATGCGAGAGAGCTCGATGCTGCCGCGAGCGGGCAGGCGCGTGCAGTCGGCTTCAGCGAGAGCGGGCCAGGCGTCCACGGTCCCTTCGCTCGCGTACAGCGACCAGCCCCAGCGGCGCGCGGCGGCGGCGGCGCCCTTCACGTGATCGGTGTGCTCGTGGGTGACGATGCACGCCTCGATCGACGCCGGCGCCACGCCGATCGCCTTCAGCCGCGTCGACAGCATGCGCGTGCCGAAGCCGGCGTCCACCAGCACGCGGCTCTCGCCGCACTCGACGAGCACCGCGTTCCCGCTACTGCCACTCCCCAGCACCCAGACCTTCATTCCTCCTCCACCGACCACCGCTGCTCGAACGCCTGCTGCAGCTGCGCGCGCATGCCGTCCTGAAGCGCAATGTCGCGGCGCGCCATCATGCGTTCAGCCGTCTCGAGGAATTTATCGATGCGGTAGGGCACGTACGACCCCGCCTCGCCCCACGAGAAGGGCGCGACCACCTTGGGTGGCATCGCGCTGCCGAACACGTTGGCCCCGGCGCCGAGCACGCATCCCGTGGTGAGGCACAGGCCGATGCCGGTTTTGACGTGATCGCCGAACATCGTGCCGAGGAACTGCATGCCCGTGTCGCGCGCACCCTCCGGCGTCCACATCTCGATGTCGCCGTAGGTGTTCTTCAGGTTACTGGTGATCGTGCAGGCGCCGATGTTGACCCAGCGCCCGATCACCGAGTGGCCGATGAAGCCGTCGTGCGCCTTGTTGGAATGACCGAGGAAGATCGAGTTGCTCACCTCGCCGTGCACCTTGCACGTGTCGCCGATCGACGACGCTTCGATCCGGTCGGCGGTGAGCATGGTATGCTCTCCGATGTACAGCGGCCCGATGAGACGCGTGAACGCGTGCACGTGCGAGCCGGCGCGGAGCAGGATGGGCCCCTCGGTGGTGTCGAAGCACACGCTCGGCTCGACGATGGCGCCGCGCTCGACGAACACCGGCTTCGTGCCGACCACGATGGCACCCTTGGGTGCGCCGGCCTTGATGTCTGCGGCGAGCAGCGGGATGTCCGCCTCGAGCATCGGGACCAGGTGGCGGATGTAGTCCCAGACGTCCTCCATCCACCAACCCTCGATCGGCGACGCCGCGCTGTCGCGTGGCGCGAGCTCCTCGAGGCTCCTGGTGCCATCCGCGAGCGCGTCGGTGGACAGCTCGGCGGCGAGTCGGATGGCCGCCACGCGACCGTCCGCCGTCAGTACGTCGCCCCCGCGCGCGGGCGTGAGCGCCGGCGCGAAGCGCGCGTTGACGAGCCACGTGCCGGCGGGCAGGGTGGCGACGCGCGCGATGGGCGACGACGCGGGCTCCACGAAGCTCGCCAGATGCGGCGAGGTGAGGACGCCCGTGACTTCGCCGCCGAGTGCGCGCGCCCACCGCTCGTGGAGGAGCAGGGCACCGGCGCGCAGCTCTGCGACGGGACGCGTCAGCGCGAACGGCTGGAAGCCGCGTGCCCGCTGGTCGTCGTAGAGATAGACCGCGCTCACGCCTGCTCGCGAATGCGCGGCGGGAGCGACTCGATCAGCTTTTTGAGGTCCGCCGCGTGGTCCGTGGTCGTCACGAGCGTGAGACCGTCGCGTGAGACGACGACGAGGTCGCGAACGCCGTAGAGCACGACGGCATTGCCGTCCGCGTGCACGACGTTGTTCGCCGCATCGAGCACGTGCACGTCACCGTGCGTCGCGTTGCCGCGAGCATCGTTGACGCGCACGCGCCGCAGGGCGGCCCACGTGCCGACGTCGTCCCAGCCGAAGTCGCCCGGGAGCACGAGGACGCGCGAGCTGCGCTCCATCACGCCGACGTCCACGGCGATCCCGCTGGTGATCGCGCCGAAGAAGCCCGCCAGATCATTCCGATGCGCTGCGAGATGCGGCGCGATCTCGGGCGTCAACGCGGCGACCTCGTCGAGGAAGTCGCCGGCGCGCCAGACGAAGATCCCCGAGTTCCAGAGATAGCCTTCGCGCATCATCGACTCGGCGCGCGCGCGGTCCGGCTTCTCGACGAAGCGCGCGACGCGGCGTGCTTTGGTCTCGCCCGGGATGGCGTCGCCCGGCTGGATGTAGCCGAAGCCCGGGTCGGGCCGCACCGGCACGACGCCGACCGTCACGAGCGCGTGTTGCGATTCGGCGATCCGTGCCGCGTCACTCAGCGCGGCGCGGAACCCCTCGGGATCGCCGATCGCCCAGTCGGCGTGGACGCTGATCATCACGTCCTCCCAGGCGCCGCGTTGTGCGATGAGGTGCGCCGCCCAGGTGAGCGCCGCGGCCGTTCCCGCCGGCCGAGGCTCCGCGATGATGTTCTGCCGGGGGAGGCCGGGCGCGAGCGCAGCGATCGCGTTCACGAGGCCTTCGTTCGTCAGAATGAGCGTGCGCTCGAGCGGCACGAGCGGCGCGAGGCGCGCCAGCGTGTCCGCGAGCATCGGCTCACTCGTCGCGAGCGGCAGTAACTGCTTCGGTCGATCGGGTGTGCTGACGGGCCAGAAGCGTGAGCCGACGCCCCCGGCCAGAACGACGGCCCACTGGGTCATGCGCTCTCGGCGGCTGATTCGTCGGGCGCGATGCCGGCCAGCTCTGCGGCTCGCGCGTAGAGGCGCTTCGGGCTGAAGGGCTTGGTCATGAACTCGGCCGCGCCCAGCTCGAGCGCGAGGTGATGCTGCTGCTCCTGACCGGCGGCGGTGAGCACGATCGCCGGCAGGTGCTTCAGCCGTTCGTCGCGCTTCATCTCGGCGAGCACGTCGAGCCCGCTCAGGTAGGGCATCATGAGATCGAGGAGCACGAGCTTGATGTCGTCTTCGCGCCGGAGCACCTCGAGCGCCTCGCGGCCGTCATAGACGAGGGTCACCCGGAAGGGACCCTGCTCGAGCTTCATCTTGATGATGCGTCCGATATGCGGCTCGTCATCCGCGACGAGCGCATGCGTCAGGGGAATCTCGTTCACGTTAGACGAGGGCCGCGATGTGCTCGCGATTGCGACGCAGCTCGAAGAGGAGTTGTCCGATGTTGGCCTGGGGACGGACGAGCACGAACAGGACGGCGTCAGCACTGAGGACGGAGACGACCGCGAGTCCATCGCGATGCTCGAGCACGGCAGTCGTCAAAGGGCCGCGATTCGCCGCAGCGCCGAGCTCGTCAGCCGGACCGATAATTCCCGGAATTCGTGCCGCGAGATCTTCTGCGTCGAGTCCGGGTATCACCTGCGAATCGATCAACAGGCCGTCACGTCCCAGAATGACTGCCGCCTCGACCCCTTCGCGTTGTCTGATGGCCGCGACGAGGTCCCGAATGCTCGGCATTCCCGTTCCTCCAGAAGTGGAGCCGAAGCATACGGTCGAGGTGGTGGAAGTCAAGCGAAGACATCGGGTTGAGTTTGGTCGATGGTCCCCCTATCCTTCGTCTCGCATTCACATCCTCACCTTGCTCATGCTGCCGACCCGCCTGCCGCGCGTCGCCGTGGTTGCTGTAGTCGCCCTTGCGACGCTTGCGATCGCTTGCGGTGACCTCACGCGCCCCAAAGCCACGACTCCCAACATCGAGCTCTCGTACCCGGTCTTTGCGCTGACCGGTACGCCGGTGGGGTTGCCGAATGCGATCAACTTCTTCGCCGGACCGACGCGCGTCGATGCCTCATTCGGCTTCGATGTCGCCCTCGATCTCGACTCCGCGGGCAAGATCAAGGTCTATCCCGTGCGCTCGATCGCTGGCCCGCTCGCCGGCACCATCCCGACGCGCGTCGGTCTCCAGACCGTGACCGGCCCGTACGAGTCGGTGCTCACGGCACCGGGAAGCGGATACGACACGATCAAGGTGCAGACGATCAATCCGGGCCAGGTCGTCGCCGCCGAGCTGATCCAGCAGACCTCGCTCGCCTGTATCTACTCGCTCAACGGGTCGGCACAGTACGCCAAGTTTGTCGTCGACAGTGTCGACACGCCGAATCGTCGCTTGTGGGTGCGCCACACCATCGACGGGAACTGTGGCTTCCGCGGGCTCGTACCGGACTCGCTCCCAACTTCCTAATGCACGATGTGCGTCTGGTCCGCGAACGTCTCGACGATCTGCGCGAGGCGATGCGGCGGCGCGATGCCCTCGATACGCTCGGTCCGCAGCTCGATCGGTGCGAGGGCCTCGAGCGCGATCGGCGGCTGCTCATCCAGGCAGTCGAGGAACGGAAGGCCGCACGAAATGCCGGCTCGCAGGAAGTGGCCCGACGCAAGCGGGCGGGCGAGCCGGCGGATGATCTGATCGCGACCGGACGCGCGCTCGGTGAGGAGATCTCCCGACTCGAGCAGGAGCTTGGCGATGCGGAAGGCCAGCTCGCGGCGATCCTGCTCGAGGTCCCGAACATTACCCTCGCCGACGTTCCCGCCGGCGACGAGTCGAACAACGTCATCGTGCGGAGCTGGGGCGAGCCACGCCCGTCCGACGGCGTCCGCCCGCACTGGGAGATTGCTGCCGAGCACGGCCTGTTCGACCTCGAGCGGGCGGCGAAGATCAGCGGCTCCGGCTTCGCGCTCTTCCGCGGCGGCGGGTCGCGCCTCGTTCGCGCGCTGTTGAACTTCTTCCTCGACGTGCACTCGCGCGAGCACGGCTACGAGGAGATCTGGACGCCCGTGCTCGTCAATCGCGCGAGCATGACCGGCACCGGCCAGCTCCCGAAGTTCGAGGACGACGCCTACAAGATCGCCGGCGACGACCTCTTTCTCATTCCGACGGCCGAGGTCCCCCTCACCAACCTGTACCGCGACGAGATCCTCGACGGCGCAGAGTTGCCGAAGGCGTTCACGGCATACACGCCCTGCTTCCGGCGCGAGGCCGGATCGGCAGGGAAGGACACGCGCGGCATCCTCCGCATGCACCAGTTCGACAAGGTCGAGCTGGTGCGCTACTGCGCGCCCGAGCGATCCGAGGAGGAGCTCGCGACGCTGCTCGGGCACGCGGAGTCGATGCTGCAGCGGCTCGGCATCCCGTACCGCGTCAAGTTGCTCGCGGCGGGCGACACGGGCTTCTCCAGCGCGAAGACCTACGATCTCGAAGCGTGGGCGCCCGGCGTCGGTGCATGGCTCGAGGTCAGCTCCTGCAGCACCTTCACCGACTTCCAGGCTCGGCGCGCGAACATCCGCTACCGGCCGGCGAAGGGCGAGAAGCCGCGCTTCGTGCACACGCTCAATGGCTCCGGGCTCGCGTTTCCTCGCACGCTCGCGTGCATCCTGGAGCACTATCAGCAGCAGGACGGCACGGTGATCGTCCCCGACGTGCTGCGGCCGTATGTAGGGTCCGACCGGATCGGCTAGCCGATGCGCCGCGGCGCTCCCGAGCTGGTCGTCGGCCTGCTCCTCGCCGTTCTTCTCTCCTCGTACGTCGTCTACACGCGGCGCGTCGTGCGCGACCTGCGCGTCGAGGCACAGCGCTCGAGCGTCATGTATGCGCGCGTGCTGCGCGCTCAGACCGACACGAGCGCGGACGCGGGCACGCGGGCGCTGTTCGATCTGACGCAGAGCATCATCGCGCAGGGCGTGCCGATCGTCGTCACCGATGTGCGCGGTCGGCCGACGTATCACGCCAACCTCGCGCTCGACAGTACGCAGGACGAGCAGACGCAGCTTCGACGCTTCGTCGGCGAGCTGGATCGACAGAATCCACCGGTGACTGATTCCCTGGTGGGGAAGATCCACTTCGGCAATCCGTCGCTCGTGAAATGGCTGCGCATCATCCCCGCGCTTCAGGCCGCGACGGCGTTCGTCCTGCTGATCCTGGGCATCTACATCGTGCGCACGCGGGGCAACGCCGAGCGCGAGCGCGTGTTGGCCGGTATGGCGCGCGAGTCGGCGCATCAGCTCGGGACGCCGCTGTCGAGCCTCGCCGGCTGGATCGAGCTGCTGGAGGATCGAGCCGAGGATGAGGGTACGCGTCGCGCCGTGGGCTTCATGCGCGCCGATCTCGAACGCCTCGATCGCGTGGCGCATCGGTTCGAGCGCATCGGGCGAGAGCCGCGGCGCGACTCGGTGAACGTCGCCGAGCTCGTCGATCGCATCGCGACCTACTTCCGCGCGCGCGTCCCCAAGCTCGCGCACGCCGTCACGATCGACGTCGTGCGCCCCGACAACGCGGTGGACGTTCGCGGCGACCCCGTCCTGCTCGAGTGGGCGCTCGAAGTGCTGGTGAAGAACTCGATCGACGCGCTCGCCGGTCGCGGCGGCGTCATCACCCTCGCCGCGGAGCCGCGGGGCGACGGGGGAGCCTGCCTCCGTGTCGCGGACGACGGACCCGGCATTCCACGCGAGCTGCGTGGCCGCATCTTCGAGCCCGGATTCTCCACGAAGACGAGCGGATGGGGCATCGGCCTGTCGCTCGCGCGCCGCATCGTCGAGGAGAATCACGGTGGTACCCTGCAGCTGGCCCCCGTCGACCGCGGTGCGGCGTTCGAGATTATCTTGCCATGATGGACATTGCGACTGACGCTACGCTGCTCGAGGGGTTGAATCCCGCGCAGCGCGAGGCCGTGCTGCACGTCGACGGCCCGCTGCTCGTGCTGGCCGGCGCCGGCTCCGGCAAGACCCGCGTGCTGACCACGCGCATCGCCCGCCTCATCGATCATCACGGTGTCGATCCGAGCCGGATCCTCTCCGTGACCTTCACCAACAAGGCCGCGGGCGAGATGAAGGAGCGCATCGCGCGCCTGCTCGGCCGCGCGCCGTCCGGCATGTGGGTCGGGACCTTCCACGCCATCGGCGCACGCATGCTCCGCGCGGCGCCGCACCTCGTCGGGCGTACCGCCGCGTTCACGATCTACGATCAGGACGACACGCAGTCGGTGATCAAGCGCCTGCTGGAGCGCAACCGGCTCGACGTGAAGCAGTTCACGCCGCGTGGCGTCCACGGCGCCATCTCCGACGCGAAGAACGCCCTCGTCACGCCGGACGAGTACGCGAACCTCGCGATGGACCCCTTCTCGCGCGCGGTCGCGGTCGTCTATCGCGATCTCGGCGAAGCGCTCCGCGTCGCCAACGCGGTGGACTTCGACGATCTGCTCGTCCTCCCCGTCCGCCTGCTCGCCGAGAATCCGCCCGAGCTCGAGAAGTACCGGCGCAAGTTCAAGTACCTCCTCGTCGACGAATACCAGGACACGAACCGCGCGCAGTATCAGTTCATCAAGCTGCTCGCCGGCGGCCACGGCAACATCTGCGTCGTCGGTGACGACGATCAGTCCATCTATGGCTGGCGTGGCGCCGACATCCGGAACATCCTCGACTTCAACAAGGATTTCCCCGAGGCGCACGTCGTCCGGCTGGAGGAGAACTACCGCAGCACGCCGGAAGTGCTCGACCTGGCCAACGTCGTCATCAGCGCCAACAAGGGGCGGATGGGCAAGACGTTGCGCCCCACGCACCGAAGCGGCGAGCGGGTCACGGCGACGCGCTGCCTCGACGAACGCGACGAGGCCGATTTCATCGTCGAGGAGCTGGCCGCGCGCCGAGCACAGTCGGCCAAGCTCACGCTGCGCGACTTCGCGATCCTCTACCGTACGAACGCGCAGAGCCGCGCGATCGAGGAAGCGCTGCGCAAGCGCGCGCTGCCCTATCGCATCGTCGGCTCGGTACGCTTCTACGACCGGCGAGAGATTCGCGATCTCATGAGCTACCTCAAGCTCGTCGCCAATCCCGCCGACGACGAGGCGTTCCGTCGCGCGATCGCCGTGCCCAAGCGCGGCCTCGGCGACGCGACGCTGGAGCAGCTTTCGGCCGCCGCGCGCGAAGCGGGAATTCCGATGCTCGCCGCCGCTGTGCGTCCCGATCTGATCGCCGCCCTGCGTCCGGCGGCGCGCACCGCGCTCGGCGAGTTCGCCGCCCTCATCGTGCGATTCCGCGAATCGGCGCGCGAGGCGGGGGTCGACGAGCTGCTGCGCGACATCGTCGAGAGCGTGCGCTACGACGAGTACCTGCGCGCCGAAGGGCCCGAGTCGGCCGATCGCATCGACAACGTGCGCGAGCTGATCACCGGCGCCGCCGAGACGGTGGCGGACGAGGAAGGGGAGGTCGGTCTCACCCCGCTCGACCACTTCCTGCAGAAGGCGATGCTCGTCTCCGAGCTCGACAAGCTCGGGCCCGATGCCGACGCCGTGACGCTCATGACGCTGCACAACGCGAAGGGGCTCGAGTTCCCGGTTGTGTTCATCAGCGGCCTCGAAGACGGCTTGTTCCCGCTCGCCAAAGCGTACGACGATCCCGCCCTCATGGAGGAGGAGCGTCGGCTCTTCTACGTCGGGATCACGCGCGCCGAACGGAAGCTCTTTCTCACCCACGCCGAGGAACGCCGGCGCAACGGGGAGTTCATGCCGTCCAAGGCGTCGAGCTTTCTCGTCGCCATCCCCGAGGACATGCTCGAGCAGCGCATGACGATCAAGGTGCGCAGCTCCGGCCGGTCGTTCATGCATTCGCTCCGTGGCGGCAGTCAGTGGGGCAACTCGCGCCGCCGCGACACGGGCGAGGGGCTGCGGTCCGCGTTCGTCGACGACACCAAGGGCTTTCCGCCCAGCGCCGCACTGCGCCGTCCGGGCACGCCGATCTCGCGTCCGACCAGCTTCGACGACGCCGAAGCCTCGCAGGACGCCGCCGTCATTGCCGTCGGCGCGCGCGTCCGCCATCGCAAGTTCGGCTCGGGGGTGATCGCCGAGCTGGCGGGCGGCGGTCGTGATCTCAAGGCGAAGATCGACTTCGACGACGAGACGATCGGTCGAAAGACCCTCGTCGTCGCGCAGGCCAACCTCGAACGGGACATCGAATAGTGGCCGTCACCATCGACGACGTCCATCACATCGCCACGCTCGCGCGCCTCGGTCTCACCGACGCGCGAGCCGCGGCCATCGTCGCGGAGCTGAACACCATCCTCGGTCACATGGACGAGCTGGCGAAGGTCGACACCGCCGGCGTCGAAGAGGCGATCGGCGTTGGCGCCGAGGGCCTCCCGGTGCGCGAGGACAAAGGCCCGCCATTCCCGCTCGCCCGGTCGCTCGACGCCTTCGCGCCGAGCGTGCGCGACGGCTTCCTGCTCGTGCCGCGCCTCTCGACGCACGAATCGCCGGAGGAGGCATGACCGCGCGCAGCTGCGCCGAAGTGCGTGCCGATACTGCGGCGGGTCACGTCACGGCCGCCGACACGCTCACCGCGGCGATCGATCGGGCACGCGAGGTCAACGCCGGCCGCGACGGGCTGAACGTTTTCGCCTGGCGCGACGACGACGACGCGCGTCGCCAGGCGGCCACGATCGGCGACCGACTGGCCGACACGACGCCCGGCGCACTACTCGGCGTGCCCGTCGCGGTGAAGGACAACATCGCGACGCTCACCATGCCGACGACCTGCGGCTC
>DASVNI010000460.1:0-1729 GCA_036383935.1 Gemmatimonadaceae bacterium | reverse complement strand
CGAGCCGTCTCACGAGGTGGCCGAACCGGCGGGCACCGCGGAGCGCAGGCGCGGGAGCAGATCGCGATCGCGCATCGCGCGGTCGATCAGATCACGCTCGCTGTCCTGCAGCGGTGTGCCGGAGAGTTGAACGATCTGCGCTAGCACGAGCTCGAGATCGGTGAACAGTGAACGCATCTGCGGGTCGCGCCCCGCGGGTGAATCGATCAGCAGGCGTGTGCTCGACAACACGTCGCGCGCCCAGCGTGCCGCTTGCTGCATGGCCTGCGGATCGCGCGTCGACGATTCGGCGCCGCGATACGCCGTGAGCACGGCCTCCGCCTGCACGAGCGTCTGCACGGCAGCGGCGCGGTAGAGGGCGGAGGCGGCGGAATCCGCCGACGCGACTTCCGTGGAGGCACCGGGTGTGGAGCGGTCGGTCGACGGACGCGTCGCGAGCTGCTGTGGCTGGGGGGTCCGCGTCGGCGTTCCATTGGGCGCCGGCGAGCTGGACACGCCCTCGGGTGCACCCTTCGGCGGCTCGATGGCCGACGGACTCGGCGTGGGGCCGTGCGCGATTTCCACAGGCCCGACCGGTGAGGTCGTGTTGGTGAGCTGTCCGTACTTCTGTCCGAGCGCGAAGGCGAGCAGGAGCCCGGCGGCGACGGCCGCGCTCCAGCGCCACACGACGATCGTCCGCGTGCGCCGCCGGGAATCCAGCGGCACCACGTCAGCCGGCGTCTCTTCCACCTCGGTCGCTGCCGGGGCGACGCTCGCGATCGGGGCGACGCCCGCCCGCGCCGCGCGCCGCGCCGCGGAGATCTGGGCCCACATCGCATCCCGCGGCACACTGCCGTCCGGAGCGTTGTAGTGGCCGGCCGCGAGCGAGCGGATGCGCTCGTCCTGGATGGCGTCGTTCGGCTGGTCGTTCATGTGGTCGTCGGTCATTGGATCCAGTCTCCCGCAAAATCCGCCAGCGCGATGCGCAGCTTGGCCCGTGCGCGTGACAGCTGCGCCTTCGAGGTTCCCGCCGTCGTGCCCAGCGCCGCTCCGATCTCCTCGTGCGTGAAGCCCTCGACGTCGTGCATCAGGAACGTCACCCGGCATCCCTCCGGCAGCGCGTCGATCGCCTGCGCCAGCCGCTCCTTCAGATCGGGCTCCGACTCCCGGACGCTCGACGTCACCATTCCCGCTTCCTCCAGTACCGCTTCGCGTTGGTCGAACCGTTTCACCTTGCGAAGCCCGTTGAGCACCACCGACATCGTGATCGAGTGCAGCCACGCCCCGAAGGGCGCGTCGCCACGGAAGTCGCCGATCCGCTCGAAGGCTCGAATGAACACGTCCTGCGTGAAGTCCTGCGCGAGGTCGTGGCGCCCGCTCATGCGGTACGCGACCCAGTACACGCGGTCGACGTGCGCATCGTACAGGGCGCGCTCCGCGGCCTCGTCTCCCAGCTTCACGCGGGCCGTCAGCTCGCGCTCGTTCACTACCGACCGTCCATGTGTCGTCCGGGTGTGCCGGTCCGTCTCGCGCCCTTCCGCCACCCTGCTTCCGTCGGCGGCCGGGGCCCCACTCGTCGTGCGCCCTCAGGACACGAGGTTCCCCTAAAGGGTTGCACCCAGGCCGCCCGGGCGCCAATCGGCTCCCCGGCCCCAGCTCGGCGCCCTCTCGAGTGGGGTCAGTGCCCGGGGTCAGAGCCCGGGGTCAGAGCCCGGGGTCAGAGCCCGGGGTCTGACCCCTTTCGCACGGG
>DASVNI010000459.1:0-2999 GCA_036383935.1 Gemmatimonadaceae bacterium | reverse complement strand
GAGGAATCACCGATGAGCGGGGATGCGGGGATGCGGGGATGAGGAAGGGCTTCGGGAAGCTCCGATGTTGCAAGGGGTCAGAGTCGCAGACTCTGACCCCAGCGCTCACCGCCTCTTCGCAATCATTGGTAGACCGCCCCGTACGCGAAGGGTGACGATCGGCTGTGGAACGACGGGCGCGCGCGACGCGAGTCGGAATTGCCAGCGGCGCGCGACGGTCGCGAGGGCGAGGGTGGCCTCGAGCCAGGCGAACTGCTCGCCGATGCAGATGCGCGTGCCCGCGCCGAAGGGGAAGTAGGCGAACTTTGGGCGCGCCGCGTCGAGGGCGCTGCCGCCTGGTAGCCAGCGCTCGGGCTGGAACGCATTCGCGTCCGGCCACCAGCGCGGATCGCGATGCACGACCCACTGGCTCACGAGAACGATCGTGCGCGCGGGGAGCACGTGACCGTCGATGGGATACTCCTCGAGGGCGCGGCGTCCGACGATCCACGCGGGCGGGAACAGTCGCATCGACTCGGCGAGGACGGCGCGCGTGTACGGGAGCCGCGCGAGATCGTCCGCGCCGAGCGTGTCCGTGGGGACGGCGTCGATCTCGTCGTGCAGCCGTCGCTCGACGTCGGGGTGCTGCGCGAGGAGATACCAGGTCCACGCGAGGAGATTCGCCGTCGTCTCGTGACCGGCGAGAAGAAGTGTCATCGCCTCGTCGCGGAGCTGCGTGTCGCTCATCCCGCCGCCGTCGCCCTCCGTGTCGTGCGCGAGGAGGAGCATGGAGAGCAGGTCGCCGCGGTCTTCCCCCGACGCGCGGCGCTCGGCGATGAGCCGGTAGATCGTCGCATCGAGACGTTCGCGGCCGCGACGGAAGCGCAGCGTCGTCGGGATGGGGAGCTTCTCGAGCAGCTCACCGAAGGGGAGCACGCTGAGGTTGAATGCCTCGATCGCCGCGGCGAGCGCGTCGCCGATCTCGTGCGCCTCACCCTCGATGTCGGCGTCGAACAGCGTCTTGCCGACCACGGCGAGTGTGTACGCGGCCATCTCGCGCGCGACGTCGAGGGTCGCGCCCTCGTGCCAGCATTCGGCGCGGCGCGCGGCGTACGTCGCCATGGTCTCGGCGTACGCGGCGATGCGCGCGCGATGGAAGGCGGGTTGCGCGAGCCGGCGCTGGCGTAGATGCAGCTCGTCCTCGCTCGTGAGCAGCCCCTCGCCCAGGAGCATCTTCGCGCGCTCGAGGCCGCGCCCTTTGTGGAAGAGGCGCCCGTGCGTGACGAGCACGTCGCGGATGCGATCGGGATGGCTCACGAGCACCACCGGCTGGCCGGCGATGCGGAAGCCGGCGACGTCGCCGTAGTTGCGAGCGAGATCGCCGAAGAGCGCGAGCGGACGCCGCATCACGGCGAGCGCGAACTCGCCGGGATAGCGCTGACGTGGACCGGGAACTGTGAACGACGCGCGCCGGTCCTGCGACGGCAGCGAGCCGGACGCGGTCACACCGTCTTCAGCAGCCCGAGCCGGAGACAGAACTGCACGTAGTCGGAGCGGTGCGACAGGCCGAGCTTCTCGGTGATGCGCTGCTTGTACGTCTCGACCGTCTTGGGGCTGATGAACAGCTTCTCGCCGATCTCGGACGCCGAATAGCCGCCGGCGACGTGGACGAGCACGTCGCGCTCACGCTCGGTGAGCGACTGGTACTGCGCGCGCTCGTCGGCGTGCTCGCCGCGCTTCGACACCTGACGCGCCAGCGCGCGCGCGGCGCTCGCCTGCACGTAGCTGTCTCCCGCGGCGACGGCGCGCACGGCGTCGGCGAGCTCGCGGTCCGCGGCATTCTTCACGAGATAGCCCGCCGCACCCGCCTCGAGCAGGTTGACGAGGAACTCGTCCTCCGTGTGCATCGTGAGGATGAGCACGCGCGTGCCCGATCCCTTGCCGACGATCTCCTTCGTCGCCGCGAGACCGTCCATCTGCGGCATGTCGAGGTCGAGCACGGCGACGTGCGGCGACAACCGATCGACGAGCGCGACTGCATCGCGCCCGTTGCTCGCTTCACCGACGACCTCGATGTCCTTGCTCGTACTGAGGAGCGCCTTGAGCCCGGCGCGCACGACGAGATGATCGTCGGCGAGGATGACGCGGATGATGTCGGGACGGGACATAGGACGGTCTCGGAGACAGTGTCGAATGACGGGGAACGGTAATCGGTTGTCGGTTCTCGGTGATCGGCCGGCCTCGGGAAGCTGCTACATCCCGAGGCTGGCTCACAACCGAGAACCGAAAACCGTTAACAGCTCGTTCGAAGTCCTTCCGGGCGAAAGACGCCCTACACGATTCTACTTCTGAACCACCAGCGCCGTCACCATCCCGAACATGCCATGTTCGCTCTCGGCGTGGGGGAGGATGTGGCAGTGGAAGGCCCAGGTACCGGGGTTGTTGCAGTTGACGACGACGTCCCAGCGCTCGCCGGGGGCGATGTTGAGGGTGTCGCACTTCCACGGGTTGGACAACGGCCAGCCGTCCTTGGCGATGACGGTCTGATGCATCCCGTGCAGGTGCATCGGGTGGATCATCATCCCCTCGTTCATGTACCGGATGCGCACCTTCTGGCCGAGCTTGGCGACGATCGGTTGGGTCGCCGGGAAGCTCTTGCCGTTGAAGGTGTAGCCGTGCGCGCCGTCGTTCAGGATGAACACGACGTCGTGGTCGACCTTGGGCTCCTGCGACTTGTCCCTCGGCTCGACGATGAACGCGCCGAGCAGTCCGAGGCCGACCTGGTAAGCGGAGTTGTGGTGCGAATGGTACATGTGCGAGCCGGCGTTCGGGACGGTGAACTCGTACGTGTACGTCTCGCCCGGCTTCACCGGCGGCTGGGTGATGAAGGGGACGCCGTCCTGGTCGTTCGGCAGCTCGAGGCCGTGGAAGTGGATGGACGTGGACTGAGCGAGCCGGTTGATCAGCTTGACGCGCACCCGGTCGCCCTCGCGCACCCGAATCTGCGGGCCGGGCACCTG
>DASVNI010000458.1:0-1875 GCA_036383935.1 Gemmatimonadaceae bacterium | reverse complement strand
TCCCGTCGGCTCCTTCCTCGCCGCCAAGGCGGCCGAGCCCGTCTTTGCACTCCTCGGCGCACCATCCGCGCTTCCGGCGACGATGCCGCCGGTGAACACACCGACTCTCGATGGCGCGATCGGATTTCATCTGCGCCCGGGAACGCACGATGTGACGGACTACGACTGGACGCAGTTTCTCGCGTTCGCGGACCGTCACTTGGTGCGGTGAGTCGGTTCATTGGATAGTGGGTTGGTTGGTCGGTTGAGGAGTTGGTGGGCAACGGCCTCGGGAAGCAATCGCCTCCCGAGGCCGTTTCTCATCATCTCAGCAACCGACTAACTATCTCACTACCCAATTCACCAACTCACCGATGATCAGCGCTCTCGAATCCCTGAAGCGTCTCAAGGAAGGCAACGCACGCTTCGCCTCGAACGTGCGAGGGATCGAGTCATTTCTCAGTCAGGAACGACGCGCCCAGCTCGTGGGTGGGCAGGCACCGCACGCCGTTGTCCTCGGCTGCTCCGACTCGCGTGTCCCCGTCGAGATCGTGTTCGATCAGGGACTCGGCGATCTGTTCGTCATTCGCGTCGCGGGGAACATCGTCGCGCCGTCGCTGGTGGGGAGTGTGGAGTACGCGGCCGAGTTCTTCGGCACGCGGCTCGCCGTCGTGCTCGGTCACTCACGCTGCGGCGCCATCAACGCCACGATCGACGAGCTGCAGCGTCCAACCGAGAACCAGTCGCGCAACCTGCGCTCGATCGTCGACCGCATCCGTCCTTCCGTCGTCCCGTTGCTCTCGACGGAGCTGCGCCACGATCGCGAGGCGCTCGTCGAGCAGTCGGTGCGCGCGAACATCCGCGCGTCGGCGGATCACCTGCGCCACGGGTCTGCATTGCTCGAGCAACGCATCACGCGCGACGGGCTGCTCGTCGTGGGCGCCGAGTATTCCGTGGAGACCGGGCTCGTCGACTTCTTCGACGGCGTGCCGGCGGGCGCGTGAGCGCATGAGGGCCGTCCTGCTCGTGGCGGTGCTCGCGTACGCTGCGCTCGCGGCGTTCGCGTACTTCCTCTCCGACCGTCTGATGTTCCTGCCGCCGCGCCCGACGTATCGCGCCGGCCAGCTTCCGATCACGATGATCCCCGGCGCGGACGGTGCGTCGCTCGCGACGCTGTACCTCCCCAATCCGCGCGCTGCGATCACTCTCGTCTACGCGCACGGCAATGCGGAGGACCTTGGCCTGATCGCGCCCATGCTCGAGGAGCTGCAGCGGCACGGCTACGCCGTCCTCGCCTTCGACTACCGCGGCTACGGCCTCAGCACCGGGGGCCCGCCCACCACATCCGGCGCGATCCGCGACATGGAGTCGGTCTATCAGCACGCCGTGCACACGCTCGGCGTGCAACCGTCGCGGCTCGTGCTGTACGGACGCTCCGTCGGCGGCGGGCCGACAGCCGACCTCGCCACGCGCGTGCCGAGCGGCGGCCTCGTACTCGAGAGCACTTTCACGAGTGCGTTCGTCGTCATGACGCGCGTACCCCTTCTCCCCTTCGATCGCTTCCCCAACCTGCGCCACATTCGGCAGGTGCACGTCCCCGTGCTGATCATCCACGGCACCGCCGACGCGGTCATTCCCGTCTCTCACGGGCGCCGCTTGTACGAGGCCGCGTCGGAGCCGAAGCAGGCCCTCTGGGTCGAGGGCGCTGGCCATAACGACCTCACCCTCGTGGCCGGCCAGCGCTACTGGGACGCGCTCGCCGCATTCGCACGAACGGTGACCAGCCGCTAACGACGCGCTGTCATCCCGAGCGAGCGGAGCGAGTCCGCTGTCATCCCGAGCGAGCGGAGCGAGTCCGCTGTCATCCCGAGCGAGCGGAGCGAGTCCGCTGTCATC
>DASVNI010000457.1:0-8580 GCA_036383935.1 Gemmatimonadaceae bacterium | reverse complement strand
GAAGCGCTGGCCGCCGCTCAGGAAGGGGCGAACTGGCTCGTCGCGGGCCACGTGTTCGCGACGGCGACGCATCCGGGCGAGGAGGGGCGTGGGCTGACCTTCGTGCGCGCCCTCGCCGCCGCGGTGGACGTGCCGATCGTCGCGATCGGCGGCGTGAAGCCGGAACACTGCGCGCTGCTGCGCCAGGCGGGTGCGTATGGGCTCGCCGTGATTCGCGGCATCTGGGACGCCGCGAATGCCGAACGAGCCGCCAGCGACTATCTTTCGGCGTATGACGACGCCGCTGGTGCATGAGCCGTCCACCATTGCGTTGACGGTCAACGGTGACTCGCGCACGATCGCTGCGGGCACCTCGCTCTCTGCCTACCTCGCCTCGCTGAAGCTCGATCCGCGCCTCGTCGTGGTCGAGCACAACAGGACGATCCTGCGCGATCGCGACGCGTATCCGTCGATCGTGCTGGAAGCGGGCGACGTGCTGGAGATCGTGCATTTCGTCGGAGGAGGCTGACGTGACCGCCACCCCCGACCTGCTCACCACGCTCGACACGCCGTTCGTCATCGGGGAGCGTGAGTTCCGCTCGCGCCTGATGGTGGGAACAGGAAAGTATGCCTCCAATGCCCATATGATCGCCGCGATCGAGGCGTCGGGCGCGGAAGTCGTCACCGTCGCCGTGCGGCGCGTCGATCTCGATCGGTCCAAGGAAGAGGGGATTCTCCATCACCTCGACCCGCAGCGGTTCATGCTGCTCGCGAACACCGCGGGCTGCTTTGCCATTGATGACACCATTCGGTACGCTCGTCTGGGACGCGCCGCGGGCTTCAACGAGTGGGTGAAGCTCGAGGTGATCGGCGACCAGCAGACCCTGCTCCCCGACGCGGCGGCGACGATCGAGGCGACGCGCGTGCTCGCGGCCGAAGGGTTCAAGGTGATGGCGTACACCAACGACGATCTGATCAGCGCTCTGCGCCTCGAGGATGCCGGTGCGGTCTGCGTCATGCCCCTCGCCTCGCCGATCGGCTCGGGGCTGGGCATGCTCAACGAGTTCGCCATCCGCACGATCAAGCATCGGCTCGGCGTCCCCGTCATCGTCGACGCCGGCGTGGGCACGGCGTCGGACGCGGCGATCGTGATGGAGCAGGGCGTTGACGGAGTGCTGATGAACACGGGCATCGCCGCCGCCACGGATCCGGTGCGCATGGCCACCGCGATGCGACTCGCGGTCGACGCCGGACGGCTCGCCTATCTCGCCGGCCGCATGCCGAAGCGCGAGGTGGCCGTACCGTCGTCGCCCACGACGGGGATGCTCGACCGGTGAGCGACGCCGGGCGCCCCGCGATGGCGGTGCGTGGCGCCGTGACGGAAGCACGCGGCGCTGCCGCCGACGTGCTGACCGATCTGCGGGCCGGCGAGCTGCTCGACGGCTCGTTCGAGCGCCGCACCACGCGGCTCGATCCGCGCGATCGCCGGTGGACGCGCGAGCTCGTGTTCGGGATGTTGCGCCGGCGGAGCTGGCTCGATGCCCTGCTCGACGATCGCGTGCGTGGCGGCCTCGCCAAGCTCGATCCGGATCTCATCGACCTGCTCCGGCTCGGCGCGTATCAGCTGCTCGCGATGGGGAGCGTGCCTCCGTATGCCGCGATCGGCCAGACGGTGGAGCTGGCCAAGCGGCGTCACGGCATCGGCGCGAGCAAGCTGGCGAACGCCGTGCTGCGCCGGCTCGATCGTGAGCGCGACGCACTCGTCGTCAAGACGCCGGAAGATCCCGTCGAAGCGCTCGCACTCGAGTACTCGCATCCGCGCTGGCTCGTCGCGCGGTGGATCGCGCGCTGGGGCGCCAATGAGACGCGCCAGCTCCTCGAGGCAAACAACCGCGAGGCGCCGCTCGTCGCGCGGCCGTATCACGTCGTGCGCGAACAGCTCGAGGCGATGCTCGAGAGCGCGGGCGTGACCGTCGGCGACGCACCGCTCGTGTCGGACAGCCTCGTGCTCACCGGTGGCGTCGGCGCGATGACGGAGCTCGGCGCGTTCAAGCAGGGATTCTTCCACCTCCAGGATCCTGCCTCCACGCTCGTCACGCGCTACGCCGCGTTGCCGTCTGGTGTACGGGTTGCCGACCTCTGTAGTGCGCCCGGCGGCAAGGCGCTCGAGCTCGCGCGTACCGCGAGCGTCGTCTACGCGGGCGATGCGTCGTACGCGCGACTCGCGCGCGTGCGCGAGAACGTGCGACGCCTCGACGCGAGCAACATCGTCCCCTTCGTCGGCGACGCACGCTTCCCCGCCGTGAAGGGGATGGACGCCGTCCTCATCGACGTGCCGTGCACGGGCACGGGCACCTTCCGCCGGCACCCCGATTCGCGGTGGCGTCTGCGCATCAGCGATCTCGCCGTGCTTCCCGCCGTGCAGCGCTCGATCCTGCGCGCGGCGGCGACCGCGGTGCGGCCTGGTGGTCTCCTCGTCTACAGCACCTGCTCGCTCGAGACGGAGGAGAACGACGCGCAGATCGAGAGCTTCCTCTCCGACAATCCGGAGTGGCGCCTCGAGCCGCCACCCGAGGGCGCCGTGCCCGCCGCCGTGCTCGACGCCGGACGACTGCGCGTGCTCCCGCAGCGCCACGGCACCGACGGCGCGTTCGCGGCGAGGTTGCGTCGCGCGGATCCCGCGACTGCATGACGTGGCGCGCACGCTTCCGCACGTCGCTCGTCTATCTCGTCGCGATCGTCGCCGGGTTCTCGCTCGCCTATCTGCTCGTCGCGTTCGTCATCTTCCCCGCCGGCGTGATCCCGCGCGATGTGAAGGTGCCGAACGTGACGGGTCTCGACTTTGACGAGGCGGCCCAGCGGTTGGCGCAGGCCGGCTTCAAAGCGGAGCAGGGCGAACAGCGATACAACAACTCCGCTCCGAAGGGCACCGTCCTCGAGCAGTCGCTCCCGCCAGGCACGCGCGAGGGGCTCGGCAGCAAGATCACACTCGTCGTCAGCGGCGGGCAGCGCATGGTCGCCGTACCCACTGTCACCGGGATGACGCGCATCGAAGCCCAGGTCCTGTTGGAGAAGGAGGGATTCGACGTCGGCGACGTGAGCGAGTCGCCGAGCAACGCGCCGCGGGGCACCGTCATCGGCACGCGGCCCGCGGCCGGCTCCGCGGTGGCCGTGCCATCCACGGTGGGGATCATCCTCAGCGGCGGCGCCGCCGCGCCCAACATGCCCGACGTCATGGGACGCGACGTCGCCGTGGCGCGGCAGGTCCTCACGCAGATCGGTGTGCGAAACGTGCAGATCGTGCGTGACCCGAACGGACCGGGCACACCCGGCACCGTCTTCAGCCAGACGCCCGTCGGCGGTTCACCCATCGCACCCGGCACGATGGTGCAGCTCCGCGTCGTGGGCGAGCCTTCAGCCGAACCGCAGCCGGGGCCCGCGCCACCAGTGCAACAACCATGAGCACGACACGAATCGCCCCATCCATCCTGAGCGCCGACTTCGCGAAGCTTGCCGACGAGGTGACGATGCTGGAGCAGGCCGGCGCCGACTGGATCCACGTCGACGTGATGGACGGCCGCTTCGTGCCGAATCTCACCTTCGGCGCGAAGGTCATCGAGACGCTGCGCCGCTGCACGACGCTCCCGCTCGACGTGCACATGATGGTCGTCGAGCCGGAGCGCTACTTCGACGATTTCGTCGCCGCCGGTGCGACGGGACTCACGATCCACGCCGAGGTGTCGCCGCATCTGCAGCGCCAGCTCGCGCGCATCCGTGAGCTCGGCTGCGCCGCCGGCGTGGCGCTCAACCCGTCCACGCCGCTCTCGGCCGTCGAGGAGGTGCTCGGCGACATCGACCTCCTCCTCGTTATGTCGGTGAACCCCGGGTTCGGTGGGCAGCAGTTCATCGCGTCGTCGCTCGACAAGATCGCGCGCGCGCGGCGCATGCTCGATGCGGCGCGCGTGTCTGCCGTGCTCGAGGTCGACGGCGGCATCAACCGTGAGACGATCGCCGACGTGTGGGGCGCCGGCGCGGACACCTTCGTCGCCGGCAACGCGATCTTCAGCTCATCCGATCCGCGCGGCGAGGTCGCCGCGCTGCGTGCCCGATGCGCGCACCTGGCGTGACGGTAGCATTCGGAGCCGTGGCATGACGCAGCGCCAGCAGTGGGGGATCGTCGCCGGAGTCATCATCCTGCTCGCCATCGTGCTCGGCGCGGGGGTGCACTTCCTGGGCGACGAGCTCTTTCCCGTCTCGGTGGGCTCCAAGGCGCCGCCGATTCAGGGCGTCACCCTGGACTCCGCGAAACAGCAGAAGACGCTCGCCGACTACAAGGGCAAGGTCGTGCTGCTGAACGTCTGGGCGACGTGGTGCGAGCCATGCCGCGTCGAGATGCCGAGCATCGAGAAGCTGCACCGCGAGTTCGGCCCGCACGGGCTCGCCGTCGTCGCGATCAGCGTGGACGACCCGGGCGCCGAGCAGCGCATCCGCGACTTCGTGAAGGAGTTCGGGCTGACCTTCGAGGTCCTGCACGACCCGAAGCAGGTCACGACGCGCAACTATCAGATCACCGGCTATCCGGAGACGTTCATCATTGCGCGGGACGGCACGATCCGGAAAAAGCTGATCGGTGCGTCGGACTGGAGCTCGGAGGGGAATCGCGCCCTCGTGCGGGAGCTGCTCGGCGGCACCACGGCCTCGCGATAGCGGACGACTCTCGTGACGCCCCCCTATCCGCCGCCGATCCGTCCGGACTGGCGCCGTCGGGTGCGCGACGTCACCACGGAGCGTCTCGGGCTCAAGGCGATCGCGATCGTGCTCGCCCTGCTGCTCTGGATCGTCGTGTCGTTGCGCGAGCCGACAGAGGGCTACGTGAGCGTGCGCGTCGCGCCGGTCCTCGACAGCTCGCTCGTGCTGATCGGCAGAGCGCCGCAGGTGCAGGCGCTCGTCTCCGGCCGCGCCGCGGACCTCGCGAAGCTCTACGCCAACCCGCTCGTGCTGCGTCGCACCGTGAGCGGTGACGTCCCCGACACGCTCATGCTCGACCTCACGCCCGCCGACGTGCACGTGCCGGCGGAGCTTTCGGAAGTGGTGCACGTGCTCGACGTGCAGCCTCGCGCCGTCATGCTGCGCTTCGAGTCGAGCGTCACCCGGCGCGTGCCCGTGCGAAACGAGGGGCGTGTGGTCGTGCACGCCGATAGCGTCCCGGCTGCGGGGATGACGCTCGCCGAGGACCTGGTGTTCGATCCGGATTGGGTGCGCGTCACCGGACCGCGGCGCGTGGTGCGACAGCTCCACGGAATCCACCCCGACCCACTCTCGATCGCGTGGGGTGATACGCTGCCGCACGTCGCCGACCTGGACACGACGGGCATCGGCGTGCGCGTGGAGCCCGCGCAGGTGAAGGTTCGGAACCGCGCGCCGGTCGATCGCGTCGCGCCGCCGGAGAGCGCCTCGCCGAGCGCGCCCACACCATGATGCGAGACGAGACGTGACGCGAATCCTCGGGATCGAGACGTCGTGCGACGAGACGTCGGCCGCGGTGATCGCGGGCGAGGGGGACGAAGTGCGCCTCGAGTCGCTCGTCATCCTGTCGCAGGACGTGCATCGCGTCTTCGGCGGCGTCGTGCCGGAGATCGCCTCGCGCCAGCATCTCACCGCCATCGTGCCGGTGGTGACGCGCGCGCTCGAAGACGCCGGCGCGGCTCCCGAGTCGCTCGACGCGATCGCCGTGACGAACGGACCGGGGCTCGTGGGTGCGCTGCTCGTCGGCGTCAGCTTCGCCAAGGCGTACGCCTTCGCACGCGGCATCCCGTTCCTCGGCGTGCATCACATGGAGGGACACCTGTTCGCGACGGCGCTGGAGCACCGCGACGCGGTGCCGCCGTTCATCGCGCTGCTCGTCTCGGGCGGTCACACCATGCTCGTCGACGTGCCCGCATGGGGCGAATACCACCTGCTCGGCCGAACGCGCGACGACGCCGCGGGCGAGGCGTTCGACAAGGTCGCCAAGCTACTCGGGCTTCCCTACCCCGGCGGTCCCCACGTCGAGCGTCTCGCGAAGACAGGCGACCCGACGCGATTCCGCTTCTCGCGACCGATGCTGCGGCGCGACCAGGGCCCGGAGGATCAGGAGTATTACGACCTGTCCTTCTCCGGCCTCAAGACGGCCGTGCTCAACGCGGTACGCGCCGGAACGGCGGACGATCACCCGCACATCGCGCGCGCCTTCCACGAGGCGATCGTGGACACGCTCGTCGAGAAGACGGCGCGAGCCGTCAAGCGTCAGGGGCGCGCGCGCGTCGTGCTCGGCGGCGGTGTCGCCGGCAACAAGACGCTCGTCGCCGCGATGCGCGCACGCATGGAGCGCCTTGGCGCCGAGGTGTACGCGCCGAGCAACCGGCTCGCCACGGACAACGCGGCGATGATCGCGCGCGCAGGACTGTTTCACTTCGAGCGTGGTGAGCGGTCTCCGCTCGACCTCAACGCATTCGCGAGCCTTCCCCTTCCCGGCCTGGCGACGGCCCCATGACGCTGCCGCACCCGATCATCCATCACCCGTTCGTTCTCTCACTCGGTCCCCTGCAGCTCACCGGCTTCGGGATCGCGATCCTCATGTGCTTCGTCGTCGGCCAATCGGTGGCGCAGCACGAGCTCGCGCGCCGCGGTCACGATCCCGAGCCGGTGAACGACATGATCTTCGCGGCGGTGCTCGGCGGGCTGCTCGGCGCGAAGCTGTACTACGTGCTCGTGCTGCGGCACTGGGACGCCATCTTCGACCGCGGCGGGTTCGTGTTCTGGGGCGGGTTGCTCGGCGGCACGCTCGCCGTGCTCGCCGTGACGGTGAAGAAGAAGTTCGGCGTGCTGCGCATCTTCGACGTCGGCGCGCCCGCATCCGCCGCGGCGTACGCGGTTGGGCGCACGGGATGCTGGGCCGTCGGCGACGACTACGGGCGCCCGTGGAAGGGATTTCTCGCCGTGGCATTTCCAGAGGGTGCGCCGCCGTCCACCGCAGGCGTGATGGCGCGCGAGTTCGGCGTCCCACTTCCTCCGGGCGCCGGCCCGACGACGGTGCTCTCGGTCTATCCGACGCAGCTCTACGAAGTGGCGATGGGGTTCGTGATGTTCTGCATCCTCTGGCGGATGCGTGACCACAAGCACGCCGAGGGTTGGCTGTTCGGCGTGTACTGTGTGCTGGCGGGGCTGGAGCGGTTCATCGTGGAGTTCTTCCGCGCCAAGGACGATCGGTTCGTCGCCGGCCTGACGTACGCGCAGATGATCGCGATCGGGTTCGTGGTGATCGGGATCATCTGGATGGCGGTACTGTGGCGCGTGCGTCCCGGTTTGCCGGGCATCTACGCGTCTGCGCAATCAGAACCTGCCGCGTCTCCCGCGCCATCCGTCTGACGTTCGTCGCGCCTGGAGGGTGCGGGCACTCCTTCCGTCGTCGCTACGCGCTTACACGCTGCGAGGCTCGCAGCGTGTAAGCCCGCAGGCGCAGCCGGAATACCCTCGCGCGACCGCCCGGCGCGACCAACTCAGAACGAACGCAGCAGCGCCGACGAGCTCAGTCCGACGACACCACCGAGCTCGCGCCACCCAGCTCGCGCGCTGCGTCGCGATTCACCGACTCCTCGAGGGCCACGAGCCGACGCCGCAGTTCCTCGTTCTCGGCGCGGATCGCAGCGATCGCGTCGGGGGCGGGAGCCGGTGCCGCGGGCATGACCGTCGGCAACGTCACCGACCGCTTCGGCCAGAACGTCTTCAGCACCGCGAACGCGAACAGCAGCAGCAGCGCAAACTGCGCCAGCACCCCTTCCCAGCTCGGATAGAGACCGAGCAGCTCCGAGTGCGGGAAGCCCGGGATAGCCGTCAGCGAGATCGCGTTCCCTTCCTGCAGCTCGCGGATCCCCTTCCCCATGAACACGAACGCCATGAGGTAGAGCAGCACGCTCGTGACCGAGAAGAAGGGACGCAGCGGGATCTTGACGCCGAAGCGGTAGAACAGCGTGAAGATCACGCCGAGCGCCGCGAAGCCGACCACGATCCCCATCGAGAGCGGGAAGGCGACGTTCGGGCCCTCGTTGAACAGCGCCTGATAGAACAACGCCGTCTCGGCGCCCTCGCGATACACGGCGAGGAAGGCCACGAAGGTGAGGGCGCGCCCGCCGCCGTGCTGGAGCGCGTTGTTCACCTTGTCGCGAATGAACGCCTGCCACTTCGCCGCCTCGACCTTCGAGATCAGCCAGTAGCTGACCGAGAAGAGCACACCCACGGCGACGAGCAGCGTGAGCCCCTCGATGATCTCGCGGCTCGCCGGCATCGCGGAGAGAACCGTCTTGAGCACGATCGCCGTCGCCGCGCTCGCGAGCAGCGCGTAGCCGACGCCCCACCAGATGTTGCGCAGCCGCTCGCGGTGTCCCGTCTTGATGAGGAAGGCGACGACCGCGCCGACGACGAGGATCGCCTCGAAGCCTTCACGGAGGATGATCAGGAACGACTGCCAGAACGCTTCCCATCCGCTCCCCGCCGGCTGCGTCAGCGCCTCCACTTCAGGGAGCCCCGCCTCGATCGCGTCGCGCAGTCGCTCGGCGCCATGCA
>DASVNI010000456.1:0-11109 GCA_036383935.1 Gemmatimonadaceae bacterium | reverse complement strand
GACAGGAACGGCCACGGCGTGATCAGTGGCGTGTGCCGGCCGTAAACCGGTCACCGACAACCGAAAACCGTTCCGTCACCCCCACCGGTGCAGCCATGTCCCTCGTAGAGCTCCGCGACGTCGACAAGTCGTTCAAGCGTGAGGCACAGACGGTCGACGTGTACAACGGCCTCACGATCGACTTCGAGGAGGGGAGCTTCACCGCTCTCATGGGACCGTCGGGGTCGGGAAAGTCGACGCTTCTCAACCTCGTCGCCGGGCTCGACAAGCCGACGCGTGGTACCGTACGCGTGGCGGGAGAGGAGGTGAGTGCGATGTCGGCCGCGCAGCTCGCGGCGTGGCGCGCGCGGACGATCGGCTTCGTCTTCCAGTCGTACAACCTGCTTCCCGTGCTCACGGCGCAGCAGAACGTCGAGCTCCCGCTCCTGCTCACCAGCCTCGGCAAGAAGGAACGGGCCGAGCGCACAGCCATCGCGTTGGGGGTCGTCGGGCTGCAGGACCGCATGGACCACTATCCGCGTCAGCTCTCCGGCGGACAGGAGCAGCGCGTCGCGATCGCGCGCGCCATCGTCGCCGACCCGACACTCATCCTGCTCGACGAGCCGACCGGCCAGCTCGACTCGAAGAGCTCGGACGAAGTGCTCGAGCTCCTCCGGCGGCTCAACGAGGAGTTCCGGAAAACGATCATGATGGTGACGCACGACGCGAAGGCGGCCGCCAGCGCGAAGACCGTGCTCCATCTCGAGAAGGGCGTGCTCCTCGAGCGCGCCGCGTCGGTGAAGGCAGGTGGCGGCATCACCGCGCCGGACGGCGTGGAGGTGAGGCGATGAAATTCCTTCCGCTGGTGCTGGCGAATCTCAAGCGACACAAGCTGCGCACGATCCTCACGATGTGCAGCGTGGCGCTCGCGCTCTTCCTGTTCGCCAATCTGCGCACCGTGACGACGACGTTGAACGCCGGCTCGCAGGTGAGCAGCTCGTCGCGCATGATCACGCAGAACGCGACGGCGTTCGTCATCCCGCTCCCGATGAGCTACGCGCAGCGACTCAAGTCGGTACCGCACGTCACCGACGTGACGTGGGCGAACTGGTTCGGCGGAAAGTACGGCGACGGGAAGGAGTTCTTCGCCCAGTTCGCGATCGATCCGGAGAGCTATCTCAAGATGTATCCGGAGCTCGTCGTCTCCGAGGAGCAGAAGCAGGCGTTCTTCAAGGAGCGTTCGGCGGCGATCGTCGGTGAAGGACTGATCCGGAAGTTCGGTTGGAAGCTCGGCCAGGACGTGACGATGCAGGGGACGATCTTTCCCGGCGACTGGACGTTCACCATCCGCGGCATCTACCACCCGTCGCTGAAGGAGTATGGCGACGACTCCTTCATGTTCCACTACGACTACCTGTACGAGCGCGAGCCCACCCGCGTGACGCCAGGCTGGTTCATCATGAAGATCGACGATCCGAACGCCGCGCCGACGGTGGCGAAGACGATCGACGATCAGTTCAGGAACTCCACGGCGCCGACGAAGACGGGGACGGAGAAGGCATTCGCCGCCGGCTTCGCGAGCATGTGGGGCAACGTGAAGCTGCTCATGAGCACGATCGGTATGGCCGTCGTGTTCGCGATCCTGCTCGTGACGGCCAACGCGATGATGATGAATCAGCGCGAGCGGACGGGTGAGGTCGCGGTGATGAAGACCGTCGGCTTCTCCGACCGGCGCCTCTTCTTCCTCGTCATCATCGAGGCCGCGGTCATCGCGCTCACCGGTGCCGTGATCGGACTCGGCGCCGCGGTGCTCCTGCCCATCGTGACCGGCTTCGGCGAGGGAGGATTCCTGCCGGGATTCCACGTCACACCGGGCACGCTCGTCGTGGGCGCCACGGTCGCGGTGCTCCTCACGGTGGCCAGCGGCGTGTTCCCCGCCTGGCAGGCGGCAAAGCTGCCGGTGGTGCAGGCGCTGCGGAGGGTCGAATGAAGATCCCGCTCATCTACAACGTGCGCAGCGTGTCGCAGCGTCCCGTCTCGACGTTGCTCACCGCGCTGGGGATCGGACTGGTGGTGGCGGTGTTCGTCGCGATGCTCGCGCTGGCGAACGGCTTCATTGCGGCACTGGTGAAGACTGGTTCGGCGGACAACGTGCTGCTCCTCCGCCGAGGGGCGGACAGCGAGATGTCGAGCAGCATTCCGCGCGACGCGATCAGTATCATCGCGTCGTCGCCGCACATCGCGACTGGAGCGGACGGCAAGCCGCTGTTCAGCCCGGAGACGTACATCGTCATCAACATTCCGCGGCAGGGCGGCGGCGAGTTCGACGTGGCCAACGTCGTGGCGCGCGGCGTGTCGGACAAGGCGTTCGAGGTTCGCCGCAACATCAAGATCATCGAGGGGCGGCGCTTCGCGTCGGGGCAGAGCGAGATCTGCGTCGGCTCCAAGCTCAAGGGCCGCTTCAACAACGTGAACGTCGGCGACGTGCTGCGCTTCTCGAACCGGAACTGGAACGTCGTCTGCCGCTTCAGCGCCGAGGGCTCGAGCTTCGAGTCGGAGATCTGGGGGGAGAACGAGCAGTTCCAGAGCGTCTTCCGCGGCGGCGCCTTCCAGGACGTGGCATTCCGCCTCAAGGATCCCGGCGCGTTCGAGGATGTGAAGCGCGCGTTCCTCGCCGAGCAGCGCATCCAGATCGACGCGCACCGCGAGTCGGAGTTCTACGCCAGCCAGTCGGAGCTGCTCGGCAACATCCTGCGCATCCTGGCGATCATGATCACGTCGATCATGTCGGTGGGCGCGGTGTTCGGCGCCGTGAACACGATGTACGCCGCGGTGAGCTCGCGCACGCCGGAGATCGCGGTCCTGCTCACGCTCGGCTTCCACCCGCGCAGCGTGCTCGCGAGCTTCCTCGCCGAGTCGGCGGTGATCGCGTTCATCGGCGGGGTGATCGGCTGCCTGCTCGCCCTGCCGATCAACGGCGTGGTGACGAGCACGACGAACTGGTCGAGCTTCAGCGAGATCGCGTTCGCGTTTCGGGTGACGCCGCAGCTTCTCCTGGCGGGGCTGGTGTTCTCGGTGGTGATGGGCGTGATCGGCGGGTTCTTCCCGGCGCGACGGGCGAGCAGGATGCCGGTGATTCAGGCGTTGCGATGATGAGGTGCAGATCCCTCGACTCGCTGCGCTCGCTCGGGATGACTCGTCGGGGCTAGGCGCCGAGCTCGGTCTCGCGATCGTCCTCGAGTAGTCGGTCGAAGCGCGGTGCCGCGAGGGCGCGCACCGCGCGCAGGTCGTCGGCGATGCGCGATCGCGCCGTCGCTTCGCGCGTGTCGTCGTGCAGGACGGCGTTGTCGGCGAGGCGGATCCACGCGTCGAGGGTGGCGACGTGATCGTCGGTGAGGCGGATCCCTCGCCCGTCCGCCTGGCTCGCGGCGCCCGCCTCCAGCCTCTCGAGCAGGGCGCTGGTGCGCTCGGCGCTCGCGTCGGGAACGAGCTCGCCGTAGTCGCTCGAGAGCCGATCGCTGAGCGCGGCGACCGCGTCGCGGAAGACGCGGGCAGCGTCCGATGGAAGAATGGAGGGCATCGATGATTGAAGTTCAAGGATGACGCCGCCCGACTGACAGCGCCCTCGGCTGACATGGCGAGCCGTATGCCAGCGCGGTCAGGCGCGCGGCATTGACGGGGCCATAAAAAGGTCATTAAAAGGAGCGGAGCGGGCTGTAAGAGGGCTCGGCAACGACGAGCTTTCAGCTGTGCCATCCTCGCTTCGCACGACTCCCGACGCATCGCCGCGGGAAGCTCCACCAGCCGCTGAAGAACCTCCGGAACGGCGCGCAGCCCGCCCTCCAGTCGATCAGGAACGCGCCGCCACGGGGCTGCTCACGCGGCTCAAGCGCGTGCTCGTCGGCCGTCCCCTGCCCAGCGACCGTCTCGAGCACGAGCGGCTGCACAAGCGCACCGCGCTCGCCGTCCTCTCGTCGGATGCGATCTCCTCCGTGGCGTACGCGACCGAGCAGATCCTGCTCGTCCTCGCGGTCCTGACCACCGCGGCGCTGCAGTACGTCGTCCCGATCTCGGCGGTCATCGTCGGCCTGCTCGTCCTCGTCGCGCTGAGCTACCGGCAGACGATCTTCGCCTACCCGAACGGCGGCGGCTCCTACACGGTGGCGAAGGACAACCTCGGCACCATGCCGGGGCTCGTGGCGGCGGCCGCACTGCTGACGGACTACATCCTCACCGTCGCCGTGTCGATCTCGAGCGGCGTGGCGGCGATCACGTCGGCCTATCCACAGCTCGCCGGTCACACCGTGCTGCTGTGCGTAGCGTCGATCGCGGTGCTCATGCTGGTGAACCTGCGGGGCGTCCGCGAGTCCGGCGCAGTGTTCAGCATTCCGACGTACGTGTTCATCGTGCTGATGGTGGTGCTGATCGCGATGGGAATCGGCCGTGCCTTCATGGGAGCGACCCCGGCACTCGTCGCCGGACCGCCGCGCGTCGACGTCGTGTCGGCTCGGCACGCCGCACAGTCGCCCATGGGGCTGGCCATGGTGTTTCTGCTGCTGCGTGCATTCGCGGAAGGGTGCGTCGCGATGACCGGAACGGAGGCGATCTCGAATGGCGTGAGTGCCTTCCGGCGCCCGAGCTCGAAGAACGCCGCGATCACCCTCGGATGGATGGCGGCGATCCTCGCCGTCTTCTTCCTCGGCACGAGCTGGCTCGCGCAGCACTACCAGGTGATGCCGACAGCGACGGAGACCGTGCTGTCACAGCTGAGCCGCCACATTTTCGGGTCCGGCTGGCTCTACTTCGCGCTGCAGTACGCGACCTTCGCCGTGCTGGTGCTCGCCGCCAACACCGCGTTCGCCGACTTCCCGCGACTGGCCAGCATCCTGGCGAACGACGGCTACATGCCGCGTCAGTTCGCCGCGCGCGGCGATCGACTGGCCTTTTCCAACGGCATTGTCGTCCTGTCGGTCGTGGCGATGCTGCTCGTGTGGCTCTTCCGCGGTGACACGAGCGCGTTGATCCCCCTCTACGCGATCGGCGTCTTCGTCTGCTTCACGCTGTCGCAGGCAGGAATGGTCGTACACTGGCGCAAGGAGCGCGACGCGGGCTGGTTGCGGCGCGCCGTCTTGAACGGCGTCGGCGCGGTGGCGACCGGCGTGGTGGCCGTCATTCAGGTGGTGACGAAGTTCATGCACGGCGCCTGGGTGGTCGTCCTCATCATCCCGCTGATCATCCTGCTCCTGCGCGCGATTCACCGGCACTACGCGACCTTCGCCGACGCCGTCCGGTTCCGGGGCCAGAGTCCGCTCATCTTCCTCCATCACACGGTGGTGGTGCCCGTCAATCGAATCACGCAGGCGACCTCCGCTGCACTCGTCTATGCGACGGCGATCTCCGAGGACGTGCGTGCGTTGTACGTCGAGACGGATCCCGAGGCAACGAAGGCGATCGTCGCGGAGTGGGAGGCGTGGGACATCGGCGTGCCGCTCCATGTGGAACCGTCTCCCTTCCGATCGGTGCTCAAGCCACTGGTCGGCTACGTGAATGGCCTGATGGCGTCCGGTGAGACGGATCTCGTGAGCATCGTCGTGCCCGAGGTCGTCCCGCGTCGCTGGTGGGAGCACCTGCTGCACAACAAGACCGCGCTCTACATCCGCACGGCATTTCTCTTCCGGCCCAACGTGGTCGTGATCGCCGTGCCGTTCCTGATCGGCCGCTCGTACCGGCTTCGCGATCTGCTCGACTACGACGAGATGCTCAACGAGGATCTCTCGACCGGCCCTGGCGAGCGCCGTCGCAGCGCATAGCGTTCGGGTCATGAGCGCGCGGCCGGACGTGAGCGGCGACCAGGATTCGGCGATCCGCGTCCTCGTGATCGACGACGAGGCCAAGATTCGCCAGGTCGTCTGCGGCGCACTGGCTGGCGAGAGCGTGACGTGCACCCAGGCCGCCGACGGCGCGCAGGGGCTCGCGCTGGCGGCGGCCGAGCGTCCCGATCTCATCGTACTCGACCTGGGACTGCCCGATCAGGACGGCATCGACGTCTGCCGTGAGATCCGCCGCTGGTCGCAGGCGCCGATCGTCGTGCTCTCGGCGCGGCACTCCGAGCAGGAGAAGGAGGCGCTGCTCGATGCCGGCGCGGACGACTACGTCACCAAGCCATTCGGTGTGGTCGAGTTCCGCGCCCGCGTTCGCGCGCAGCTTCGACGAGCGCGCATGACGCAGCAACAGGCGCCGGAGGCACCGCTCCGGCTCGGTGGGCTCACCGTGGACGTGGCGCGCCGGACGCTGGTACGAGACGGCACGCCTGTGCATCTGACTCCGACGGAGTGGCAGCTTCTGCTCGCGCTGCTTCGCCGTCCGGGCCGCACCGTCACGCATCGTCAACTCTTCCGTGAGGTCTGGAACGACTCGTATGGCGACATGCAGCAGTATCTGCGCGTCTACGTCGCACATCTCCGGAAGAAGATCGAGAGTGATCCCTATGCGCCGAAGCACCTGATCACCGAGCCAGGGGTCGGATACCGTCTCGAGATCGGGGACTGAGGCGCGATGCGCGCGTTGCGATCGCCGAGGCCCGCCTGGTTGTCGTGGCTGCTCTCCTTCGTAGCGCTGGTGCTCGTCACGGGCGTGCTCTTCCTGCTGCGTGGAACGCTCGGCAAGGCCCACATCGCCCTCGCCTACCTGCTCGTCGTGCTCGTAGCCAGTGCCGCGGGCGGGGGGGTGCTCGGCGTGACGCTGTCGGTCGCGGCCTTCCTCTGCTTCAACTATCTGTTCCTCCCGCCGTACTCCACGCTCGTCATCGCCGATCCACTCGACTGGCTCGTGCTCGTCGCGTTCCTGGTGACGGGAATCGTCGCGGCGCAGCTCCTCAGCCGCGCACAGCAGCGGGCCGAGCTCGCGCGCCGTCGCACGCAGGAAGTGGAGCGGCTCGCCTCCCTCGGTGCGGAGACGTTGAACGTCGGCCGCGCCGAGGACGCGCTCGGGGCGATCGCCGGGGTGATCCGTTCAGCGCTCGGCGTCGCGACGTGCGAGATCCTCGTGCCGAACGATCAGCCAAGTACGCCCGCCGTCGGGAGCCACTTCCCCCCAGTCTCCTTGTCCATCGCCGCACGGGCCGCGGGAGGCGCGGGCCGCTCCGCGGTCGGCGCCGACGATTCCTCGGGTGGGCTGGCCGCGTGGGTGCTCGGCGCCGGCGCACCAGCGGCCCGTCTCGCCGATGGGACGACCTGGACGGGGGCAGCGCCGCCGCCCTCGGACGATTCCGTCGAGGCCGGCTGGTCGTGGACGACTGGCGACGCGATTTCGCTCCTCATGCCGTTGCGCGTGCGTGAACGGACCGTGGGCGTCCTCCGTCTTTCTCACGACGCGCCGATCGTGCTCGAGCCCGACGCGCGCCGCTTCCTCGATGCGCTGGCCTACTACGCCGCGCTCGGCGTCGAGCGCGTGCGGCTGACGGCAGCGGCGGAGCGCGCCGAAGCGTTCCGGCAGGCCGACGAGCTGAAGACCGCGCTGATCGCGACCGTGTCGCACGATCTCCGGACTCCGCTCACGACCATCAAGGCGCTCGCGCACGAGCTCGCCGCCCGCGGCGAGGAAGACGCGCTCTCGATCGAGGAAGAGGCCGACCGGCTCAACGGCCTCGTCGCCGATCTGCTCGACCTGTCGCGGCTGTCGGCCGGCGAACTTCCGCTGCGCATCGAGCTCGACGCCGTGGACGACCTCGTCGCGACGACGCTCGATCGGCTGCGCGGGCGCTCGACCGGTCGGACCATCCGTGTGGCGCGGCTCGACCAGGACGTGAGTGAGGAGCCGATTCTCTTCGCGCGCTTCGACCTGGCGCAGTCGCAGCGTGCCCTCGTCAACCTGCTCGAGAACGCGATCAAGTACGGACCGCCGGACGAGCCGATCGAGCTCTGGATCGCGCGCGTGGGCGATCGCGTGCGGCTCACCGTCGCCGATCGCGGCCCGGGCATCCCGGAAGCAGAGCGCGCACTGATCTTCGAGCCATTCTACCGCCCGAAGGGCACGCGCCCCGATGTCGGCGGGGCGGGGCTGGGTCTCGCGATCGCCCGCCGGATCGCCGAGGCGCAGGGCGGCTCGCTCACGTACACGACCCGATCGGGCGGCGGGAGCGAGTTCCGGTTCGAGCTACCTGCCGGGACCGCCGCGGAGCTGGCGTACGTTCACGGACATTTTATGCCCGATCAGCCCTGATCTTTGTGCGGTGTTAATGCCGTCGCGAGCAATGTACATGCATGATCACGTTGCTCAGGCGGCGCGCCCCGAGATCGTTCCGCGCCCACCGCCCACCACGCTCACCGCACGACGGCATCCTCGTCGTCGAACACGAGTTCGAGGGCGGCCCATTTCACGGCCGACGCATGACGGGATTCGCGTCCGTCTTCGACCTACAGGTCGTGTACTCGGATAGGCGCCATCGACCGCGACTCGTCGCTCGCGCTGTGCGACAGGCGCTGATCGGCACGTATCGGCTCACGCGGGTTTACGACTGCACGCGCAGCCTCGAGCGCGTGCACGTCTATCGGTGGCGTCCGTCGCGCGAGGGGCAAGAGGGCTGAGCGCTTCGGGTCGGTACCCGGCACCGGAAATGCGTCGCTCGATCGAGCCACGCCGGCATCGCCGGTGACTCGTTCTCGTCATTCCCCGAGGATTGCCATGGTCGACGTCAATGCTTCCGCACAGAACTCCGGCGACGCGGAGCGCGCGCGCATCGCACGCGACATCGCGGGCCGTCTCTTCCAGCGCGGCGTTGACGTGCGCGACGACGACTCCGGGGACGACATCACGGCGATCGAGGAAGAGGTGGAGCGATTCGAGTCGCTCGTGCAGGCGTACGGCGGCGACCTCATGGTCGACGAGCCGCCGCGCGGACAGAAGGGGCGCCCGGACGACGCACGCTTCCGGCTCCCCCTCCGTCACGCCGACGAGTCGGCGCGCGCGTACGTCGCGCGCTTGAGAGACGCCGCGGACAAGCTGCGGACGCTTCACCACGACCAGGGCTGACGCGCAGCCCTGGTCGCAGGTCGCATCTCCCCGTCAGGGGAGCTGACGAATCCTGATCGCCTGCCCGCCGCCGGCCGCCAGCGCGACGTTGAGCCGCGTGGCCGACGTGACCGCTCGACGTGAGATGGTGACCGGAAGCGGATTGGTCCGCCAGTTCGCCCCCGCGCCGTCGGCGTAGACCTCCGCCTCGTACCGCTTGCCCGGCGTGAGAAAGTCGAGCGGCACGGTGAAGGTGCGCGCGTTCTCGTCGGTGATCGCGCCGAGGAACCAGGTCGGCGCTCCCTTCTGGCGGCGTGCCACGACGACGTAGTCGCCGATCGCGCCCGTGATGACGCGCGTCGTGTCCCAATCCACGGCGACGTCGCGGATGAACTGGAACGCCGGCTGGCCCGCGTAGTTCTCGGGAAGGTCCGCCGCCATCTGGAGCGGAGAGTACAGCACGACGTACAGCGCGAGCTGCTTCGCGAGCGTCGTGCGCGGCCGCGACTGCTCCGGCGTACGCGCACCCTCACCCGTGCTCTTCAGCAGCAGGTCGAAGATCCCCGGCGTGAAGTCCATCGGGCCGGCGAGCAGGCGCGTGAAGAAGAGGATCGACTCGTGCTCGGGCGGGTTGCCGCCCTCGGCGCCCCACGCGTTGTACTCCTGCCCGCGTGCACCTTCGCGCGACATCATGTTCGGCCAGGTGCGACGCTCGCCGGTGTCGTGGATCGGCTCGTGTGCATCGACCATGATGCCGTAGCGCGCGGCCGTCTCGATCACCTTGCGGTGATGCCGCACCGCGTACTGGCCGTAGTGCGACTGCCCGCCGCCGACGGTGTCCGCGACGTAGCCCGTCTTGATCGCGTGAATGCCGAGCGATTGATAGAGTCGGTAGGCGTCATCGAGCTGGCGCTCGTAGTTCTCGATGCCCCCCGACGTCTCGTTGTGCGCGACGAGCCCGACCCCCTTCGACTTCGCGTACGCGGCGAGACCGGGGAGATCGTAGTCCGGATACGACTTCGTGAACGTGAAGGCGTTCTTGTTCTCGATCCAGTTGCCGTCCCAGCCGACGTTCCACCCTTCCACGAGCACGCCCTTGAAGCCGTTCGCGGCGGCGAAGTCGATGTACTTCCGCGTGTTCGCCGTCGTGGCGCCGTGCTTGGGACCCGACGACCAGGTCATCGTGTTGAGGTGCATCCCCCACCAGATCCCGACGTACTTCTGCGGGACGATCCACGATGGGTCGCCGAGCTTGTTGGGCGGGTTGAGGTTCAGCGTCAGCAGCTGCGGCTGCAGATCCTCGATGCGGTCGGCGAGCTGGATCGTGCGCCACGGGGTGACGAGTGGTGTGTGGCCACGCACCTTCACGCCGTCCGCCCATGGAGCGAGCGCCGCGCGCAGCGTGCGACTCTCCATGCGCGGGCCCGCGAGGAACATGCGGGGATAGTCGACGAGATTCGCCTCGTGGATCACCGCGTAGAGGCCATTCGAGAACTTCATCGTCAGCGGCGTCTGCACGCTGTCGAGGGTGCTCACCGGGCCTTCAGAATACAGCTGCTCCGACCGATCGAGCCGCGGGCGATTGGAGGCGATCCACCACGCACTGGCGTTGTCGGCGAGGGTGAACTCGGTGAGCTCGTCCGAGATCTCGTAATCGGTGATGGCCGGCTGGTCGGGCAATTCGTAGCGGAAGCCGAGTCCGTCGTTGAAGACGCGGAAGGCGACGGTGAAATGGCGGGCGGGCGCCTTGGTCTCGAGGACGTCGACGCGCAGCTCGTTGTGATGATCGCGCACGCGCGCGACTTCGCCCCACGGCTGCGTCCAGGTGGAGTCGTACGAGGCACGCTGGCTTCCCGTGATCCTGAGACTGTCGGCGAGTGCGGGTGCGCCCTTGAAGGCGAAGCCCAGCCGCGAAGGGGTGACGACGTTCGCGCCGTTGCGGCGGACGCTGTAACGCAGCACGCCGCCGTCCACCGCGACGCTGACCTGCGTCTTCCCGTCGGGCGACGCCACCGTGAGAGGTGATTGCGCGGAGATCCTCGTCGGCAAGCTGCCGAGAAGGATCGCCGTCGCCAGCGCGCGAAGTCGTGGTGCTCGACTGCTCATCGGTTCCTTTGGGGG
>DASVNI010000455.1:0-18432 GCA_036383935.1 Gemmatimonadaceae bacterium | reverse complement strand
AGTTCCGCCGCGCGACCGAGCGCAGACTCGGAGGCGAGCGGCCGGAGCACGGCGCCGCCGTGAGCGCCGAGGGCGACGGCCGAGAGCGCGCGACTCGCCTGCCGAACCATTGGCCGGATGGCCTCATAGCCCGGCAACGGGATGACGGCGACGGCGACGCGCTCACCCGAGGGCGGGAGTGCGACCGTGCCGACGGGCACGCCGCGATGCGTGATCGTGTAGGGTGCTTCCATTTCACGAACTCTATTGCGAGCTAACGCGAATTATGCGGCCTGTCGCTGCCGTCATATCGCCCACGAACCTACGTCCATACACCGCCCCGCTCAAGCGACGTATCTCTGCCGCCCTTCACCGATTAAGCCACTTCGCCGCCCCCACTTCCGATCGCCTTATGCGCATCCCAGTTGCGGCGTAAGACAAATCCCTGCTTGCCGTGCATGGCTGCGCAAATTGGCCTTACGCGCATATCCCCGAACCGACAGACGATCAACCATCGCAAGCTTCTTGCGTCAGCGCCCCGGCCTGTAGTCCCCATCGGGCCCGGATCCGTCTGCCACCAGCGATGTCGATCCGGGCATTCCTCGTTCGACGTCTGGATGACGCAGCATCATCTCTCATCGCCTACCCATGGAGCACTACCATAATATGAGAAAGCTCATCGTCTCCGAGTTCATGTCCCTCGACGGCGTCATGCAGGCCCCCGGCGGCAAGGACGAGGACCGCGACGGCGGCTTCGAGCACGGCGGCTGGACCTGGCCATACTGGAACGACGAGATCGGCGCGAGCTTCGGCGCCCTCATGAAGAACGTCGACGCCTTCCTCCTCGGCCGGCGCACCTACCTTGGCCACGCCGCCGCCTTCGAGCCGATGCCCGCGGGCGACGTCTTCGGCGACATGATGAATGCGCCGGCGAAGTACGTGGTGTCGCGCACCTTGAAGGAGCCGACCTGGCGCAACACGACGATCATCAGCGAGAACGCGATGGACGCGGTGCGCGCGCTCAAGGCGCAGTCGGGCGGCGACATCCTGTGCGACGGAAGCAGTCAGCTCGTCCACGCGCTTCTCAGGGAAGACCTCGTGGACGAGCTGCATCTCCTGCTCTATCCGCTCATCCTCGGCAGCGGCAAGAAGCTGCTGCCTGATGGCGTCTACGCGACGTTCAAGCGAACGAACGTGACTCCTTACCCGAGTGGAGTCGTGGGGCTGCACTACGAGCGCGAGCGGAAGTAGGCCGGCACCTCCGCCGTCCGTCGTGGCGCGGTATCAGCTCGTCGCCTCCGAAGGGGGCGACGCATCCGCCACGACAGCGGCCGGAACGGCCACGGTGCGTCCAGCGTTCCACCGCCGGAAGCGATCGAGTGCGACGATCGCGCCGATGGGAAAGGAGAAGGAGATCACCCACGGCGCGTATGCACTGGCCTGCACCGCCGCACCCGAGAGGAGTTGCACGGTGACCAGCCGGCTCCCTACCTCACCCGTCGTCCAGTTGACGTAGACGGCACCAGCTCCAACGAGCGACGCGGCAACCCAACGCCACCGCTTGGGAAATTCCCGGCGCGTGGCGAGGAACACGGCGACGCCGAACGAGAAGACCGTGAGAGCGATCGTCACGATCAACGTGAGGTATTGCGAGGCTCCTTTTCCTGCGAGCGTGAACTCGTTGAGCTTGCGGAGCTCGCCGGGCAAGGGCTCGGCGTGTAGTCCGGTCAATACGGCGGTCCCGGCGGAATCGAGAGTGGTGACGCTCGCCAGGAGCCACCCTCGGCTCGTGTGCATCTCGTAGGTGAGGGTGAGGCGATCCTCGCTCGGTGAGCTGAACTCGTTGGCTCCGATCACCTGGATGCTGTCCAGCCGTTGGCCGCGAAAGATGCTGTCGATCTGGGCCAGCCCTTTCGCCGCCGCGGCGCTGTCGTCCCCGACGCGCTTGGTGGCAAGCAGGGCGTCACGCTCGCCGTTCGCGAGTGAACGCAGTACGTGCTGTGCCCGCGCGTCTCGGGCCGGTGTCGCGATCTCGTCCATCGATTTGCAGGCTGCGAAGACACTGGCACAGAAGACCAGTGCGGCGACGGCGTGCCACGATCTCACAGTGAGCTCCGGGCGAGGGGGTCGGCTCGCGGCGTTGGGCACGCGAGGCCGCGTCGAAGTCGCGCGAATATATCGCGCGAGCACCCTGCACGGCGACCAACGGTGCGTAGAGCTCAGTTGTCGTGGCTACAGACGCAGCTCGCCCACGCGCTTCTCATCGAAGACTTCGTGGACGAGCTGCACCTCTTGCGTGGTTCACCCGGCGCTTCAGCCGTCGAGAGGCTCCCCTCCGGGTTGGCTCACGATCGCCGGCTGCTGCGGAGGCGGCGGATCGACCATCGGAGGAGTCGGCAACGTCGGACTCGGCGACGGATCGTGGGCCGGCTGAGGTCTGCTGCCCGGGGGAAGCGTCGGACCTTCCAGCGGCGGCCGCTGCGGTGCGGGAATCGTCATCGTCACCTCTCCAGGATGAAGGGCCGGCTCGCCGTCAGCGCCAGCGGAGGAGTCTCGCCGTCCTTCAGCTTCACATTCGGCGGCGGAGGTGCGCCCTTCCTCCCCGCCTGCACCTGCACGGAGTAGTGACCCGGCTCGAGCTGTGACAGATCCAACGTCACGACGCGCGCCTGGATCGGCACCTTCGACGGAATCGTCCACGAATCGTGGCCGGCCTGCGGTTCCGTCCAGCGCACGGCGACGGAGCCGTTGATGTCGTGCGCGAGGCGCAGCTTCATGCCGAGCTTGCGGAACACACTCAGCTTCTCGGTGCGCGTGATGATGAAGGCGACGTCCACCGAATCGCCCGGCCCGTAGCCGTACGTCTCCCAGTACAGCCCCACCTTCCTCCCGTGCACGACGGTCGAGCCGAGCATCTGATCGAGTGCGCCTTCGGCACCGTTCGCGCTCTCGGTCGTCGCGATCAGCACGGGATCGGAGATCGCCGCCTCGCCGGGCTTGAGCGCCGACAGCGTCGAAGGCGGCGTGACGCCGAACCGCGTTCTCAGCGAGGTCTGGCCATGCGGCGCGAGCACCTCCGTGCCGACGATCGCCGGACCGGCCGGAAGCGTCGCCGTCAGCACGAGCGCGTTCGCGTTGCGCACGGCGTGCCGCTTCAGCTTCTCGATCGAGTCGGGTGACGTGGTGCGAATGAGCACCGCCGCCTCCGGGTCGGCCTTGATGTCCTTGTTGTTGACGCGCAGCTCGGACGCGGTGGCGAGCACCACGTGGTCGTCGCGCCGCAGCAGGACGGTCTGATCGGCGAGTTGGGCAATGTGCCCGCGGCCCGGCGCGTAGTGCTCTTCCGGCCACCATTGCACGACGGCTTCCTCGTTCTCCTTGATCGCCGGCATGTTGAGCTGCCACGCGCTCGCCTGTGCATGGAACGGATCGGCGATCGCGGTCCACAGCGGCATGGTGTGAATGCGGTCCTGCGGGTACTCCGTCGTCGCCGTGCGTGTGCTGTCGTAGAAGTACATCCAGCTCGCGTGGCTGCGCTCCTCGTAGTCGCCGCCGTACACGGAGAAGGCGGGCCACCCGTACCGCACGAGCATCTCGGCCACTGCCTCACCACCATAGCGCCGGCGCCAGTCGAACCGCTCGTCCCAGTTCAGCGCCGCGTGCAGCTCGATCAGTACCTTGCGCGCGTAGTTCTCGCTGCGACGGTCGTCGGCCGAGTCGGAGTACATCGGCGTGGCCATCCACCAGATCTTCTTGTTGGCGGCCATCCGCTGCTCGCAGTTCATGTCGCCGTAGGCCTTGCGGCCTTCGTCGTCGAGCAGGAGCTCGGCGTTCGTCCATTCGCAACGGTCCTTCTCGTCCATCGCCGCCGTCGCCTTGTCGAACGCCGAGTCGGCGCCGCGATAGTCGCCGGCCGAATGCAGCGCGAAGCCGAGGAGCTGCGCGCACCAGGCGGCGCCGGCCGAGCAATGGCGCGCCAGCGCCACGGCTTCCTTCAGCTCTCCCTGGTCCACCGTGAAGCGCACGCGCTGCCCGATGATCCACGGATCGCTCGGCGCACGCTCGGAGAGCGAGGTGAGCGAATCGAGGAGGAAGGCGCGCGCCTGTTTCACACGCTCACGCATCGACGGGTCGATCGACCCATCCCGATCGACGCGCTCGTCCGGCTTCTCCCCCTCTTCGGTGGGATACCAGTTCGGGCACATCGACCGGCGGCTGCCGTGATGGATCACGCTCGGCGGGTAGGCGTGATTGGTGCCGCCCTTGAAGCTGCCGTCCCAGTGACAGTGCACGTCGCGCAGCCGCACGGCGTCACTGCCATAGCCGCTCACCTGCCCGCTGTTGTGCCAGGCGGTGCGCCAGATGGCGAGAAATCCGATGACGGCATTGTTGGCGGCTTCGATGACGCTGCCGTCAGTGGGTGCCTTCGCGATCTTCGCCGTCGTGCTGACGGTGCGCGTCGGCTTGATCGATGGCTCCAAATTCGGAGTGGCCTGCGGCTCCGAACGAGGAGCAGCGGCCTGCATGAGCAGGGCGAGCGAAAGAGTTGTCCACATGACAGGTGTGGTTGCGACAGTCGCACGCTCGCCGTCTGCAACTCACTGTCGATAGTGGACCGAAGGCTCAGTGACGCCTCGATGTCCGCGCTTTCACTTGTCATCCCGAGCGAGCGCAGCGAGTCGAGGGATCTGCACCTAGTGTGAGATCACACCGATCGTGCCGAGCCAGCGCTCGACCAACCGCGGCCATTCGGTGATCGGGTCCTTCGTGCGACGCAGCCCGAACGCATGTCCGCCGTTGTAATACAGATGCAACTCCGTCGGCACACCGGCTCCCTTCAGCGCGACGTAATACGCCAGCGACTGGTTGACGTTGTCCACGCTGTCGGTCTGAGCCTGGAGCAGGAAGGTCGGTGGCGTGTCGTGCGTGACGTGGAGGTCGGGGTTGAACGATATTGCCGTGCCGCCCTCGACCCACAGATGCCCCGGATAGATCGCCACGGCGAAATCGGGGCGCGCGCTCAGGCGATCGGCAGAATCGACGACGGCGTACGCCCGATGTCGATATGAGTTACTGATCGCCGCCACGAGGTGTCCACCGGCCGAGAAGCCGAGCACGCCGAGCTTATTTGGATTGATCTTCAACTCGGAGGCATGGAGACGCAGGAGTCCCATCGTGCGCTGCGCGTCCTGCAACGCCGGTTGCGGCTTCGGGTTGATGCGACAATTGCAGTCGCGCTGCCACGACGGCCCCGAGTGCGGCACACGGTACTTGAGCAGCACGCAGGTGATGCCGTTCGACGTGAGCCAGTCGCAGACCTCGGTGCCCTCGAGATCGATCGCGAGGATCTGATATCCGCCGCCCGGAAAGACGACGACCGCCGCGCCGGTGTTCTTCCCCGTCGGCGAGTACACCGTGAACGTCGGACGCGTGACGTTCTGGATGTAGGTCCACGGCTTCCCCGCGACGAGGTGCTCGTTCGGCCTGAGCGTCGCCGTCTCGGGTCCGTCGGCAGGGCGCGCGTTGGGCACCGCACCAGGCCAGATGGGCACCTGCACATGTCCCGGCGATGGCTGCCACTTCGACGTCTGCTGCGCGCGTAGGGCGACTAGCGGCGCGAGCAGGAAGAGCGCCGATCTGCACCTCACGTCACTTCACGCGTGTGTACGTGAGCTCGAGATCCGGACCCCACGCGTCCTCGTCCCTCGCCAGCTCTCCCCTTCCTTCCAGCGTGTCGCCGTCGGCGGACATCGTCAGCGTGTAGCGTTGCCGGAAGCCAGGCATGTCGCGCCACCAGTGCATGACACCGGCGTCCATCGAGGCCTCGTAGTGCCGCGACACACCGCGCTCGTCGAAGTACAGCATCATGTACGTCCCCTCCTGATCGTCGCTGCCGATGTAGGAGATCGCGCTCGGGATTCCCGGCTCGTCGATCTCCGAGCGGATGCAGAGGAACGCTCCCCCTTCGTGCCACTCGAAGATCGTCCGACCGTGCAGCGTCATGTCGAGCATCGGATGACGCCCGACGGTCGTCCACGTGCCGATGAATGGCGTGAACGTGGCGAGCGCCGGGTTGGGGATCGCGGCCTCGTGGCCGAGCGTCGGTGTCATGAGTTGTCAGCGAGTGTCATTCTGTGTGGCCTTCCAACGACGGAACGCCGTTCAAGATCCGCGCTCCGTCGTTGATCAGGTCAATCGAAGCCCACGATGTGCGAGGTTTCCCTGGCGCGCTCGCGAAGGAGCGATCTTCGCAGCCACCACGCACTCAGGAGCCCGAAGCCGAGGATGATCGCTCCGCCGAACCACAATCCATTGCGCGACTCGGCGGGGAGATCGAGCATCCGCCCGAGGCTGGCAACCATCCCCCCGGCGGTCACGCCATAGAGCAGCGCATAGAGGGGCGCCCAGCGCGCACCGATCCATGTGCCCCACGCGGCCGCCGCCGCCAGTACACCGATGATCGCCTGCAGTCCGGTGAGGATCGGCGGCTCGTTCGATCTGTCGATGAAGTCGTTGATCACCTGCCACCACGCGCTCGACGCGAGCAGCACGAAGACCACGGCGAGCACCATGCGTCCGCGCGAGCGGTACTTCCTGGGCGGCAGCGGAGGGGTCGTCATGCTCATGACCGTGGCGCCCCGCCCCGCAGCTGGCGCTGATACTCCGCTTCGTCGTAATGCCCCTTCGATATGTCGATGTGCCCGTCGTCAGCCATCGTCCATTCCTCGTAGCCGCGGATGCGGACGAATCGGTCAGTGCCGCCCGGACCGCTGTTCGTGCCGGTCCAGATCCAGTGGAAGACCAGCAGCCCGTTCTCGTCTTCCACCCGCTCGAGCCGAACGACCATGTCCGGGAACGCCGTCATGTAGGTGCGCGCCGTCGCGGCGATCGCGGCGCGTCCGACGGACGGCATGCCGTCGTTCACCGTGAGCGAGCCGCGCTCGGAATAGAACGCGGCGACGTTCGCCGGATTCCTGCTGCTCCACGCCGCCGCATATCGGGTTGCGAAGTCGTTCAGCTCCAGCTGGTGCGCCGTCATCTTGTTCCGGCTGCACGCGAGCGTAGCGATCGCCGCGAGAAGGAACGGCCCCTTGGCGAGGTAGACGAGGTGGCCCCACTTGATCGTCTCCGTCAGCCCGCGCACGCTGCGGACTGCCGCACGCAATTCCTCGACGCACGCCCGGCGCCAGCCAGTCAGCGCAGCGACGTATGCGTCCGGGTTAGCGGCCGGTGCTGTCTGCTTCACTGGCCCTCACGAGATAGTGGTTTGACGAGCACGCTTGCCCAGGGGCGCTACGTCCTGCTTTCCAGCTTCGCCGCGACCGCATCGCGAATGCGGTGGAGCGTCGGGAGCACCCCCAGATAGGCGAGTGCGCCTCCGCTGATCACCTCTTCTCCATCGACGAGCACCGACAGCTCGCCATAATGCCCTTCGACCAGCTCGACGTCGATGCCCAGCTGCTTCCGCAAGTAAGCCGCCGCCCGGGCAGCTTGAATTCCCGACACTCAATATCTGCAACGTCGAATCGTCACTGACATGACCGCACCTCACGCATGGCGAACGGCGTACCGGAGCGCCACCACGCCGTTGACGAACCGGCGCTCCTCCAGCAGGTCCAGCTCCAGTCGCACGGCGTCGGGAAAGAATCGCTTCCCGCCGCCGACGACGACGGGACAGATGATCATGTGGATCTCGTCGACGATCCCCGCCCGGAGCGCATGGCTCGCGAGCTCCGGGCCGTCAACGGTGATGTCGTCCTCGACGCTCTCCTTCAGTCGTCGCACCGCCTCGATGTCGAACTCCCGCTCGATCCGCGTCCGCGCGCTGCGCGGCTCGGTGAGCGTGCGGGAGTACACGACCTTGTCCGCCGCCTTCCACTGTCGCGCCCACTCGAGCACGAACGGCGGCTGGTTCGGAATGGTGTCCGCCGTCTCCCAGTACACCATCACGTCGTACATCCGACGGCCGTACAGGTACGTGCCGACCGACGAGCCGAGCTCGTTGATGTACGTGTGCACCTCGGCGTCCGAGGGCGCGCCCCAGCCATACTTCCCATTCGCGTCTTCGATGTAACCGTCGAGCGACGTGAGCATCGAGTAGATCAATCTCGCCATCGATCAACCATATCACTGCGGTGAGTTGGTGAGCTAGCGAGTTGGTGCGTTGGTGCGACGGCCTCGGATGCCCTTCTGCGTGGCCTTCTCGACGACGGAACGCGGATTTGTGACTGCGATTCCGCGGAAACGGCAGGATCGATTCCTCTCGGGGTCGAGTGCGATGTACCCAGCGCACCAGTCCCCTCCATCCACGACTTCAAAATCTTAGATGGTTCGGCGGAGAGATCTCGGCACCCACACGGAGCGATCCCGCCCTTTCCGCGTAATCGCCGTTCAAGATCCGCGTTCCGTAGTTGCACCGCCCAATGCGTTCAGCTCCTGGCGGTCAATAGACCCAATACCGGCAGCAGGATCGCCAGCCCGAACGCAGTGCTCATCGCCCACGGCAGCCACCGCTTCTGCGGCTGGTTCACCCAGTGGTAGAGGATGAATGAGAACAGCAGCGACTGCAGCACCACCTCCCATAGCCCGAGCAGCTGCTCGCGAGTTGGGATCTTGGTGTAGATCAGCCCTTCCACCGAGCCGAACGCGGGACCGAACGTCGAGAACACGCCGAGCGCGAGCAGGAGCCACCAGAGCGTGAGCCATCCGCGCGGCTTCTCGAACAGGACGCTGCGCAGCGGATAGAACGCCAGCGCGAACAGCACCCCGCGGATCGGTTGGAACAACGACCCCGCCATGACGATCGGGTCCGTCGTCGGCCGCATCAGGTACGACAGCGGCGGCTGCGCGTACATCGTCTTGTAGTCGTTGATCGTGTAGGCGAGGATCCCCGCGATGAAGTACGTCACCGTGTGCACGACGACCGTCTTCAGCGTCAGGCTCGGGAGCGTGATCCGCTTCGCCTCCAGCTCGTACGACATCGACATCACCTTCCTCCTGGGAATGGGTCGGTCCTGTTGACGTCCGCGGTCGCGGCGATATTCTAGCCCCGACCACCTCCGCGCTGCCATCCACCGCCGACCCATCGTGCGCGCTCAGACGATCCTGTTCGACAGCGACATCGTCCGCGTGCGCGCCGTACACTGCTGCGCGCCGGCGGGAGGCTGCGCCCCGATCGAATGGGCGGAGATGCACTCCGTCGTCTTCGCCGAATCGGGCGTCTTCCTGAAACATCTGAGTCGGAACGCCGCGGTCGTCGCCGATCGCGGGCACGCAGTCTTCTTCACCGCCAACCGCCCGTACCGGGTCAGCCATCCGGTGCCCGGCGGCGACGACTGCCTCGTCCTCGACCTCGCGCCAACCGCGCTCGCCGATGCGCTGCAGGCTCTCGATCCGGACTCGGCCGAGCGGCCCGACGCTCCCTTCCGGCGGACGGCGGTTCCGCTGCCGCCACGCGTCGTCGCTCGGCGCCGGCTTCTGCATCACCGGATCGTCGGCGGCGTCGCGAGCGCGCTGGAGGTGGAAGAGGGCGCCGTCGCACTGCTCCGCGCGAGCGTGCGCGCGTCGGCGGAACATGTCCGGGAGTCACACCGTCGCGAGACGGCACGGCGCGCCGGTGTCGCCGAGGCCGCGCAGCTGATCATCGCCTCGCAGGCGACGACGCGCTGGACGCTCCGCACGCTCGCGCAAGCGATCGGTTGCTCTCCGTTTCACCTCGCGCACGTCTTCCGCGCTACGGTCGGCATCTCACTCCACCAGTACCAGCTGCGCGTGCGACTCGGCGCAGCGCTGGACGAGGTGATGGACTCCGAGCGCGGCCTGAGCGCCATTGCCCTCGACGCCGGCTTCACGCACCACAGCCACTTCAGCGCGGCCTTTCATCGCGCATTCGGCATCACGCCATCCGCGCTGCGTCGCGACGCGATGTCGCGCGACGTGACGCGACTCCGCAAGATTTTGACAGCGAGCTCCGTCGCGCACGGATAGCCTGGAGCGCACTCGTTCGCTCCGCTCAACCCGCTGCCGGATCTCATGTCGCGCTTCGCATTCGTCGCGCTCCTCGCCTGCGGCCTCGTCCCGACCGTCGCCGCCCAGTCAACGTCGGCGCTCCTCGCCACGCTCCCCTCTGCCGGCCCCGCCCTGTCGGACTCGGCCCATCTCCTCTATGCACCGCTGCGCGGTGATTGGGCGGTCACCGTCGTCGATCATCTCGCGGACGGCACGTCGCACACCGGTACCGGCGAGTGGCACTTCGATTGGGTGCTCGAGGGCCGAGCGATGCAGGACGTGTGGATCTCGCCGCCGCGAGAGGCACGACGCGCGGGCGTCGCACCGGCGTTCGACCGGTATGGCACCACCGTCCGCTTCTTCGACCCGGCGCTCGCGGCGTGGCGCGTCGTCTGGATCAACCCGGCGCAGAACTTCGTCGCGACCTTCGTCGGCCGAGCGCGCGGACGCGACATCGTGCAGGAGGGAACGGGCGACGACGGCAGCACGCTTCGGTGGACCTTCTCGAACGTCACGCACGATGCATTCGAGTGGCGTGGCGAGACGTCGCTGGACAGCGGACGAAGCTGGCGCACGGTGCAGGAGATGACGGCGCGGCGCATCTCGTCGCCTGTCGCTTCGACCGGACCATCCGCCAACCTCATGGCCGCATTGCTCGCGCGTGGACCGATCGCCGAGTACGCCGGCGTGCTCCATTTGTTCGGCCAGTTCGCCGGTAGCTGGGACAGCGGGGCCACCTTCGCGAACGCCGACGGTACGGTCAGCACCGGCACGGGAGAGATTCACGCCGGCTGGGTGCTGGAGGGACGCGCCACGCAGGACGTCTGGATCTTTCCCCGACGAGGATCGCCCTCGACGGATGGGCAGGAGTACGGGACGACGATCCGGTTCTTCGATCGCTCGGCGGGCAACTGGCGCTCCATCTGGATCAGCCCAGTCAATCACGTCGTGCGCGAGTTTCGCGTGCGTACCGACGGCGACGAGATCTTCCTCGAGGCGCGAACGGCGCGCGGCCTGCCGCAGCGCTGGATCTTCTCCGCCGTCACACCGAGCTCCTTCCACTGGCGCAACATCGTGTCGCCCGACGACGGCCGCAGCTGGCGCGTGCTCGAGGACGTGAGCGCGCGGCGCATGAGCATGACGTCGTCGACTCGCTGATCCGGTGCGCGTCACCGTCTGTCAGCTCGCCGACGAGCGCGATCGTTTCGAGGATGAGTGGAAGGCGCTCTGCGCACACGTGCGGGACGAACGCAGCGCGCTGGTGCTGTTGCCGGAGCTGCCGTTCGCGCGCTGGTTCCCTGCCGCACCTGACTTCGATGCGCGTGTCTGGCAGCGTGCCGTCGACGTGCATCGCCGATGGGAAGCGAGGCTTCGTCAGCTTGGCGCGCCCTTCGTCGTCGGCACACGCCCGATCGAGCGCGACACGCGCCGGCTGAACGAAGCGTTCCTCGCGACGCCGCAGTGCACGCACTCCATCCACGAGAAGCGCTACCTCCCCGACGAAGATGGTTTCTGGGAGGCGGCGTGGTATGCGCCGGGCGACGGCGTCTTCGATGCCGTGCGCGCGGATGACGCCGTGCTCGGCGTGCAGATCTGCACGGAGCTCTGGAGACTGGACCTCTCGCGGCACTATGGATTGCGCGGTGCGGACGTCATCGTCGTTCCGCGTGCGACGCCGGCGAGCAGTCGCGAGCGCTGGATCGTCGGCGCGCGAGCAGCCGCGATCGTGAGCGGTGCGTTCTGCGTCTCGTCCAACCGGTGTGGAACGAGCGCGGGCGGCGACGTCTTCGCCGGCGAGGGATGGATCGTCGATCCCGACGGCGCGGTGCTCGCCCTCACCTCCGACGCCGATCCGTTCGTCACGCTGGATCTCGATCTCGGCCATGCGCGCGCGGCCAAGGGCACCTATCCGCGCTACGTGCGCTGACCCGGCTTACGACTCCTCCCACGCCACGCTGTCGCCCAGCGCGACCGATCCGCCCTCGAGGATCTCGGCGAAGGCGCCGCCGCGCCACTCGGGAAACATTGCCGCGCGCAGCCCCGGCACCGCTTCCTCCATTCGTTCGCACGGCTTCACCTCTCCGGCGATGCGCAGGCGCGCCTGGCCGATCCGCAGCACGCGCCCGCGGCTCTTGCGGAGATCGATCCCCGAAACGAGCACATTGGCGCGCCGCGTCTCGGGGCCGGCGTCGCTCCCGAGCTCCTGCATCAGAGTCTCCCACACCTCGCGCTCGAGGAGGGTGACCTGCCGGCGCCCTCCTCGATCGGCGCTCCCCGCCACGCCGCGACTCGGCACGAGCTCGATCGACGTCTGCGCGTCCATCGGGCCCCTGTGCGCGCGCTTGACCCAGAGCCGCTCCACGCGGCCCGGTCCCGGGCGCTCACTCGATGTCACGTCGTTCGTCGGGCGCGTCATGGCCATGAATTCAACGCAGTTTGCTCATCACGACTTCCGCGATGATGCGCCAGTCGTACCCCTGCTCGACTCGGTTGTTGCGCTGCGTGACTGGCTCGCTCCACACGACCGATCCGTATTCCGCGCACGACGAAGGCGACAACGTGCGAATCGGCAGGCATGCTGGCGGCGAGTGGGCGACGCACCGATATTCAGCGCCCCGCCTCTCAGGAGCATCGGTGAAGTCGACCCGATGCAATTCTGCATGGCCGTGCGATGCCGCGCGAACGACGCGTCAAGACGCCTCAAGAGGACAATCCAGTGAACAAGCAAGCTCGGAATCAGCTGGCGCTCGCCGTAGGACTCGCACTACTCGGTGCAGTTCCGCAGGCGATGGTTGCCCAAGGGTACGGACGGGTAGCAAACGACGCATGGTCGGGCAGAGTGACGGTCATCAACACGATCCCGATCGACAGGACGCGTATGAGGACGGGAGGGGCGGCAGGAGCGATGGTCACGCAGATGGGTGGAACCAGCTCCGCGCCGAAAACCGTGATGTCGGTCGACCTGCATCCGGTGCTCATCGCCTACTGGGGCGACCAGAAGGAGAAGATGCGCACAGAGGCCCTCGCCTTCCTCCACGAGAAGAACATCGGCGGCGGCTTTCGCACCGGAAACAACGGGCTGACGCTCGTTCCGGACGGACCGCTGTACGCCGGCTGGGACGGACGCGGCTTCTCATTCAAGTGGGTGCTCCCGGGCAACCACCTCGAGACACAGATCCGCACTCCGGGCCCAGCGCCGAGCGGTTGGGATCCGAAGTTCCAGCTGTTCTTCGACCTCACGATTCTCGGGGACGTCGACGTGCAGAACAAGACGCTGCGCGTGGCTGCCGTGCGCGTCCAGCCGAAGGTCTATCGCCCCGCGGGCAGGAACTTCACGGGCGACGCGGCGACCGCGGCCAACAACCTCGTCGCGACGTTGAGCGGAACGGATTTCATCGGCCAGTTCCTCAACAGGATCAACGGCCAGACCGTTCCGGTATCCAGGCCGCTGAACCTGGAGCTCGCGAAGCTGTCGCCGGCGCTCGCGAAGGCCACGGCCGGGGTCGACATCCAGCCGGGCTTCACGGCGAATCCCAATCAGGTCACACTCACGCTGGGTAAGGCTGCACCACTGAACGTGCACTAGCGCGACGAGGCGAAAGCGAGGCGACGCCGCCTCGCTTTCGCCCTATTCCTTCCGCGCGACCACGACGCGCATGTAGAACCCGCGCTCGACCCTCGCGCTGCGCTGCGCGAATCGCGCGTTCCAATCCGTCATTCCCGAATCCTCGCGCACATCGAACCCCGCTGAGCGCAGATCGGCGGCCATCTCGTTCGGCGTCCAGGCGCTGATCTGCGGCTCGCCGATCAAGCGGAAGATGAGCTGAGCGAACAGTCCGCGGCGCTCCGTGTGGTAGTTGATGATCAGCGTCGACCCCGGCGCGCTCCGCTCGGCGACGGCGGCGAGCGTGGCGCGCATCGCATCGCGCGTGAGGTACATGACCACCCCTTCCCAGATCCAGCACGTCGGCGCCGAGCGGTCGTGGCCCGCGCGCTCCAGCGCATCGCCGAGCGCGTCCCGCTCGAAGTTCACCGGAACGAAAGTGACGATGCCCTTGGCGGGAGGCAGGCCGGCCACGCGTGCGCGCTTGTCGCCCTGTGTAGCCGGGTGGTCCACCTCGAACACCTTCACCCCCGCAAGCTCGGGCAGTCGCCAGGCCCGCCCGTCGTAACCGGCGCCGAGGATGACGAGCTGCCTCACGCCTTCGCCGATCGCACCGCGCACGGCGGCGTCGATCGCCGCGGTGCGGAGGGCGATCATGTCGGCCATCACGCGCGCCATCTCGATGCGGAAGCCGCGCGTGCCCTCGCGCGCGGCATGCTCCGTCTTCGCGAGGCTCTGCCGTCCCTTGTCGGTGAGAAAGACGCGCGCCGTCGGGTCGTGGAAGTTCGGCACGTGCGAGAGCCCCGCGTCGGCCATGGCGCGGCCGAGTGCGACGAGGTGAGCGGTCTTGCTGGGGCGCTCGGCTTTCACGGTTCGAACGCTCGGCAGCGCCCGCTAGTCCTTTGCGTCCCTGTGCGAATCCCGCACAAAGAGCGACAGGACGATGCTCACGACGCTGATGACGATGGCGCCCCAGAAAGCCGCACCGAATCCGTCGACGGAGAAACCCAACCCCATCCGCGACGACAGTGCGCTCGTCAGCAGCAGCACGATCGCGTTCAGCACGAAGGTGAACAGGCCGAGCGTCACGATCAACAGCGGCAGCGAGAAGATGAACAGGATCGGACGCACGATCGCATTCAGAATGCCGAACACGAGTGCGACGCCGAGCAGGCTCGTCGTGCTCCCGGTGAAGTGAATACCGGAGACGAAGTGCACCGCGACCCACAAGGCGGCCGCGTTGATCAGGATGCGGAGAATGAGACGCATGACTTACTCGCGTGGAGGACGCTCAATCATACCGGCGCACTAACCGGACGCGAAAGCGGCGAGCCGATCGCCTGGCGTGAATGCATGGACGAGTGGGCCGAAGGTCGCATGCAGCGTACGCCGGCAATGCTTCTACCCTTTGACGCCCGATTCGATCGGGATTCCCGGAGAGTGGATGCCATGACTGATGTAGTGCATGAAGTCGAGACGCCGACGGAGGGAGAGTCGAGCGATATTCGTCCCTTTCGAGTGAGCTTTCCCGACACCGAGCTTGCCGACCTGCGTCGACGGATCAAGGCGACGCGTTGGCCCGAACGGGAAACTGTCGCCGATGCATCGCAAGGCGTACAGCTCACCACCCTGCAGGCGCTCGCTCGCTATTGGGCAACGGAGCACGACTGGCGTAAGGTCGAAGCGAAGCTGAACGCGCTGCCGCAGTTCATGACGACGATCGACGGGCTGGACATCCACTTCATCCATGTTCGCTCGAAACATCCGGACGCGTTGCCGCTCATCATCACGCACGGATGGCCGGGGTCGGTCATCGAGCTGCTGAAGATCATCGATCCGCTGACGAACCCCACGGCGCACGGCGGAAGTGCCGCGGACGCATTCCATGTGGTGATCCCGTCGCTTCCGGGCTACGGCTTTTCCGGCAAGCCGACCGAGACCGGTTGGGGCCCTCCGCGCATCGCGGCCGCCTGGGCGGAGCTCATGCAGCGCCTCGGCTACACGCGCTATGTCGCGCAGGGCGGGGATTGGGGCGCCATGGTCACCGACGTGATGGGGACGCAGGCGCCTCCTGGGTTGCTCGGCATTCATCTCAACTGGGCGTTCGCCGTTCCGCCAGAGATCGACAAGGCGATTCAATCGGGGAGCAATCCGCCGGCCGATCTCTCGGCCGACGAGCGACACGCATGGGAGCAGCTCGCCTTCTTCTACAAGCACGGCACGGGCTACGCCCAGGAGATGGCGCTGCGTCCGCAGACGATCTACGCAATGGCGGATTCGCCGACCGGTCTTGCCGCGTGGCTCCTCGACCACGATGCGCGCAGCTACGAGCTCATCACGCGCGTCTTCCAAGGTCAGCACGAAGGACTCACGCGCGATGACATTCTCGACAACCTGACCCTCTACTGGCTGACGAACACGACCGTCTCCTCGGCGCGCATCTACTGGGAGAACAAGTTCGCCTTCTTCGCGCCGAAGCATGTCGGCATTCCCGTCGCGGTGAGCGCATTCCCCGACGAGGTCTATCAGGTCCCGAAGAGCTGGGCGGCGCAGGCGTATCCGAAGCTCATCTATTACAACAAGCTCGAGCGAGGCGGCCACTTCGCCGCGTGGGAGCAGCCCGATCTCTTCGTGAACGAGTTGCGCGCGGCATTCCGGACGTTGCGCTGATTCGAATTCCACGGCGACAGACGGCGAACGAAGCGCGGCGGGGCGCCCGGAAGATCGGGCGCCCCGCCGTCGTTCATCGACTTCCGCCGCTACCGCGTCGACGTCACGTCCGCGACGTGTGCCCGAGCTCCGCGTCGAGCTCTCGCATCGCCGCCTCATAGTGCCGGTCGACCGGGGGCAGATCCCGGATCACCGGACTTCCCGGCTGCGGCGCGGGCGCGATCAGGTGCCGCACGACCCTGAACACCGCATACCCCACCAGGCCGAACACCGCCAGCTTGAGCGCGAGCACCGCGAGCCCGATCATCACGCCGAGGATCCCGAACGCCGTCGCGGCGACGATGATCCCGAGGGGGATCAGGAGGGCGAGCCCGAACACGACTTTCGCGAACGTCCACAGAATGCGCATTGCTCCTCCAGAGCACGGCCGCGCTCGCCCGGGAACCGCTCACCGGAAGCCTCGCGGCACTGGAGACACTACGGCTTCGGTGGCTTCCCCGTTTCAGGGCGCGCCGGCTGACCAGCCTGCTGCACCGCACCGTCGCGCGGGAAGACGTACTCGCCGCTCGGGTCGCGCTGGCGCATCGCCGTCACGCGATCGCCCTCGACGTCGAACGAGATGACGACGTCGGCGTACTCCTTCACCCGGAACTGATGCGGCCGCCACGCCACGAGCTCGGTCGGCCTGGCGCCGGGTAGGACGAGACCCGCCCCTGGCCGGTACACGACCTCCACCTTACCGCCGCTCGGCGAACGATAGGCGCCGGCGTACGGCCGCAGCGTCGCCTCGGCGACGAGCGCCGGCGGGACGCGGCGCGTGAAGGTGACCGCCGCCTCGTCGAGCGAGAGATCGGCGCCGTCCACCTCGCCCATCGGGTTCGTGCGGAAGTTGACGGAGAACTTCCCGTCCTCCTCGTCGTCGGGCGTGTCGAAGCGGTCGTAGTGGAAGTGCGAGAGCGGCATCTTGATGCCGTGCAGGTCGAACGTGAGCGCCGTGTCGGCACGCGCGATCGTCAGCACGCCGTACGCCGGGTGCTCGAACTCGCCGACGTAGTCGTCGAGCGCGTGCGAGGGATGCGTGTTCGGAATGCGCCCCGCCGTCGCCGTCGTGCGCGCCTGCGTCCCCGCCGCCTTGTTCTTGAGCCGGATCGTGTTCAGCCGGTCCGACCACGGGGTGAGCGACATCCCGAGCAGCCGCTCGTAGATGCCATAGGTCAGCCCGTTGTACATCGGCGCCACCTGATCGCCGATCACGAGCACGATCACCCCGATCGAGTCGTTCGGCATGATCGAGATCTGCGAATGGAACCCCGGCAGGTCGCCGCCGTGGTAGGCGATGAGGTGACCGCGGTAGGAGCCGGTCCATCGCCCCATGCCGTAGGCGGAGTTCAGCAGCTCACCCCAGCCGCGGCTCGCCAGCGCGCTGTTCGGCATCGCGATCGAGGGCGCCATCGTCTCGCGCAGCACCGCTTCCGGGATCACCTGCTTCCCGTCGACGCGGCCACCGTTGAGCAGCGCGATCACCCACCGCGACAGATCCTGCACGTTCGAGTTGATCGCCCCGGCGGGCGCGATCGCGCGCTCCGCCGTGTAGTAGGGCTGCCGGTAGAGCACCGCGCTGTCGCGCTTCTCGCTGTACGGCACGGCGGGCTCGGGCCCCTTGATGTTGTCCTCGATGGTGAGCGTCGAATGCGTCATGCCGAGCGGATCGAAGATCCGCGTCTGGACGAAGCGCTCCCAGGGCGTTCCGCTCACCTGCTCGATCACCGAGCCGACCGCCGTGTACATCAGGTTGTTGTAGAGGAACGTCGTGCGGATCGGCGCCGACGACTCGAGATAGCGCAGCCGGTCCCACAGCTCCTGCCGCGTGAACGGCGACTTGTACCAGATCAGGTCGTGGCGCGTGACGCCCGAGCGGTGCGAGAGCATGTCGCGCAGCGTGATCGACCGATCGAGCTCGTCGTCATGGAAGCGCACCGAGGGCACGAAGCGCTTGATCGGCTCGTCCCAGCGAAGCTTCCCCTCCTCGACGAGCATCCCCGCCGCGACGGCGGTGAACAGCTTGGAGTTCGACGCGATCGGCTGCGTGGTGTTCACGGTGTACGGCAGCTTCTTGCCGTAGTCGCGATACCCGTACCCCTTGGCGAACACCAGCTTGTCCTTGACGACGA
>DASVNI010000454.1:0-4675 GCA_036383935.1 Gemmatimonadaceae bacterium | reverse complement strand
CGTGACCCGCTCATCCAGCGCGCGCTGTTCCTTCACGTCGGGGGCTACCTCCTCGCTCTCCAGCTCACGCAGGCGCGACTCGGCCAGCAGGGCGCGGCGCCGGAACCCGGCGAGCTCGTCGCCGAGGTGACGGACGATCTGCTCGAGGTCGCGGAAGGCAGTGATTTCAGGTCGTTCGCTGTCGGACATTCAGCTCCTGCTGGAGCGCGGCAAGGATCCTGGCGCGGCGGCCCTCGATTTCCTTGTCGCGTAGAGTGCGCTCCGGGTGGCGCAACGTCAATCGCCACGCGACCGAGCGGTGACCCGCGTCGATGCCGGCGCCCTCGTACAGGTCGAACAATTCGATGCGCTCGAGAAGATCGCCCGTGGCCGCCCGGATCGTCCGCTCCACCTGCGCGGCCAGGACGCCGTGCGGCAGCAGCAGCGCGAGATCGAACTCCGCGGCGGGAGTCGCCGGAAGTGCGCGGTAGGGCCGAGTCGTACGGACCGGCGCCTCCTCCGCGGCGCCGTGAGCGTGTTCGCCCGGCGGCGCCACGTCCCCGTTCGGCATCGCGCCGAGCACGATCTCCACGCCGAAAGCAGGCTTGGCCCAGACGGGAGCGTCGAGGGCGAGGCGTCGAACCTCGCCACGACGCTCGCCATTGACCATCACCTTCCAGAGCAGATCCGACTCCTCTTCGGCTGGATCGAGCGCGAGGTCGCTGGAGGGGAATGCCGCGCGAGCGGTCTGCTCGGCGAGCCCCTTCGCGTCCCAGGCGTCGAACGGAGCGGATGCGGGGCCGGCGAAGTGCACCGGATCGCGATCGCCCATGACCAGCAGGGCGACGCGCACCGTCTCGTCCGGGAGCGGGTCGCCCGGGGCGAAGGCGGAGCCGATCTCGAAGATCCGAACGTTGCCCTGCATGTGCGTCAGGTTGTACTCGGCGCGACGCGCGAGGGACTCGAGCAGCGTGCTGCGGAGATGCGCCTCGTTCTCGGCGAGCGGGTTGAGCAGGCGCACGTGATCGTCGCCCGCGCTGACGAACGGGATGGGCCGAACCTCGAGCAAACCGGCCGCGCAGAGCATGTCGCGCAGTCGCGCGCTCGTCGTCCAGAGCGGCGCGTCGGTGGACGTGCCCGGCCGATAGGGGCGGATCTCGTCGGGGAGCCGCTCGTAGCCGTTGAGGCGCGCGATCTCCTCGATGAGGTCGATCTCGCCGACGAGATCGAGCCGCCAGGTGGGCACTACGCAGCGCACCGCGTTCCCGGAGTCCTCGACGTCGGCGACGCAACCGACGCTGCGGAGCAGCGCCGCCGCATGCTCGGCGTGCAAGGGGACTCCGAGCACGCGCTGCATGCGCTGCGTGCGGAGCACGAGTAGTTGCGGCGGCGCATCGCCGGCGTAGAGATCGACAGGCGCGCTCTCGACACGCCCGCCCGCGAGCGCGATGACGAGGCGCGCCACTCGATCCAGTGCACGGGGAGCGAGTGCCGCATCCACACCGCGCTCGAAGCGATAGCTCGCGTCCGTCGAGAGCCCGGCGAGGCGGCGCGTGCGCCGCGTGCGCAGCGGTGCGAAGGTCGCCGACTCGATGAAGATGTCGGTGGTCTCCGGCCCGACCTCGGTATCTTTGCCACCCATCACACCGGCGAGTCCAACGGGCACGTTGGCGTCGGCGATCACGGTCATCTCGGGATTGAGCTCGCGCTTCACACCGTCGAGCGTGACGAGCGTCTCGCCTGCTTTGGCGCTGCGCACGACGACCGTCTTCTCGGGCAGCTTCGTGTCGAGGTCGAACTTGCCGAGGTCGAAGGCGTGCGTGGGCTGCCCGAGCTCGTGCAGCACGTAGTTCGTCGCATCGACGACGTTGTTGATCGAGCGCGACCCGACTGCGGCGAGTCGATCGACGAGCCACTGTGGGCTGGGGCCGACACGAACGCCGCGGATGACGATGCCCATGTAGCGCGTGGCGAGCGTCGCGTCCTCGAGATGCAGCACGATGCCGCCGGCATTGCCCGCGCGACGGAAGCGCTTCGGCGCGGGAATCTCGACGTCGGAGGCGCCGATGTCAGGGAGATCGAGGGAAGCGCCGGTGATCGCGGCGACCTCGCGCGCGAGCCCGAGATGCGACAGGAGATCGGGGCGGTTGGGAAGCACGTCCACGACCAGGCGCGTGTCGCCGAGCGACATCACCTGGAGCAGCGGAGTGCCGGGTGCCGCGTCGACCGTGAGCTCGAGGATGCCCTCGTGCTCCTGCCCCAGTCCCAGCTCACGTGCCGAGCACAGCATGCCGTTGGAGGTCTGCCCGCGGATCTTCCGCTTCTCGATCTTCAGGCCGCCTGGCATGACCGTGCCCGTCGGCGCGAAGGGGTAGAGCTTCCCCGCCGCGACGTTCGGTGCCCCGCAGACCACGTCGACGTACTCTCCCGTCCCCATGTCCACCTTCGTGAGATGCAGGTGGTCGGAGTCGGGATGCGGACGCTCCTCGACGACGCGCGCGACGATGATCGGCACGAGATCAGCGCGCAGGGCGATCATCTCCTCGACTGTCGCGGTGTGCGCAGTGAGGAGATCGCGAAGCTCGCGCGCCGTTCTCGGCGCGTCGAGGAATGCATTCAGCCACTCGACCGAGGCGTTCATTCGGCCACCTGCTCGAGGAAGCGCACGTCGGAATCGTAGAGGAGACGGATGTCTGGCAGGTCGTAACGCTGCATCGCGATGCGCGCCGGCCCCATGCCGAACGCCCAACCGGTGTAGCGCTCGCTGTCGATACCCGCGGCCTCGAGCACCTTGGGATGCACCATCCCGGAGCCGAGGATCTCCATCCATCCAGTACCCTTGCACGCGGAGCAGCCGCGCCCCGCGCAGAGCCGGCATTGCACGTCCATCTCCGCCGACGGCTCCGTGAAGGGGAAGAAGCTCGGGCGGAAACGCGTCCGCGTGGCGCCGAAAAAGCGACGGGCGAAGTGCGTCAGCGTGGCCTTCAGGTCGACGAAGGAAATTCCCTCGTCGACGGCCAGCCCTTCGATCTGCGCGAACGCCGGCGCGTGCGACGCGTCGAATGGATCGCGGCGAAAGACGGTGCCCGGCGCGAGAATTCTGATCGGCGGCGCATGGCGTTGCAGCGTGCGGATCTGCACGGGCGACGTATGGGTGCGCAGCAGCGTGCCCTCACCGAGGTAGAGGGTGTCGTGCAGGTCCATCGCCGGGTGATCGGGCGGGAAATTCAGCGCGCCGAAGTTGTACCACTCCGATTCGCTCTCCGGCCCGAGTGCCACGGTGAAGCCGAGCTCGCGAAAGATTCCCACGATCTCGTCGATGACCACGGTGACGGGATGCTTCCCTCCGACCCAGCGCTGACGCCCGGGCATCGTGGGGTCGATCTGCAGCCGCGCCGTCGTACCGCGCTGGAGGGCGGCGCGGCGTTCCTCGAGTGCCTGTGTGAGCGCGGTCTTCGCCTCGTTGAAGGCACGGCCGGCATCGCGGCGCTCCGCGCCCGGAAGGCTGCCGAGCGCCTTCTGCAGCGTGAGAAGCTCGCCGCGCTTGTCGCCGAGGAACTGGATGCGGGTCTCCTCGAGGGCGTCGGCGTTCGCCGCGGCGCCGAGCGCGGCGACGCCGCGCTGCGCGAGATCAGCCGCGGCCTGCAGGTACTGCGCGAGCGTCGGAGAAGAAGAATCGGAAAGCATTGCGTGGGGCATCGGAAAAGAAACGGCGGCGGCGTGACCCAGGGTCGCGCCGCCGCCGAGGTGCCTGCGGTGAATCTAATTACGCAGCGTTCAGGGCGGCGCGCACCTTGTCGGCGATCGCGCCAAAAGCTTCCGGATCGCGCACGGCGATGTCGGCGAGGATCTTCCGGTCGATCTCGATGCCAGCCTTACCGAGACCGTTGATGAAGACGTTGTAGCTCATGTCGTGCTGACGCGCGGCGGCGTTGATACGCACGATCCAGAGGCGACGGAAGTCGCGCTTCTTATTCTTGCGATCGCGGTACGCGTATTTCCAACCCCTTTCTACGTTTTCCTTGGCGGCCTTCCACAGCTTGGAGCGAGCGCCAAAGGCGCCCTTCGCGTGCTTGAGGACCTGCTTCTTGCGCTTGAGGCGCGGGACGTTCGATACGGCGCGTGGCATGATCGGCTCCTGTTACGCGGCCTGAATGAGGCGCTTGATTCGCTTCTGCTCGCCGTTGGTGGCGATGAGCCCGGCGCGGCGCAGGTTCCGCTTCCGCTTGGACGTCTTCTTGGTGAGGATGTGGCTCTTGAAGGCCTTGAACCGCTTCACCTTTCCAGAGCCGGTCGTCTTGAAGCGCTTCGTCGCGCCCTTGTGCGTCTTCATCTTCGGCATTGCACGCTCTCTTTATTTGGGCGTGAGAATCATCGTCATGGACTTCCCTTCGAGACGGCCCGCGCTCTCGATCTTCGCGATGTCCGCCAACTCACTGCTCACCCGATCGAGAACGGCCTGACCGAGCTCGGGGTGAGCGACCTGCCGACCACGGAACATCATGGTCACCTTCACCTTGTTCTTCTCTTCGAGGAACCGGCGCGCATGCCGGGTCTTCGTGTCGAAATCGTGATCGTCGATGCCCGGGCGGTACTTGACCTCCTTGAGCTCGATCACGTGCTGCTTCTTCTTCGCGAGACGGGCCTGCTTGGCCATCTCGAACTTGTACTTCCCGTAGTCCATGATGCGGACCAC
>DASVNI010000453.1:0-6915 GCA_036383935.1 Gemmatimonadaceae bacterium | reverse complement strand
GCGCAGATCGTTCAACTCTCCGGCACACCGCTGCAGGACAGCGAGCGTGATCTGATCGACCGCGCGATGCGCGATCGCGATCTGCTCCCGCGCCTGCGCTCCGCGGTGCCCGCCGGTTCGGCCACCTCGTGAGACGGCTCGCGAGTCAGCCTCCATACATCACCACGTGACAGTCATCATGTTCAGAGCACTGATCCTCGCGGCGACGATCGCCGCTTCGACTCGCGGCGCCGATGCCGCGAACGCGCCGGTCGGCTCGGCGTCGTGGGGTGCCGCTGCGGTCGAGACCTTCGCGACGCAGCCGCGCGCCCCCTGGCAGGCCGACGACCCGGCCGACTCGCTCTACCGCGCCGCCCGCGAGCAGCTCAATCGCGGCGACTATCGCACCGCGGCCAAGTCGTTCGCGCTCATCGTCGACAAGTATCCCAAGTCGACGTACGCCGGCGACGCGATGTCCTGGGAGGCGTACGCCAACTACAGCATCGGCGAGCCGCGGCAACTGCGCGACGCGCTGCGTGTGCTCGACGAGCAGCGCCGGCGTTATCCGAAGGCTGCCACGCGCGGGGATGCGGACGCGCTCACGGTGCGCATCAAGGGCGCGCTGGCGCGGCAGGGCGACGACCAGTCGGCAGCGGACATCGCGAACCGGGCGAAGGGAACGACGGAGCAGGCTTGCTCGCGCTCGGGCGACGACGATGACGACCAACGCATGGCCGCCCTCAACGCGCTCCTGCAGATGAACGCCGAGGGCGCGGTGCCGATCCTCAAGCAGGTGCTGGCGAAGCGCGACGCCTGCTCGGCGGGGCTGCGCGAGAAGGCGGTCTTCCTCCTGTCGCAGAAGCGCACTCCCGAGACGGAAGACATCATGCTCGACGTCGTGCGGAACGACCCGAGCCGAGAGGTCCGGAAGAAGGGCGTGTTCTGGCTGGGGCAGGTGAACACGGACAAGGCGGCGACGGCGCTGGAGCAGATCATGTCATCCAGCACGCAGGACGACGAGATGCGCGAGCAGGCCGTGTTCGCCCTCATGCAGCAGCACTCGGCCCGCGGCCAGGCCGCGGTGCGCGCCATCGCCCAGGACCCGAAAGCGCCTGAGAGCGTCCGCGAGAAGGCGGTGTTCTGGCTTGGCCAGCAAAAGTCGCCGGAGAACGCGGCGTTCCTGCGCGGCATGTTCGACAAGCTCGCCGACGCGCCGGAGGGGAGCAGCGCGGAGTCAATCCGGCAGAAGATTCTCTTCTCGCTGTCGCAGATGCGCGGCGAGGGGAACGACAAGTGGCTGATGGAGGTCGCGGCGAATCCCAAACACTCCGTCGAGACGCGCAAGAAGGCGATCTTCAGCGCCGGGCAGGCGGGCGTGACGACGGCGGATCTCGTCGCGCTCTACCCGAAGCTCACCGACCCCGAGCTCAAGGGGCAGCTCATCTGGGTGTTGTCGGAGAAGCGCGACGGCGCGGCCATCGACCGGCTGATGCAGATCGCCAAGAGCGATCCCGATCGCGAGATGCGGAAGAAGGCGATCTTCTGGCTCGGCCAGTCGAACGATCCGCGCGTGAAGGACTTCCTGCTCGAGATCATCAACGGCCCACGGTGAGCGCGATGCGCACCCTCTCAGTCGCGAGCGTCACGCTCGCAGCGGCAGTCACGCTGGCGCCGGCGCTCGGCGCCCAGGCAGGATCGAGCATCGCGCGGCGCGTCGCCGCCGCGCCGGATGGCGAGGTGCGCCTCACGTACGCGACGCGCAGCAACGTGTGCGGCGACGGACGCGACGGCGTAACCATCGGCAGGTCGATGTACTTCGGGACGAACACGGAGTCGTACGGCGGGTGGTCGAACATGCGCTGCGAGCATGGGCCGGCGCGCGTGACGCTGACGGTGGAGGGACACCGTGTCGTCGGCGTGCGGACGCGCGTCGCCGGCTCGTGGTCCAGCGCGTCGAGCGGCGTCACCGATCTCGGCACCGTGCCGGCCGCGGAAGCGGCGGCGTACTTCCTCTCGATCGTGCCGGCGCTGGATGAGGGCGGGAGAGCGCGAAACAGCCCGATGCTCGCCGCCGCGGTCGCCGACAGCGCGAACGTCGCGCCCGAGATGCTGCGCCTCGGCCGCACGGCGTCACTCTCACGCGAGACGCGTCGCCGTGCCGTGCACTGGTCGGGCGCGCTCGGCGACGCCTCGATGGTCGCGCCGCTCGTCGAGCTCGCGCGATCGAGTGGGAAGGAGGGAAGCTCGGCGGATGATGTGGGGCCCGGCAACGGGCTGGAGGGAGCAGCGGCCGGTGCGCTGTCAGCGATCCCCGATGACGCTGGCGTGCCCGCCCTGACGGGGCTCGCACGCGACGGATCCGAATCCGTGCGGAAGGCAGCGGTATTCTGGCTCGGCCAGCGTGACGACGAGAAGTCGCGCGCCGTGGTGCGCACCGTCGCGGCGAACGACAAGGAGACGGACGCCGTGCGGAAGTCGGCGATCTTCGCGCTGAGCCAGGGGGAGCCGTCGAAGGCGGACGAAGCGTTCCTCGAGTCGCTGTTCAACCGCGTCGAGAGCGAGACGCTGAAGGATCGGGTGCTGTTCTCCGTGTCGCAGCGCAGGGACAACGAGGGCACGCGCTGGTTGCTGGCAAAAGCACGCGACGATCAGCAGCCGATCGAGGTGCGCCGCAAGGCGGTGTTCTGGGCCGGCCAGGGGGACGCGAAGGTGGCCGACCTCAAGGCGCTCTACACGGCCACGAGCGAACGGCGGCTGCGCGAGCACGTGATCTTCGTGCTGTCGCAGCGCAACGAAGAAGCAGCGACGAATGCGCTGATCGAGATCGTGCGCAACGATGCCGATCGCGACATGCGGAAGAAAGCATTGTTCTGGCTTGCCCAGAAAGATGATCCGCGCGTGAGGCAGCTCATCACGGACTTGGTGGTGAAATGAACGCGTCGATTCGAGTGAAGTGCCTCGTGCTCGCGTCTGTGGCGAGCGTGGTGGCGGTGCCGGTGCGGGCGCAGTCGCTGGCGCAGCGGGTGCGCGCCGTGGGGACGGGAGTGGCCGAGCTGCACTACACGGCGCGGCCGGGCACCTGCGGCGACGGACGGGAGTCGTTCTCGTTCGGGAGCGGGATGCACTTCGGCAACTGGTACGGCCGGAGCTCGGACGGGATGGCGCCATTCTGCCAGCCGGGTCCGGCGCGCGTGCGCCTGCGCATCGAGGGCGGGACGATCACGAGTGTGCGCGTCAGCGTCGGACCGGCGCGGTCGAGCGAGGAGCGCCCGACGGAGCTCGGCGCGGTATCGAGCCGAGAGGCAGCCGCATTCTTCCTCGCCCTCGCCGACAGCACGGAGGGCAACGTCGCCAAACACGCGATCACGGCCGCCGTGCTGGCCGACAGCGCGTCCGTGTGGCCGCAGCTGCTCGCGATCGCGACCGACACGGCGCGTGTGCCCCGTTCGGTGCGGCACGACGCGACGTTCTGGGCCGGCCAGTTCGCGGCGGCGAAGCTCGCCGGCAATGACGACGATCTCGCCGCCGCGGACGACGGCGACGACCGGGACGACGCGCGGAGCGCGGCCGTCTTCGCGCTCTCGCAGCTGCGCGGGCGCGCCGGCGTGGAGCCGCTGCTCCAGGTGGCGCGCACGAATCGCGACCCCGCCGTACGACGCAAGGCGCTGTTCTGGCTCGGCGAGAGCGGCGACCCGAGGGCGATCGCGTTGTTCAGGGAGATTTTGAAGGGCGGGTAACGGCTATCGGTGATGGCTGATCGGAAGGCCCCGGAAGCTTCTTGCTCCCGGGGCCGTTTCCTCACCCCAGCTCTGACCCCAGCGACGTCGTTCCGCATTCGGCCATTCCGGCACTCCCGCATTCCCGCAAAAAAACCCTTTCGCCAGGCGGGTTGAGCAACATATTCCCCGCCGGCTCGGCGACTGCGGACCTCCCTCCGGTCCCATCGCCCCCCAAGGACGTCCCTACCGCACGCTCCTCCCACACGTCTCAAAAACTCATGGAAGGAAATCCGATCACTCATCTGGCGGGAATCGACTACGCGATCATGGCCGTCTACTTCGCGGCCGTGCTCGGAGTCGGTTTCGCGCTCAAGCGCGTCATGCGCACGAGCACCGACTTCTTCCTCGCGGGCAAGACACTGCCTGCCTGGGTGACCGGCCTCGCGTTCATCTCGGCGAACCTCGGCGCGCAGGAGGTCATCGGCATGGGCGCGTCCGGGGCGAAGTACGGTATCGCCACGAGCCACTTCTACTGGATCGGGGCCATCCCGGCGATGCTCTTTGTCGGCATCTTCATGATGCCCTTCTATTATGGATCGCGCGCGCGGTCCGTCCCTGAGTACCTGAAGCTGCGGTTCGACGAGAAGACGCGCACGCTGAATGCGGTGTCGTTCGCCGTGATGACGATCTTCTCCTCGGGCATCTCGATGTACGCCATGGGGAAGCTGTTCAACCTCCTCCTCGGCTGGAGCTTCAACACCAGCGTGCTCGCGTCGGCGGCCATCGTGCTCGCCTACGTCACGCTCGGCGGCCTCACGAGCGCCATCTATAACGAAGTGCTGCAGTTCTTCCTCATCGTGTTCGGGTTCGCGCCCCTCGTCGGGCTCGGGCTCAACTCGGTGGGCGGATGGGCGGGGCTGACGGCCAAGCTCAACGCGGCGGCGGTGACGAACGGGCTCCCCGAGGGCTCGTACACGCACGCCTGGCGCGGCATGACGCACGCGTCGACCAACCCGATCGGTGTCGAGTGGTTCGGGCTCGTGATGGGGCTCGGCTTCGTGCTCTCGTTCGGCTACTGGTGCACCGACTTCCTCGTCGTGCAGCGCGCCATGGCGGCGGACTCGATGACCGCGGCGCGGCGCACGCCACTCATCGCGGCGTTCCCGAAGATGGTCTTCCCCTTCCTCGTCATCCTCCCCGGCATGATCGCCCTCGCCCTCACGGTGGGACATGGGGCGGAGGGGATGATCCCGGCGAAGATGACGGCGAGCGGTGCGCCGCTCGTGGACGCGGCGGGGCGGACGGTGCTCGACTTCGACCTCGCGACGCCGATGATGCTCGTGAAGTTGTTCCCGGCCGGTATGCTCGGCCTCGGACTCACGGCGCTGCTCGCGTCGTTCATGTCGGGAATGGCGGGTAACGTCACCGCCTTCAACACGGTGTGGACGTACGACATCTACCAGAGCCACATCAAGCCGGGCGCCACCGACCAGCACTATCTGTGGATGGGACGCGTGGCCACGGTGGGCGGCATCCTGTTGTCGATCGCGGCGGCGTACGTCGCCGGTTCGTTCAACAACATCATGGACCTGCTGCAGCTCGTGTTCGCGTTCGTGAACGCGCCGCTCTTCGCCACCTTCTTCCTCGGCATGTTCTGGAAGCGCTCGACGGGACACGGCGCCTTCCTCGGCCTGCTGTCCGGGACGATCGGCGCCGCGGTGCACCACGGGCTGACGCTGCCGGTCGGCGCGGTGCCTGGCGTCAAGGGCGGCTACTTCGGTGTGATCCACACCTACCCGAGCGAGCTGGCGCAGACGTTCTGGACGGCGATCGTCGCCTGGACGACCTGCTTCGTCGTCACGATCATCGTCAGCCTCGTGACGCGGCCGCGCCCCGACGGGGAGCTGACGGGGCTCGTCTACTCGCTGACGGAGAAGCCGAAGGACCGCGATCTCCCCTGGCTCAAGCGCCCGACGTCGCTGGCGTTGATCGTCATCGTCCTGATCGTCGGTCTCAATCTCATCTTCCGCTGAGGTCTCACGCTCATGAATGCACCGGAAGGTCTCGACATCAGAGCGCCAATCGGCGGCCTGTTCACGCTGCTCGGTCTGATGCTCGCCGGCTACGGCCTGGTGGGCTCCGAGCGCGCCGCGTCGGGGACGAACGTCAATCTGTGGTGGGGCGCCGTGATGATCGTCTTCGGCGTCCTCATGCTCTTCCTGGCGCGCCGCTCGATGAGCGCGCCGCCGAGCAATGGGTGACCGTCGTATGCCAACGCGACGGGAGTTCATGCAGCAGAGCGCGATGGTCGGCGGGGCGCTCGCTGGTTTGGGGAGCGCCGCTGCGTGTGCGTCGAGCGGCGCGCTGCAGCGCTCGGCGCTCGAGAGTGCGGTGATCCCCGCGCGCGGTGCGGCGAGCCCGATCAAGCAGTCGGTGTGTCGCTGGTGCTTCAACGACATGCCGCTCGACGACCTCGCGGCGAATGCGAAGCGCATCGGGTTGCACTCCGTGGAGCTGATCGGGCCGACGGACTTCGCGACGATCAAGAAGCATGGCCTGATGTGCGCCATGGTGAGCCAGGCCGGCCCGGGCGGCATCCCGAAAGGGTGGAACCGCGTGGACAACCACAGCTGGCTCATCCCCGCGTACGAGGAGCGCATCACGCAGGTCGCGGCGGAGAAGTGGCCCAACATCATCTGCTTCTCCGGCAACCGCGACGGACTGGGCGATCAGGAAGGGCTGGAGAACTGCGCGAAGGGCTTGAAGCAGCTCATGCCCGCGGCCGAGAAGGCTGGGGTCACGGTGTGCATGGAGTTGCTCAACTCGAAGGTGAATCACCCCGACTATCAGTGCGATCATACGGCGTGGGGGGTGAAGCTCGTGGAGATGGTGGGGTCGCCGCGGTTCAAGCTGCTCTACGACATCTACCACATGCAGATCATGGAGGGCGATGTCATCCACACGATCCGCGACAACCACCAGCACATCGCGCACTATCACACGGCGGGGGTGCCGGGTCGTCACGAGATCGACGAGAGCCAGGAGCTGTTCTATCCGGCGGTGATGAAGGCGATCGCGGACACCGGGTACACGGGCTACGTGGCGCAGGAGTTCGTGCCGGTGAAGAAGGAGCTGGGGATGGTGTCGCTGGAAGACGCGTACAAGCGCTGCGCGGTGTGATCGCAGGCGCTTGATGGAGAGTGGAGTGACAGAGCGG
>DASVNI010000452.1:0-13344 GCA_036383935.1 Gemmatimonadaceae bacterium | reverse complement strand
TCGCACGAGCCGCACGGCGTAGCGCGTGACCTCGTCGGCTACCGGGACGCGGCGTACGACGCGCTGGAAAGCGAGGATCTCCTCGCGCGTCACGACCGCCTTCACCGGCTCGTGCGGCGTCGTCGTCGTGGTGCGCACGACGGAGACTTCCTCCTCTTCGGGGAGATAGCCGAGCACGATCTCGAACATGAATCGGTCGAGCTGCGCCTCGGGGAGTGGGTACGTCCCCTCGAGCTCGATCGGGTTCTGCGTCGCGAAGACGAAGAACGGCGGCTCGAGATCGTAGGTGCGTCCCTGTACGGTGACGCGCCGCTCCTGCATCGCCTCGAGCAGCGCGGCCTGTGTCTTGGGCGGCGTGCGGTTGATCTCGTCGGCAAGGAGCACGTTGGCGAACACCGGTCCGGGCATGAAGATCAGCCGGCGACGCCCGGTCTCCGGATCGTCCTGGATGACGTCCGTGCCGGTGACGTCGGACGGCATGAGGTCCGGCGTGAACTGGATGCGCGAGAAGGTCAGCGCCAGCGCGCGCGACAATGTGGAGATGAGCAGCGTCTTGGCGAGACCGGGGACGCCGACCAGCAGGCAGTTCCCGCCGGCGAACAGGGCGATGAGCGATTGCTCGACGATGGCGTCGTTGCCGACGATCACTTTGCGAAGCTCACCGCCAATGCGGCGACCCGCTTCGGCGAGACGGTCGGCCAGCTCGGCGTCGTCGAGACGATCGAGTTCGGTGGTGGCGGGGGCGGCGGTTGCAGTCAAGCGACTCCTCGTGGTCAGCGGGTGAGAGCGTACACCAGGTAGTTCACGCCAAGCTTGTAGGCTTCATTGGTCGCGTCGACGGGATAGAACCCCTCGTCCGACCATTCCCAGTACTCGGAGACGTCGTTGTTGTAGTTGATGATCGCCATCAACCGCTGGTTGCGGTCGTTGTTCTCGTACAGGCCCCAGAACTCGGCCGGCATCCCCCAGTACGGATGCGTGAAGTTCAGGTTCGGGATGCGATAGAACGAATCGAACACCTTGTCGTCTATCGTCAGTCGCATCGGGTGCAGCTCCGGGAAGGCACGCTTCATCTGCTGCGTGAAGTTCTCCCAGTCGTTGCGCGTGAAGTCGTCGAAGATGATGAAGCCGCCCTTCAGCAGATAATTGCGCAGCCCCTTCACCTCGGCCTCCGTCGGGCGCCAGAAGCCCGCCTCGCACAGGTAGGCGACGGGGAACTTCATCAGCTCGGGATCGTCGAGGGTGAAGATCTCGCTCGCGCCGGAGCGCGTGTGGATCGTCGTGATCTCCTCGATGATCTTCGGGAAGTGCCGGTCGCTGCGCGGATAGTCGTGGTCCCACTTCACGTCGCGCCGGAAGCTGCCGAAGCCGTTGCCGAAGTCGGGCGGCGTATAGCGGATACGGGCGTAGGTGTAGCGCCCATCGTACGGGACGTTGGCCTCGTACGTCACGGGCCCTCCACCGCGCCCGAACTGTGCGAGGCCGATGATCGGCTTGGCGAGCAGCACGGCACCCGCGCACGCGCCGGCCAGCAGAATGGCGGTGCGTCGCTTCATGGCGAGTTGCTCCCCCCGCCGCTGCTGCGCGCTCGCAGCTCGAGCAGCAGCGTCTGCCCCTTCTCGAACGACGGCGCTTCCTCCAGCACGGCGAGAAGCTCCTTCCGCGCCGCCGCCGCATCGCCCGCTGCGGCGAGCTCCTTCGCCAACTGATAGCGCGCCTCGATCGGATCGGGCGGGTTCAGCGCGACGATCGCGCGCCGTTCGCGCAGCGCGGTCTTGTGATCACCGGCGCGCGACGCGAGCTCGGCCAGCTTCACGTGCATGTCGACGTCGTACGGCGAGATCCACAGCAGCCGCTCGAGCGGCACACGGGTGCCGGCGGTGTCGCCCAGCTTCTCGCGCAACTGCACCTCGAGCAGGTTGGCGTCCCACGCCGTCTCGTTGCGCGTCGTGATCCGCGTGACCTGCGCCAGCGCTTCCTTGTAGTCGCCGCGATCGTTCGCCAGGCCGGCGAGATACTCCGCCGGGGAGCTCGGCCCCGCATAGTCGGGGAAGAGCGACTCCGCCCGCTCCAGCGCGGCACGCGCCGAGTCGACCTGCTTCTTCTGCAGGAAGTCGGCGCCGCTGCGCATCGCCGTCACGAAGTCGCCACGTACGGCCTTGCCGCTGTCTCCCGCCACGATCGCCCGCAGCGGCGACGCGAACCTCGCACGCACATAGCCGTCGAACTTCGCGTCCATCTGTTGCGGCGTGAGCTTCAGCACCTTCGCGAACACCTGCGGCGTCGTGAGCCCGTCACGATAGGCGACGAGCATCGACTTGAGCGCGTTCGGGCCGAACTCCTTCTCGATCATCTCGCAGACGAGCGACGCCTCGTAGTAGCTGAGGATCACCTCGCCGCCGAACCGCGGACGCACGAAGCCGTCGTTGAGCAGGGTCACCGGCCGCAGTCGCCCGCTGCCGTACGCGGCGATGAACTCCGCCGTCGGGCCGGCGCCCCAGCCGGCGCGCGCGCGCCGCTCCTCGAGCACGCTCAGCCCCTCCGAGAGCCATCGAGGTGCACGGTGTTCACTCAAACCAAGAGTGAACGCGTGCGTGAGCTCGTGCCAGGCCGTCGAGCCCCAGTTGAACTCACCGCGCTGCCGCGACGACGGCGCGTCGAGCGCGAGCAGGTTGCCGAAGCTCACGCCCAGTGCGCCGAGCCCAGCAATCCCCATCGTTCGCACCGAGAAGTCGGCGTGGTGGCGATAGAGCTCGACCCGCACCGGTCCGCGTGGCGTGAAGCCGTACCGCTTGGAGAGCGAGTCGTACGCTTCGTCGAGCAGGGGGACGAGATACGTCGTGAGCAGCGCCGACTCCTCGGGGGGCGCGACGATGCGGAAGTGCTTCGTCTCCGTCGTCTTGAAGGTCTTGAGCGAATCGAGCAGGTCGAGCGTGTTCTTGTGCCAGAGGTTGAACGGGTCGATCGCGAAGGCGCGCTCGAGCCGCGCACGACCCTGCTCGATGTCGCCTGCCCGCAGCTCGTTCGTTCCGAGCAGCCCGAGCGCGCGCACGGAGGTCGAGTCGAGCGCGAGCGCTTCGCGCGCCATCTTCACCCCCTCGGCGTAGCGGCGATGACTCACCGCCGCCTCGGCGACGTCGACGTAGAACTCGGCCGGCCGCGGGTTGAGCCGCTTCGCCGCTTCGAGTGCCGCGCGATACTGCGCGGAATCGCCCGCCAACCATGCCGTCGCGCCGAGCATCGACCACGCCGGCAGCGACGCGGAGTCCACCGCGAGCGCAGCCCGCGCCGCCGCTGTCGCCGAGTCGTACGACTCCGCCGCGAGGTGCACCTTCGCCTGCGCCAGCCGCGCGTCGACGAGCTTCGGATTGGCGGCGAGCGCGCGGCCGAGCAGGGCAGTGGCGGGCCCCTCACCGGAAAACGACGCGACCTGGCTCAGCCCGAGCAGGGCGCGCGCGTCGTTCGGCGATTTGCGCAGCACCTCGTTGAACGACTTCTTCGCTTCGGGCGCGTTGTACTTGTCGAGCAACAGCTCGCCTGCGCGCAGCGGCGCGTCGAGATCCGTTGGATCAGCATCATATGCCGCATCGAAAGCGGCGAGCGCGCTCCGTACGGCGGTCGGGTTGCCGCGCGAGAGCAGCAGATAGGCGCGCCCGGCGGCCACATGGTCGTCCGCCGTCCAGCCGGAGGCGCCCTGTGCGTATTGCGACACGAGCGCCTGTGCGCGCCGCGTCGCATCTGCATGATCGCCGCGGTTGTCGGCCAGCTCGGCCAGCGTGACGCTCGCGCCGCGCCAGCCCGGCGTCCTCTGCGCGACCGCGTACTGCAGCGCCGAGTCCGCCGCGACGAGCCGTCCACGCATCACGAGCACGTCGCCGAGCGCGGCGGACAGCGGCGGCCCGCCGGCGCGCGCGAGGACAATGGCCTCGTCCAGCTTCCCCGCGTCGGCGAGCGCACGCACCGCGCGCGCGTCCGGCGCGCGCTGGAATGCGCACACCGCGACCGGAAGCAGCAGCAGCCAGCGCATGTGCCTCATTGCCCGCCTCCCGTGCCGAGGGCGCGAATCGCCTGCGACTTCTCCGCCACCTGCACGAGCAGGCGCTCCAGCTCCGCCTCGTACGCGGCGGGCGGCATCGAGTCTTTCTTGCCGCGGAGCGCGACGACCTTCGCCTCCAGCTCCGACCGCTCGGCCACGAGCGCCGCCGCGCGCGGGTCGAGCGGCGCGGACTGGCCGCGCTGCGCGCCGAAGCTGACGCTGCGCGCCAGCGCGCTGTCGCTCAACGCCGCATGCTCGGTGAGCATCTTGTTGTCCGTGTCGTACACGCGTGCCACCTCCTTCTTCGCGTATGCGAACGCCTCGAGCACGCTCACCTTGCCATCCTTGTCCGCGTCCGCCTCGCCGGTCGTCAGGCCGCGCACGAACGGCGTGGCGAAGCGCGACTCGTTCCGCTCGAGCGCGGTGCGCGTCGCGGTGACGATCACGCGCTTCGGCCCGGCGAGCGCAGCGACGAAATCGCCGCTCCCGCTTGCCGCGTTCACGAGCACGACCGTCTGACGGGGAAAGCCGGCGAGCCAGCCGGCGAAGTCCGCCGCGGTTGCGTCGGGACCGGGAAGGCTGACGCGCGAGTCGGCGCCCTCGCCCGATCCATGGCCGACGAGGAAGACGAACACGATGTCGCCCGCCGACACGCGCCGCGACAGCGCAAGGAACGCCTTCGCGATCTCATCTTTCGTCGAGCGCCCCGTTGCGTGCAGGCGCGTCGTCGTCGGGTCCTCGGTGAGGACGAAGAGACTCGAGTCGCTCACGCGCCAGCGCGCACGAGCGCTGTCCACGAGCGTCGCCACGGCGGACTCGAACAGGAGCTTGTACGCCGGCTCGCCTGAGAGCCCGGACACGGCGAGCACGTGCACGCGCTGCGCCTCGGCGGCGCGCGGCGTGAGCAGCGCGCCCGCGAGCGTGGCGAACAACGCGAGTCGGCGGAGTGGCACTCGGCGCGACACTACGCGAGCCCTCGCCGGCGTCGATAGAACCATTCTGCGCCGAGCAGCGTCACGAGCAGGAGAAAGACAATGGGCATGTCCCACAGATCGTGTGCATCACGCTGCGTGACTCCGCTCTCCGTGTAGTTCACGTCCTCCGCGAGGTGCGAGGCCTGCGCGAGCGGGTAGTACTTGCCGCCAGTCTCGTTCGCGACCTGTCGAAGCAGTCCCGTGCGGAGCTCGGCCTGCTCGACGTCGGCCCCCTGATCGTCCGCGAGGAGCGCGCCAGAAGCCGAGTGCAGAGAATCGCGGCCCGCGGTGGCCGACGCGGCGAAGGAGTACGAGCCGCGCTCAGGGGGCACGTAGCGGCCGGTGTACGTCCCGTCGCCATTGCGCGACCGCTCCATCGGCACGTCCACGAGCGCGCCCGTCGGCGTCGTCACGCGCGCCGTGACGTTCGCCTGGTCGATCGGCGCGAACGTCGAGTCGACCACGCGCGCGCGAAGCTCGATCGGCTCGCCTGGTGCGACGCGGCCCGGCACCGCCGCGATCTCCATCTGGTCCGGTACGCCTTCCACGATCCACCGCATCATCTGTCGCCAGAAGGTCGCGTGGGTCGCGTCCTCGAGCGGCATGCTCGCGCTCATCCGCCAGAGCCAGCTGTCCTGCACGCCGAGCACGACCCCCATTCCGCGCCCGTACCGCTGGAAGGCGAGCACCGGCACCTCGTCCGCGTCTCCACCGTCCTTCGGCTTGCCGACGAGCAGCGTCGTCGCGCCGGCGCGCAGTCCGCCCAGGTGATTCACCGACGTCAGCTTCGGCAGCGAGTCCCACCGCGCGGCATTCGCGTCGTCGCCATCGCGCAGCTGAAGTGCGGCGTGCGCGCGTCCGGCCACGGTCGGCGCGAGCGCCAGCTCGACCGGCGCGGCGCCGGTGTCGGCCTTCGGCGCATTCAACAGCACCGGCAGCGCCTCGGCGACCGGCGTTCCCGCGTAGCCCCCTTCCGCCAGCGAGCCGCGCCCGCCGAGCGCGAGCAGGGTCCCGCCGCGCTGGCTCACGAACTCCGACAGCATGCGGAGCTGGTCGCCGGTGAAGAACGAGGACTCCATGCTGCCGAGGATGACGGCGCGGAACTGGAACAGCTCCTCGCGCCGCGTCGGGAAGCCGCCGATCAGCTCCGTGCTGTCGCGCACGCCGAGCCGGAGGAACTTGTGCTCGGCGCTGCGCATCAGCCCTACCACCTGGACGGAGCTGTCGCCGGCGACCGCGCGGCGCAGGAAGGCGAACTCCGGTCGCGGCTCCCCTTCGACGTAGAGCACGCGCGCGGGCCCCGGCCGCACGTCGAGCACCGTGCTGAAGACATTGTTCTCCGCCACGAGCTCTCGCGGGATCGGTCGCGCGCGCACGGTCAGGCGATAGCTGCCCGCCGGAAGCGGGGGCACCTTGAGCCGCACGCGCATCACGTCGCCACTGCGCGGCAGCGTGACCTCCTGTGTCGCGACGATGCGGCCGTCGGCCTCGGCGGTGACGGTCGTCTTCTCGCCGCCGGCGCCTCGCACGCCGAGCGCCGCGTCGACGAGCACCGTCGATCCGGCCAGCACGCTCGGCGGGGCGGTCACGCTCGTCACGGAGAGGTCGCGGCTGAACCGCTCGGTGCCCACGCCGACCGTATAGACGGGGAGCCGGCGCGCCTTGAGCGCGAGCAGAGACGCGCCAAGGTCGCCACCCGCGTTGTCCGCGCCGTCGCTCACGACGATCACGCCGGCTACCGGTAGACCCGCCAGGTCGGAGCCCACGCCGTCGAGCGCGGCGGCGAGATCGGTGCGTCCGCCGGAGGCGTTCAGGGGCGTCGTCGGCAGAGCAGGGGTCGGCTCGGCGGCGAAGCGGAAGGTCCGCACGTTGTAGCGGGTGGCGAGGCGGCGGACCAGCGCGCTGGTGTCGGAGAACTCACTGCGCATCGCCTGGGTCCGGCTCGCGCCATTCACGTCGCTCACGCGCATGCTGCGCGAGTCGTCGAGCACGAGGGCCAGGACGTTCCGCTGGGCAACCGCGCTCGACAGTACCTCCGTCGGCCGGAGCAGGACGGCCAGCACGATCGCCAGCGCGAGCGCGCGCGTGACGCCGAGGACGATCCGGTCGGTGCGGCTGATGCCGCGCAGGTTCCGGTACGCCAGGACGACCAGGGCCAAAGATCCCAGGATCGCCAATGCGATCAACCAGACCGGTACGACCGGCGCCAGCACGAACTCACCGCGACCGAACAGTCGCGGCGGATACTTGAACAGGAAGGTGAAGGCGGACTCGAGCGCAGCTTGCACACGATCTCCTGTCTATGGGCGTGCGCGAATGCAGGGGTGTGCGACACCCCTTGGGATCTACGCGGTCATCGCGAAAATGGTTCGTGACACACGAGCGTGCGAGCGCGACCCTATTCCCCCTGATACCACCCGGTACACGCGGACGTTGGACACAATGGACGCCGTGCGAGATGCCGGCCAGTTTTCCTTCATGTCCCGCTCGCTTGCATGCCGCTGATTCGACTCGCCACCCCCGCTGACGGGGATCGCCTCGCCGAGATCTACGCGCCGGCCGTCGTAGGCAGCGGGATCTCCTTCGAGCTCGAGCCCCCCGACGGCGCCGAGATGGCGCGCCGCATCGGCTACGTCACCGCGCGCACCCCCTGGCTCGTGTGTGAGCATCGCGGTGTGGTCGCGGGCTACGCGTACGCCAGCCCTCACCGCGAGCGCGCGGCCTACCAGTGGTCGGTCGAGGTCTCGGCGTACGTCGGCGCCGAACATCAGCGCGCAGGGATCGCTCGCGCGCTCTATACGTCGCTCTTCGCCGCGCTCGTGGTGCAGGGGTTCCACAACGCCTACGCCGGGGTCGCCCTGCCGAACGACGCCAGCATCGCGTTTCACGAGGCGATGGGATACACGCCGGTGGGCACGTATCGCCGGGTCGGATACAAGCACGGCCAATGGCGCGACGTGACCTGGTTCGAGCGCGCGATCGTTCCGCACGTCGCCAATCCCTGGCCGCCGCGCCTCCTTCCCGAGGTGCGGAACAGCGAGGCGTTCGTCGCCGCGCTGTCCGCCGGCGAGTCCCTGCTGCGACTCCCGTCGTAGACGACACGATCCACTTCGCATGCGCATAGTCAAAGGACGCTTCGCCGGCCGCGATCTCGTTTCGCCCAACGACGCGCGCGTCCGGCCGACGGCCGAGCATGTGCGCGACGCCCTGCTCGACCTGTTGATGGCGGAGCTACGCTCCGCCCGCATATTGGACCTCTTCGCCGGAACGGGAGCGCTCGGCCTCGAGGCCATCTCGCGCGGCGCGGCGCGCGCCGACTTCGTCGAGACGCGCCCCTCCAGCCTCCACGCGTTGCGCGCCAACGTCGCGCTGCTCCGGGTGCGCGAGCGGACGCGCATCTTCAAGCGTGACGCGCTCCCCTTCGCCGGCGCGCTCGGCGAGGACGCCTACGACGTCGCCTTCGCCGATCCACCCTATGAGTCGCGCATGCTCGACCGCGTGATCGACACGTGGCATGCACGGAACTTCTCGCGCGTGCTCGCCGTGGAGCATGCCGCGACGCACGTGCTCCCGCGTGCGGAGATCCACCGACGGTTCGAGGAGACAGCCGTGAGCATCTACCGGCGCTGACCACCGACGCGTTCAGCCCTGGCGTTCCGTTTGCGTTGTCCCGGCTTCCGTTCCTCAGCGCTTCCTGTCCATCTTCACGCGGTGGGATGGCGCCAGGTCCGAGTCGCACCGCTGTACAACGCTCACGGCAAGTCCGACCACCTGCTCCCGATCGCCCGATGAAGCTCAAGCCGGTGAAGTCCAAGAAGGACGTCAAGCTCGGCGACGCGCACGCGCGCTGGCCCGACAACGGCAAGACCGAGGCGCAGCTCGAGCGACTCAGTCAGAAGGAGTCCGCGCGCATCTCCGAGCTGCAGCGCGTCTTCTACGCCGACGCGCGCCACGCGCTGCTCATCGTGCTTCAGGGGCGCGACGCGTCGGGGAAGGACGGCACCATCCGCAAGGTGTTCTCGTCCGTGAACCCGCAGGGCTGCATCGTGTCGAGCTTCAAGGTGCCGACGGAATACGAGCAGCGTCACGACTTTCTCTGGCGCATCCACCAGCACGTCCCACCGCGCGGGATGATCGGCATCTTCAACCGGTCGCACTACGAGGACATCCTCGTGCCGCGCGTCCACGACCTCGTGTCGAAGAAAGTCTGGACGGCGCGGTACGACCAGATCAACGACTTCGAGCGCATGCTCTCCGAGAATCACGTCGTGATCCTCAAGTTCATGCTCCACATCTCGCACGACGAGCAGAAGAAGCGGTTCGAGGAGCGCCTCGTCGACGAATCGAAGAACTGGAAGTTCCGTGTCGGCGACCTCGATGACCGCAAGCACTGGGATCTGTTCACCAAGGCGTACAGCGGTATCCTCGAGAACACCAGTACCGAGTGGGCGCCCTGGTACATCGTCCCCGCCGACGACAAGGACCTGCGCGACGTGCTCGTCGCGCGCACCGTCGCCGACACCCTCGAGTCGCTCGATCTCCGCTACCCGAAGCCCGACCCCAGCCTCGCCGGAATCCGAATCGAATGATGCGACGTCACCTTGCCGCTGCTGCTCTCATCACGCTCGCCGCGTGCAGCCACGCGCCCGCACAGGCTCCAGTTGCTTCGCCGAGTCGGACGACCGTCTCGACAAGTTCCGTCGCGCCGGCTGGCTCGGTCGATCTCGACCGGTTCGCGAGTGAGATCGATGCCTTCGACGCCGCCGACCGCGCGGCGCCGCCCGCGCCTGGCGGCATCGTGTTCGTCGGCAGCTCGACGATCCGCCTGTGGAGCTCCCTCGCTGGCGACTTCGCGGGCATGCCGGTGATCAACCGCGGCTTCGGCGGTTCCACGTTTCCGGAGGCGCAGCACTACCTGCAGCGCACCGTCGTGCGCTATCACCCGCGCACCGTCGTCGTCTATGAAGGCGACAACGACCTCGCCGGGGGACGCACACCGCAGCAGGTCGCCGACGACTACCGCGCCTTCGTGCGCGGCGTGCGCGACTCGCTCCCCAATGCGCGCATCGTCTTCCTCGCCATCAAGCCGAGCCCTTCGCGCTGGAAGCTCGAGTCGCAGCGTCAGGAGGCAAACCGCCTCGTCCGCGCGATCGTGGCCACGGATGCGAACCAGACCTTCGTCGACGTCGGGGCGCCGATGCTCGATCCGTCCTCCGGTCGTCCGCGCCCCGCACTCTATCGCGCCGACAGCCTGCACATGACCCCTGCGGGGTACGCGATCTGGCGCGCGACGGTCGCGCCGGTGCTGAAGTGATCCGGCTCGGGGTCACCCCGAGCGAGCGCCTGATCCCGAGCGAGCGCCTGATCCCATCGAGGGATCTGCACCTGATCACCCGGAGCGCGCCGTGAGCGGCGACATCGACGTCCGGTCGGCGCGCGACGACGACGCGGCAGCGGTGGCGGAGCTCCTGGGACATCTCGGCTATCCCGCGCCGCCCGCGGAGATCCCGGCGCGGCTCGCGCGGCTGCGTGCGCGCGGCGATGCGGAGACGCTCGTCGCGGTCGCCGACGGTCGCGTCATCGGACTCGCAACCGTGCACGCTCGCGATGTGCTGCACCACGCGCGGCCCGTCGTGCAGCTCACCGCGCTCGTCGTGCCTCCAGAGATGCGGGGACGAGGTGTCGGTCGCGCGCTCGTACGCGTCGTCGAACGCTGGGCCGCCGATCGCGGCGCGGACCGCCTCGTCCTCACCACCGCCCTCCATCGCGCCGAAGCCCCGGGCTTCTACGAACGACTCGGCTTCGAGCACACCGGGCGGAGGTATGCGAGACGGATCGGCTCGTGAGCGCGTGAGTGGGAGAGGTTGGGGTCGGAGTCACAGACTCTGACCCCTTGAAACCCAGGAGCTTCCCGAGGCTGTTTCGCATTCGCACATTCCCGCATTCCCACACTCCCGAACCTGCTCATGCGCCTCCTCTTCGCCGCACTCGTCGCCGCCGCGATCCCGTCACTCGCCGCCGCGCAAGCTCCCGCTCAATCCCCTCCCACGGTGGAGATCCTGCCCGCCACGAGCTTGGCGAAGATGTCGGACGCGTTGCCCGCGGGAGCGATCAATTCCGTTTCGGTCGGGCAGTGGCCACGGGAAGGGCTCACCGGCATGCTCGGTCGGCGCGACAGTGATGGTGTGCCTGAGCTGCACGAAGGGTTCACCGACATCTTCGTCGTGCAGCGCGGCACCGCGACGCTCCGCTACGGCGGCACCGCCCCGGGGAGCAAGGTGACGACGCCGGGCGAGTATCGTGGCGGCACCATCCAGAACGGCAGCGAGGCCGTGCTTCATCCCGGCGACGTCGTCGTGATCCCCGCCGGCATCCCGCACCAACTCCTGCCGACGACGGGCCAGCACTTCATCTACCTCACGTTCAAAGTGGCAAAGAAGTAGGTCGATGACCGTCTCCGCATCTCCCTCGCGCTCTCACGCGTCCACGCCCGACACCGACGGCGCCGTCACCGCCTATCTCGCCTACGAGCACGTTCTCCTCTCCATCCCCGCCGGAGAGGAACGCCGCGCGCGCAAGTTCTACGTCGACGTGCTCGGCTTCACTGAAGTGGTCCGCCCCGAATCGCTCGGCGGCACCGGAGGCGGCTGGTTCCGCGCCGGCGCGATCAACCTCCACCTCGGCTCCGAGCAGAACTTCACGCCGGCACGCCTCGCGCACCCGGCCCTCCTCGTCAGCGACCTCGCCCCACTGATCGCCCGCTGCGAAGCCGCCGGCCACAAGACCATACCCGCCGAGAAGCTACCCGGCTTCAACCGCGTGCATGTGCACGACCCGTTCGGGAATCGGATCGAATTGATGGAACGTGATACATGAGCGCGTGACGCTGGGGTCAGAGTCGCAGACTCTGACCCCTTGGAGCCGGGGATCTGCACTTCGCATGTGAAGACGCGACACGGCCTCGGGAGCAGAAGCTTCCCGAGGCCGTGTCGCATCCCCGCATTCCCGCATCCCCGCATTCCCTCAATAGAACTGCCTCAACTCCACCCTCGAATTATTGAGGTACACGCCGGCCATCCGCACGTAATCGCCCTGGCGCAGACTCTGGAACCGATTCAGGTCGGCGCGACTCGGCGAGTACGGCATCGACACCGTCACGCGCGTGCCCGTTCCGACGTCCAGCGAGAAGAGGCCGTTCTGCGTGTCCACGCCGCGCACCGTCCCTTGAATCGTCTGCACGTTCCCCGACGCCGTCGAGCCGCTCGAGCCCTGGACCGGCTGGTCGACCTGCACGAGGTCCGTGTAGTACGATCCGCCGTTCGTGCTCTGGATGCGAGCCGTCACCTGATCGCCGCGGTCGAGCGACGTCACCGGATAGCTCTGATTGTTGTACACGACCTTCGTCTGGTTGTCGTACTGGAGGTTGACCGACTGCCCGTTCGACGACTGCAGCGCGATGTACTGCGACCGCGTGTCGACCCCCTGCACGTAACCCGACACCTGGTTCGCCCCCTGGCCGCCCCCCAGGACGCTCCCGAGCACGCTCCCCAGGCCGCCATTGCTGGAGCACGCTGCGAGAGCGAGAAGCATCGAGACCGCGGCGGCGCCGCGCCCGAATCGTCGCATATTCATGAGAGTGCCTCCGTAGGGTTTCGCCCGCTCGTAAAGGCAATGCCCGGGCCGTCCCGCCCGCTCCTACCCGCATCCCCGCATCCCCGCAAATGCGTTACGCCGCTCTCCTCCGCGCCATCAACGTCGGCGGTCACACCGTCAAGATGAAGGAGCTCTGCGCCATGTTCGAGGCGATGAAGCTCTCCAACGTGCGCAGCGTCATCGCCAGCGGGAACGTGCTGTTCGACACGCGCGTCTCCGACGCCGCCGCGCTCGAATCCCGGATCGAGACCGCCCTCCGCAAGGCACTCGGCTACGACGTCGAGACCTTCCTGCGCACCCCCGAGGAGCTCGACGCCCTCGCCGCGCACGACCCCTTCGCCGCGACGGATCCGGTGCTCGAGGGCCATCGCGTGCACGTCCTCTTCACGCGCTCCCCCATCACCGCGGTCGAGAAGAAGCAGCTCCTCGCGCTCGCCACCGACTACGACGACTTCGCCGTCTTCGGGCGTGAGATCTACTGGCGCACGCGGGGCAACTCCAGCGACTCCACGATCACGCCCGCCATGTTCGGACGCGCCTTCAAGGGCCCGACCACGGCACGCAACGTCAACACGGTGCGCAAACTGGCCGACAAGCTGCGCGCCTGACGCGCGGGGCCGTCACCCACTCACCCACTCACCCACTCACGCACTCACTCGTCATCGCACCCGCTCCACCACG
>DASVNI010000451.1:0-4265 GCA_036383935.1 Gemmatimonadaceae bacterium | reverse complement strand
ACGCATGACGCGCGAGCGCAATAGCGCGCCGCCACGCATCGACGCGCCGACGCAGCCGCACCAGGATCCCGATGCGCATGGGCCGCTCGTTCTCATCGGAGGTGCGTCCACGCCGAAAGGCGAGGCGCTGGGCTCATTCATCGATCTCGCGCGGAAGGTGGGCGGCCCGATCATCGGGATCACGGCCGCGTCGGAGAACCCGGTGAAGAGCGCGCGGCTCTGGCATGCGGACTTCCGCGTCGCCGGCGTGCAGAACATCGAGTTCGCCCGCGTGAAGCGCGACAACGAGAAGCTCGATCGAGAGCTCGCGGCGCGCATCGATGATGCGGGCGCGGTCTTCCTCGGTGGGGGGAATCAGGTCAAGCTCGTCGCGGAGCTGAGCGGATCGATGGCGTGCGCTTCCATGAAGGCGCTGTCGGCTCGCGGCGGGGTGATCTGCGGGACGAGCGCGGGCGCGGCAGCACTGACGTCGTTGACGATGGCAGGCGGCGAGATCGACGAGGAAGGGAACCTCGTCGAGCAGTACCTCGGTCCCGGTTTCGGCCTGCTGAACTTCGAGACGATCGTCGATACCCACTTCTCCAAGCGCCGCCGGCTGCAGCGGCTGTTCGTCGTCATCGCCGGCAATCCGGAGCTGATGGGCCTCGGCATCGATGAGGACACGGCACTCGTGGTGAAGGGGCACCTCGGCGAGGTGGTCGGCGCGGGGGGCGTCACCTTCGTCGACGGCCGCGACAGCGTGCGCTTCGACAACGCGGACGATCTCGAGAAGGGGCGCCAGCTCACCCTGAGCCACCTGCGCGTCGGGATCGTCGGCACGCACTATCACCTGAACCTGCGCGAGCGGGACCTCGAGGTGCTGGTGCAGGGGGAGGCGAGCCCGCACCGGCGGACGCCGCCCTTCTCGGCGACGATCGCGACGTCCAGCTGATCCTCGCTCCGAGGGCGCGTCGGGCGCCCCGCTAATCCCCCGCGGCCTCGCGCTTCAGTTCCGCCTCGACCTTCTCCATCGACTCCGCGGAGTGCGAGGAGGGAGTGCGCGTCGAGAGATCGAACCGGTCTCCCTGGGTGAGCATGTGGACCGCGATCCCGAACGTCGAGAGCATTCGCTTCGCCTTCTCCTCACAGATGCGCGAGCGGGTGGTCTTCGACGCGTCCACGACGTACACACCGCCGGCCCCGAGCACGCGGAAGTCCCGCTCGTGCTCGAGAATGAGCGCGGTATCCTCATCGATCCCGACGCCCAGGACGCGCGGATTCTGACTGATCGCACCGATCAGGCGCGCCATCCGGCCGCGCTCCGAGAAGTGCTGGTCGATCAGCATGTCCGAGGCGAATCCGAGACCGGGCGCCATGAGCAGCGCCGACTTGATGTTGTCCGTCGCGTCGCTGTTGTTCGTCACGAGCATCGTCTCGCTCATCACCGAGGCGCCCGCCGACGTGCCGGCGACCACGCCGCCCTTCTCGAAGATCTCGCGAACCCGCGTGTACGTCGGCGTGTCGCCGATCTGGCTGGTGATCTTCATCTGGTCGCCGCCGGTGAAGAACACGCCCGACGCGCCGTCGAGGATGCGCATCGCGCGCTCGCTGGACGCGTCCTCGCGCGACTCGATGTCGAGCCGGTAGACATGGGGGACGTCGAGCGACCGGAACGCCGACTCGTACTCCTCCCAGAGGGCGTGGGGCTCCTCGGTGGCCACGGTGCAGACGACGATCTTGCCATTGCGGCCGAGCCGGTCCGCGACCGCCCGCAGGATGTGCTTGTCCCCCACGCGATCCTCGTGGCCTCCGATGGCCACGAGGGTGCCCTTGCGCGGCGTTCCCGCTCGGGAACGCCGCCCAGGTCGTTCGCGAAGCAACTCGACTTTTCGACGGGCGTCCATGGCAGGAGTCTTCGGATGGAGAACGATGCCTCGTCGCTCTTTCGATACAAACCATGTGCCTCATCCAAGGCTGTGCACCGTGTGTTGCACTGGCTCGGGGACCGTGCGACAGACATCTTGTGCGCTGCACCGCACGTCGCTCTCTCGACCTCCGAATGCCCTCACTTCCGCTAAGGCCGCGCTCGGCGACCGAGCTCGTGGACGCCGCGTTCCAGATCATGCGCGCCCACTATCCGCAGTTCATCATGTGCTCGGCGATCGCCTATCTCCCCTGGCTGATCGTCCAGCTCCTGCTGGCGAGCGATCCGGCGAAGCTGGCTAGCGTCACCCCCCAGGTGAGCGTCGTGGTCGGCCTGGGGATCTGGCTCGTGTTCGCCCTCATGAGCGCGGTGCTCGTCGTCTGCGCGTCGCAGGCCTATCTCGGCGATCCCGTCGACGTCGGCGCGGCCGTGCGGAAGGCGCTGCCGCGGATGCCGCTCGTGCTCGCGGGCGCCATCGTCCGCTACGTCGGCATGTTCATCGGGCTGTTCGCCTTCCTCATCGGCGCGCTGTACGTCGTGGCGCGCTGGTTCGCCGTCACGCCGGTGATCGTGCTCGAGCATCGAGGGGTGGCATCCGCGCTCTCGCGCTCGGGGGCGCTCTCGCGAGGTCAGAAGCGCCACATCATCAACACGCTCGGGCTGGCCGCCGTCATCTACTGGGTGCTCGCCCTGGGCGTGCAGGTCGCCGCGCTCTTCCTCGGCAACCTCATCGTGCAGGCGGTCGTGACGGCGCTGTTCACCATCCTCGTGTATCCCGTCGTTGCGATCACCGAGGCGCTGCTGTACTTCGACACGCGCATCAAGAACGAGGGGCTCGACATCGAGCTGATGGCGAGTGCTCTCGAGGGCGGTGGCGCGGCGGCAGGCGAGCCCGCGGCGCCCTGACGCCCATGTTTCTCACCCAGGTCGCGACGCGGCCACTGCCGGCGTCCGTCATTCACGACACCGTCGCGGCCATCGCGCGCGGCATCGACTATCGGCGCAGCCTGCGCCAGTCGCTGTTCGACCGGTTATTCCTCTGGCTCTCCGAAGCCATCGCGCATCTGGTGCGATTCCTCCGGCATTCGCCGGTGTCGCGCCCCTTCGGCTACGCGGTGATCGCCCTCATCGTGCTTGGCGTGGCGGCGCACCTGCTGATCGCCGCGCAGGCGCGTGACGACACGCGCGGCCCACTGCGCAAACGCACTCGCGCCGCGGGCACGGAAGATCCGTTCGTGATCGCCGAGCGGCTGGCGGCGGAAGGACGATTCGAGGAGGCGGCGCACGCGCTCTATCGCGGCGTGCTGCTCGGGCTGGCGCGGCAGGAGCGGCTGCGGCTCGATCCGTCGAAGACGAGCGGCGACTACGCGCGCGAGCTGCGCGCGCGCGGCTCGGCGTCGTACCAGCCCTTCCGCGCCTTCGGGCGCCGGTTCGACGTTGCCGTGTTCGGCCACGGCGGGTGCGACGCGCGGCTCATCGACGATCTGCGCGCGCTCGCGCAGCCACTCACCGCCCGGACGCGCGCCGCGTGAGCGAGACACCGTCGCCGCCGCCGCGCAGCGGAGAATGGTGGGCACGGCCGCGGGTCGTCCTGCCGATCGTCGCCGCGCTCGTCGTGCTCGTCGCGCTGCTGACGCCGCAGCCGGACGCGGGCCGCGCCGGCGATTCGCGGCTCTCGAGCCATCTCACCGGCGCGATGGGCGCGCGGCTGCTCTACGAGACCGCCGATCGACTCGGTTGGCACGTATCGCAGCGCGACGAGACGCCCGCGCCGGTCCCGGGCGGAGGACGAACGATCCACGCCGTGCTCGCGCCGCCGATCCCCATTTCTCCCGAGGATGCGCACGCCTACCTCGAGGCCGTGCGCGCGGGCGACGGGCTGCTCCTCGTGCTCGACGAGCGCAGTGCGCTGGCGGATTCGCTCGGCGTGTCGCACACCCCTGGGGGCGGCACGATGGAGACCGTCACCGCGGACGTCGCGGGCTGTCCTCGCGGGCCCGATCTCGTTCCGCCGCTCTGGCTCGACGGCAAGGTGCATCTCTGGGCGCTGCGGTGGAGAGGCAGCCCGCCGCGCGATCGCGTCGTCTTCGGCACCGCCACCTCGGACGTACCGGCCGTGCAGCAGGGCGGGGGCGAGGTCGCGGTCGGCTTCCCCCTCGGTCGCGGCCGCGTCGTCGTCGTATCGGATCCCGATCTGCTTCGCAACGACGTCATTCGCCGCTGCGGCTGGGGCGCCGACGTGCGCGCCGTCCGCATGCTCGAGTGGCTGCGCGACGGAGGCGATGCACCGCGCAGCGCGCTCGTGTTCGACGAGTACCACCAGGGCTTCGGCCACTCGGCGTCGATGCTCGACACGACGGAA
>DASVNI010000450.1:0-8657 GCA_036383935.1 Gemmatimonadaceae bacterium | reverse complement strand
GGTGCCACCACCGGCGAACAGCACCGTCACCTGATCGCGCGACTCGGCCACGCTCAGGCGGGCGTAGGCGCGAGCGCGAGCGGGTCGGTCGCGCCGCTCCCGATCACGCGCTCCTTCGTGCTGCCGATGTTCACGAGGACGCCGGTGAGGAACATCGTGAGCACGATGTTGGAGCGGCCGTATGAGACGAAAGGAAGCGTGAGACCCGTCGTCGGCAGGAGCCCGATCACCACTCCGATGTGGAGATACGCCGTGATCACCGTGACGAAGGTCAAACCAACAGCCACCAGTTGCAGGAAGGGAGAGCGCGCCTGCCGTGCGATCCGGAAGCCGAGCAGCCCGTAGGCGGCGAAGGCAACGGTGATCGCGGCAAGGCCGAGGAAGCCCCACTCCTCGCCGATGTTGCTCGCGATGAAGTCGCTGTACGGAAAGGGGAGGAAACCATACTGCTGGCGGCCCTGCCCGAAGCCAACGCCGAACAATCCTCCCGAGCCGACGGCGATGAGCGACTGCTTGAGCTGATAGTTCACCTGCGACGGTGCACCGCCGGGATCGAGGAAGGAGGTGAGTCGCAGCACGGCGTACTGCACCTTCTCGATCTTGTGCCAGAGCACCGGAATTGCGAGCGCGAACAGGGTGACGAAGTGCGCGATGCGGACGCCGCCGGCGAACAGCAGCACGGCGAGCATCAGCGTGTAGAGCATCGACACCGAGAGGTCGGGCTCGAGCGCGGCAAGCAGGTCGAGGAGGCCGATGACGACGAAGAACGGGAGCACGCCCTTGGCCAGGCGCCTTAGCTGGTCTCCCTTCTTCACGATCAGCATCGACGTCCAGACGACGACGGCGAGCTTGCCGAACTCCGACGGCTGGAATGAGCTACCGAAGAGGAAGCGCCGCGAACCGTTCACGCGTGGCGCGATGCTCTCGGGGAGCACGAGACAGAGCAGCAGGGTGACGATCGTGATCCACATGATCGGCCAGGCCCAGCCACGGAAGCGGTCCGCGTCCAGCTTCGCGGCGATGGCGAATGCCACCATCCCTGCCCCAACGCCGGACAGCTGGCGCGCGATGTAGTACCAGCTCTCCTTGTTGCGCTGCACCGCGTCGATGGCGCTCGCGCTGTACAGGACAGCCAGCCCGAAGGTGAGCAGCAGCGCCATCACGAGGATGAGCCCCCGCGCCTCGGTGCCCATGCGCCACCGGACACGCACCTGCGCGGCGGAGAGTGCCCGCTCGCGCGTCGGAGTCGCCGTCGTGCTCATGCCGAGGCGCCGGCGAGCGCCAGGGCGAGTCGCTTGAATTCGCGGCCGCGCTGTTCGTAGTTGTCGAACATGTCGTAGCTGGAGCAGGCGGGTGAGAGCAGAACCGCGTCGCCGGGTTGGGCGAGCTCGCGCGCACGCGCGAGCACCGATTCGAACGACGATCCGAGACGCTCCACCGGCACGACACCGCTGAGGTCGGCTTCGACGATCGGCGCGGACTCTCCATACGCGATGACGGCTCGGCCGGTGCGGCGAAGCTCCTCGCCGAGCGCGGTGTACGGCTCGCCCTTGTGTCGGCCGCCGAGCAGCAGGACCGTCGGCTTCCGCATGCCGCGCAGCGCGACGAGCGTGGACGCCACGTTGGTGGACTTGGAGTCGTTGATCCAATCCACGCCGGCAAAGGTCCCCGCGGGCTCGATGCGATGCTCCAGGGCGCGGAAGCTCCGCAGCGCATCGGCGATTGCCGCGCGCGCCTTGGCTGAACGGTGCGACTCGTCGGCGCCCATCACGGCGAGAGCCGCGGCGAGCGCATTGGCGACGTTGTGATCCCCGAGCAGCGCGAGCTCGGAGCGCGCGATGAGGGGCGCGTCGAGCACGACGAGTTGGTCGGAGCCGCGATCGTAGTAGCCGTCGGCTGCACCGAGCGCGGTGGTGAAGCGGAGGTGCCGGCCCGGCACGCGCGCCACCATCGCCTGCGAATCGGGATCATCGGCGTTGGAGACGGTGACCGAGCGCGGGCCCGCGTTCCGGAACAACAACGCCTTGTCGGCGAAGTACTCCTCGACGCTCGTGTACCTGTCGAGATGGTTCGCCGACAGGTTGGTGAGCACACCCGCCGCCGGCGCGATGCTCGGCGTGTCGTGCAGCTGGAACGACGACGTCTCGAGCGCGATCCAGTCCGGCGCGCGCTCGCGCAGCGCGACTTCGGCGAGCGGCGTGCCGATGTTCCCCGCCGCGACGGCAATGTACCCGAGTCCCTCGAGCAGGCGGTGGGTGATCGCCGTCGTCGTCGTCTTACCATTGGTGCCGGTGATCGCGATGTAGCGCTGGTGCGGGAGGAACTCGAGCGCGATCTCCAGCTCACTTACAATCTGTCGGCCGGCTGCGCGCGCGGCGGCGAGGGGCGGTGCGTCGGGGGGCACACCCGGGCTGGCGACGACCAGCGCGCTCGCGGCGATGCGGGCGAGGTCGTGCCCCCCCTGCTGTACCGCGACACCGAGTGGCTCCAGCACGCGCGCCGCATGCTGCACCGCATCGCCGCTTCCGGTGTCGCTGGCGTACACCGATGCGCCGGCCCGCGCGAGCAGCTCGGCCGCCGCGCGACCACTGCGCGCGAGACCGACCACGGCGATCTCGCCGCGCGTCCAGGACGCGGGAAGCGCCTCGGTCAGCGACCGCACCGGCATGCTAGCGGACCTTGAGGGTGCTGAGAGCGAGGAAGGCGCCGATGATCCCGATGATCCAGAAGCGCACGACGACCTGCTGCTCGCTCCACCCCTTCACCTCGAAGTGATGATGGAGCGGTGCTCGGAGAAAGACGCGATGCTCTCGTGCGTACTCGATCCCGTAGCGACGCTTGCGGTACTTGAACACGAACCGCTGCAGCAACACCGACACCGTCTCGGCGAGGAACACGGCGGCGAGGAAGACGAGCAGGAACTCCGACTTGAGCAGGATCGCCACCGCACCCATCGCCCCGCCGAGGGCGAGCGAGCCGGTGTCGCCCATGAAGACCTGCGCCGGGAAGGTGTTGTACCAGAGGAATCCGATCAGCGCGCCGAACATCGCGGTGCAATAGATCGTCAGCTCTCCCGCGTTGCGCAGATAGAAGATGCCCAGGTAGTGCGACGCGTCGACGCGGCCGATCAGATAGGCGAAGATCGCCAGCACGGCGAAGGCGATGGCGCTCAGGCCGGCGGCGAGACCATCGAGACCGTCCGTGAGGTTGACCGCGTTACTCACCCCAGTCAGGATGAACGTCGTGAACAGCACGTACAGGATGGGCAGCGTGGGCGTCAGCAGCACGTACTTGTAGAACGGCAGCGTCGTGGACGCACCGGGCAGATTCGGCGAGAGCGGGAAGAGCCAGAGGTAGGTGCCGAGCGCGAGGCCGATGGTCACCTGCCCGACGAGCTTGTAGCGCTCGACGAGCCCCTCGTTCTTCAGGCCGAGGCGCTTCTGCTTCAGCTTGAGCAGGTCGTCGATCAGCCCGATGCCACCCATCCAGATGGTGACGATGAGCGCGGCCATGACGTAGTGGCTGAAGATGCGCGCCCAGAGCAGCGTGGCGACGATCGAGGAGAAGAGAAAGATCAAACCGCCCATCGTCGGCGTGCGCGACTTCGCGGCGTGCGAGTCGGGGGTCCCCTCGCGCACGACCTGATAGTTGGCCGCGTTGTCGAGCCGCTTGAGGATGAGCGGCCCGACGAGGAAGCTGAGCAGGATCGCCGTCACCGCCGCGCCGGCGGCGCGGAAGGTGATGTAGTTGAAGATCCTGAGCGCGCTGTAGTGCGGGACGAGCGGGATGAGCAGGTAGTAGAGCAAGAGATCCGGTCGTGGAGCGTTGGTCGAGCGTGCGACGTCAGGTCTCGGACGACGTCCACTCGGAGATGAGAGGCACGAGGCGCTCCAGACGGACACCACGCGAGCCCTTGAGCAGGATAACGGCGGTGGGATCGAGGCGCGAACGCGCCGCGTGCCACGCCGATTCAGGATCCGCGCCGCCGACGGCGCGCGCGTGACCGGGCGCAACGCGTGCCAGCGCGTCAGCGAATCCGCCGACACCGATCACCAATTCGATCGGCGACTCGAGCGCGGCACGCACGATCTCGTCGTGCAGGCGGTCCGCCTGGGTGCCGAGCTCGAGCATGGTGCCGAGCACGGCGACGCGCTGGCGTCCGGCCCCCGCATGTTCGAGCAGCTCGAGCGCGGCGCGCGCCGAACCGGGGTTGGAGTTGTACGCGTCGTTGATGATGGTCACGCGCCCGTGTGCCTCGAACGACACGCGCATCGGCGGAGACGGCATCGCCGCGATGCCGCGCGCGATCGCCTCTAGCGAGATGCCCGTCTCGCGGGCGACGGCGATGGCGAGCATCGCGTTCCGCAGGTTGTGCACACCGCGCAGCGGCACGCGGATCGTCGTTCCGTCGAGCTCGAGCCATCCCTGCCCGTCCGGCTCGATCGCCCAGCGCGATGCGTGCAGGTCGCCGGCATCGAGCCCCGCGCTCACGGTGCGCCTCGCGCGCACGCGCGCCGCATCGACCACCTCGGGCTGCGACGCCGGCACGACCGCGACGGCTCCGTCGACCGCACTGAGCTCCTCGCGCAACACGCCCTCCAGATCGCCCAACCCCTCGAGGTGCTCTTCGGCGATCGAAGTGACGACGACGATGTCCGGCTCGACGATGGCGCGCAGCGCGGCGATCTCGCCGGGCTGGTTCGTCCCCATCTCGATCACCGCGATGTCGGCGTCGTCGGGAAGGGCGAACAGCGTCTGCGGCACGCCGACGAGGTTGTTGTAGTTGCCGATCGTCGCGTGCACCTGCAGCACGCTGCCCAGCGCGGCGCGCAGCAGCTCCTTCGTGCTCGTCTTGCCGTTGGTGCCGACGACACCGACGACGGGTCGCCCCCACACACGCCGCCGATAGCGCGCGAGGCGGCCGAGCGCGCGGGTCGTGTCGTCGACGACGTACACCGGCACGCCGAGATTCTTCGCGCGTTCGGCGTCGTGCACGACCACCGCCGCGGCGCCCCTCGCCACGGCGTCGGCGAGGAAGGCGTGCGCGTCGAACTTCTCGCCCTTCAGCGCGACGAAGCAATCACCTGCCCCGACGCTCCGCGTGTCGGTCGCGATGCGCACGAGGCCCGTGGGGCCGCGCGGTCCATCGCCGAGCGCGTCGGCGACGCGGTCGAGGGTCCAGAAGCGCGGCTGCTCGAGCGCGCTCGCCTGCGGGGTGGCGGCATCCGCCATCAGCTCTGCCTCTCCTGAATGATCTCGCGCACGATCGCGCGTTCGTCGAATGGTAGTCTGGTGGTGCCTCGCACCTGATACGTCTCGTGGCCCTTGCCCGCGAGCAGCACGAGGTCGTTCGGGCCGGCGAGGGCGATGGCGCGTGCGATCGCCGCGTGGCGGTCCTCGATCCGCTCGTGCGCCGCGCCGTGCATGCCGGCCTCGATGTCGTCGAGGATGCGCCCCGGGTCCTCGGTGCGCGGGTTGTCGCTGGTGGCGATCGCCAGGTCGGCGCGATCGACGGCGATGCGTCCCATCTCGGGCCGCTTGCCGCGATCGCGGTCGCCGCCGCAGCCGAACACGACGACCAACCGGCCCGGGGTGAAGGGCCGCACCGCCGCGATCGCGCGCTCGAGCGCGTCCGGTGTGTGCGCGTAGTCGCGCAGCACGGTGGGCCGCCCGTGCAGGATCTCCAGCCGGCCAGGCACCTGCGGCATCGTGCCGAGCCGCGCCACGATCGTCGCGGGCGCGACGCCGAGCGCCCAGGCACACGCCGCGGCGGCGAGTGCGTTGGCCACGTTGAAGTCGCCGATCATCGGGAGCGCCACTTCGTGCGGCGCACCATCGAAGACGAGCGTGAAGCGACTCCCCTCGGGTGTGCACCGGACGTCCGTCGCGTGCGCGTCGGCGGCGCGCGTGGTGCCGAATCGCACCGCGCGCTTCGTGTGCGGCAACGACTCCCACGCCGGGTCGTCGGCGTTGATCACGGCGACGCCATTCGGCGCGAGGTATTCGACGAGGAGCGCCTTGGCCTCGAAGTACGCCTCCATCGTGCCGTGATAGTCCAGATGGTCACGCGTGAGGTTCGTGAACACCGCGGCCTCGAACGCGAGTCCTTCGACGCGACGCTGATGCAGCGCGTGCGACGACGTCTCCATCGCGATGGTGCGCACGCCGCGATCATGCAGCGCGCGCAGCACCCGCTGCAGCTCGACCGGTCCCGGCGTCGTGAGCCCGCTGCCGCCGTCCAGCGGCTCGCCCTCACCGCCTATGAGTACGCCCAGCGTCCCGATCGACGCGGTGCGCGCGTCCACCTCGTCGAGGAGATGGCGGAGCATGCCGACCGTCGTCGTCTTCCCGTTGGTCCCCGTCACGCCGATGAGACGGAGCGAACGCGCCGGCTCGTCGTAGTACGCAGCCGCCGCGACGGCAGCGGCACGCCGCGTGTCCGACACGATCAGCGCGGGGAGTGACGTGCGCGACGGATCATCCACCACGGCGGCGGTGGCGCCCCGCTCGGCGGCCGCCGCAAGGAAGTCGTGCCCATCACGCTCGGCGCCGCGAACGGCGAGAAAGAGCGCGCCGGCGGCGACGGCGCGGCTGTCGTCCGTCACACCACTGACCGTATCCGGCAGCGTGCCGCGCTCACCAACGAGGAGTCCGGCGCTGCGCAGCGCGTCGCGGATGCTCGCGAGCGAGTTCGTCATCGCGTACCTGCGAGGCGAACCAGGCCGCCCGGCATCACGAGCACACCGGCCGCCGGCGCGGTGCCGACCGTCGTCCCGCCGTCGAGCTGCACGTGGAAGCCGGCCGCGTGCAGCACATGTGCCGCCTGCCGCAGCGAGAGACCGCGGACATCGGGCACGGCGCGCGGCGGCGACACGACGGCGCGCGCGGCACGCGGCGCAGGCAGCATGGCGACGAATGGCGTCGTCCCCGCCGAGTCTTTCGCTGCGCGCTCGGCGGCGAGGGCGCGTGCGCTCTCGCGGGCCGGCGCGGTGGCGAGCGTCTCCGCCGCCATGCGCGCATCGGCGAGCGCCGTGGCCCGCACGCGCGCCGAGTCGACCTTCCCGTCCTGACGGCTCGCCGCGAGCGTGCCGCGATCGAGCGACGCATGGCGCGACGCGAGCGCCGCTTCGAGCACCGCCTTCGTCACCGGCGCGGCCGTGAGGCCGCCGTAGTATGCGCCACGCGGATTGTCGAGCTTCACGAGAATGACGAACTGGGGCTGCTCGGCGGGAAAGAGTCCGACGAAGGTCGGGATGTGCTGACCCGCGGCGTAGCGCCCATTCACCGTGCGGCGCGCCGTGCCCGTCTTTCCCGCGAGCGTGAAAGTCTGGAGGTCGGCCAACTTCGCCGTGCCCCCTTCTGCGACGACGTCGAGGAGCATCTTCCGCACGCGACGCGACACGTCGGGAGTGAGCACGCGCCGTACCACGCGGCGCTTGTGCTGATAGAGGACGCGTCCATCGGGCGCGCGCACCTCCTTCACCAGCGTCGGCTCGAGCAGCTCGCCGCCGTTCGCGATGGCGACGTACGCCGCGGCGAGCTGCAGTGGCGTCACCGCGATCTCGTAGCCCATGGCCAGCGAGTTGGCCGACTGCTTCGACCAGCGCTTCGGCTCGCGCAGCGTCCCCGATGCCTCGACGGGATACGGCACGCCGGTCGGCATGCCGAAGCCGAAGTCGCGCAGCGCCTCGTACTCCTCGCGCGCCGACAGCCGCGTGGCGAACTGCACGATGCCGATGTTGCTGGAGAAGCGGATCACGTCCGCGAGCGAATAGCTCGCCGCGGGATGATCGTCGTTGATCACGCGACCGTTGATCTCCATCTGGCCGCCGAACGTCTTCACGACGTCGCTCTCGCGCGCCCGCTTCTTCTCCAGCAGCGTGGCCGCGATGAACGGCTTGAGCGTCGAGCCTGGCTCGTACGGCTCGGTGAGCGCCGTCGACGCGGTGGCGCGCGGGTCCTGGCGCTTGCTCGCCATGGCGAGCACCTCGCCATCGGCGGGATCGACCACGACGACGTCGCCCCCTTCGGCGCCCATCTTCGATACCGCATCGGCGAGCGCGCGTTCCGCGATCTCCTGCAGCTCGTGGTTGATCGTGAGGACCACGGTGTTGCCCTGCACCGGCGCGCGGCGCGCCGACTGCGGCGACTCGAAGCGCCGTCCGTGCCCGTCGCGCATCGTCGTCACGACGCCCGGCGTGCCGCGCAGGAGCGTGTCGAGCGCGAGCTCGATGCCGTCCACCGGCGCGTTGTTCTCGTCCACGCGGCCGATGATGCGGCGCGTCCCCTCGGAGTAGCCGTACGAGCGCTCGATCATCGACGTCGAGTGGACGCCGCGCATCGCGATGATCGACGCGACGTCGAGTGCAACGTAGCGGCCCGGCAGCGTCACCCACTTTCGCGAACGGTCGGTGGCGCGCAACGCCCATTGGCGGGGCACGCCGGCGCGGAGCAGCGCGTTGCGCAGCTTGCGGAGGTCGCGCACGTCCTGCGGCGCGACCTCGAGCTTCACCGTCTCACGGCTCTGCGCCATCGTCTCGCCCAGCGCGTCGAGGATGTCGCCACGCGGCGCGGGGATCATGCTCTCGATGCTCTGCTGGCGTTGTGCGCTGGCCGTCCAGCGGCTGCGCTGCACCAGCTGCACGCTCGCCAATTTC
>DASVNI010000449.1:0-12270 GCA_036383935.1 Gemmatimonadaceae bacterium | reverse complement strand
GCGCTCTGTCGTTCCGCGCATGGTCGTTCTGAGCGAGCCGCGCCCTACTCCCATGTGCTGACAGGCATCCCTTCCAGGCGACCCTATATTCGGGTCGACACGAGGAGGTGGGTTGGTGCTCTCGGCAATCCGGTCGAACAGGCACGTCAACGAGCTGCTGTCCGTGCTCCGCGAGGCATGGCAGGAGTTCGAGCGTGACCACGCCCGGTACCTGGCCACCGCGATGGTTTTCTACGTGTTCGTCGCGCTCGTCCCATTGCTCCTGCTCCTGCTGGCGCTGCTTGGATTGCTGCTGCGCTTCTCGGAGGTAGCCCGCGACACCGAGAGACAGGTGCGGGCCGTGATCGACGCGAATGTCGGGGCGTCTGTCGGGACGGCGATCGAGCAACTCCTGCAACAGCTCCAGAGGGAGTCGATCGTCACGGGAGTTGTCAGTGTCGTCGTACTGATGTTCACTGCCTCGGGACTCTTTCGGCACTTACGGTTGAGCTTCAGGGCGATGTGGAAGTATACGCCGCCGCTCGTCGCGGGTCGGTTTCGCGTTGCACTGCGTGCGATGTTCGTTCAGTGGGCGGCGGCCTACCTGATGGTGCTCGCGGGTGGTCTGGCCCTCATCGTTGCCCTCGTGCTGATCACGATCACGCAGTGGGTGAACAGCTTCCTGGCTCGCTTGCCCCTTTTTCACCTCGTGCCCGCCTGGGTGCTGGCGCTGCCGAGCTCCGTGATCCTCGCTGGCCTGACGTTCTTCCTCTTGTTGAAGTACCTCCCGCCTCGTCGGCTCGCGTGGAGGCACGTCTGGCTCGCCACGACGCTGTGCACCCTGGCGTTCATCGTCGGCTCCGAGCTCATCGTGCTCTTCGGCGCGATCTTCCGGCGGAGTCCCAGTACACTTGGCGCCTTCGGCGGACTGCTCGCGCTGATGGTCTTTAGCAATAAAGTCAGCCAGCTGCTGTTCTACGGCGCCGAAGTGTGCAAGGTGACTTACCAGCGTGATGCCACGGGCGACGCGAGCCAGCTCGCGCTTGACGTGGGGCAGCAGGCGGAAGCATCATAGCGCAGGCGCTTCGGGGCGCCCGCGGGTCCGCGCGAAGGACTGAGTCCCCCCGTCGAAGTCCCTGGTTTCGGCACGTCGTCTCCGTGCTGGCCAGCTTGCGGACCGCCGGCCACAAGCATGGAGGACGTATGCCGGCCACCCGCCCCCTGCCCGACTCGCCCGACCCCGATCAGCTCAGACGTCAGGCGAAAGAGCTGCTGCGCGCCGCGCGCAGCGCTGACCCCACCGCGCTGTCGCGCTTCCGAGTGCTCCCGTCGTATCGAGATGCGAGCGACGATGCACTCACGCACGCCTCCCCCCCACTCGCGCTGCACGATGCGCAATCGGTGATCGCGCGCGAGCACGGCTTCCCTTCGTGGAACGCGCTGCTCGAGCACGTCGAGGAGCGGACGCTCGACTTCGAGGCCGCCGCGCGCGAGTTCGTCGAGGCGGCGACCGATGGTCGGACGTCGCGCGCCGAGCGCCTGCTCGCGCTGCACCCGCGCATCGCCGGCGCGAGCTTCTACACGGCGCTGCTCGTCGGCGACGTCGCGACGGTCGAATCACATCTGGCGAAGCGACCGGAGCTCGCACGCGAGCGCGGCGGGCCACGCGACTGGTTGCCGCTCCACTACGTGTGCTACACCACGCTCGCGCATTCCAGCGCCGCGAGTGCGGACGGACTCGTCGCCATCGCGCGGCGACTGCTGGAGCTGGGTGCCGACGCGAACACGCGCTTTCCCTGGCTGCATCACGGTGTGAACCGCCCGGTGCTCTGGGGCGCGACGCGCGCCACGCGGCTGCTGCCGCTGGCCGAGCTGCTGCTGAAGTCCGGCGCCGATCCGAACGACGGCGTCACGCTTCCGATGGCGGCGAGCGCCGGCGACATCGCCACGCTCGAGCTCATGAAGGGGTACGGCGCGAACCCCGATCAGGCGTGGGCATCCGACGGCTCCGCTGCGCTCTACGCCATCCTGCACTGGTCTCGGACGGATGCCGGTGTGCGCTGGCTGCTCGAGCATGGCGCCGACCCCGATCCGGTGTTCCCGGCGAATGGCGAGACACCGCTCCATGTCGCCGCGCAGCAGTGGGACGTGGGGCTCGTCGAGCAGCTCGTGCAGCGCGGCGCCGACGTCTCGCGCCGCCGGGCGGACGGACGCACGCCGTACGCCGTGGCGGAGCTGAATGGCAACCGCGCGGTTGCCGATTGGCTGCGCAGCAGCGGCGCGTCAGCGGAGCTGGATCCTATAGACAGGCTCGTCTCTGCCTGCGCGCGCGGTGATCGCATAGCGGCGGAGTCGCTGCTCGCCGCGCATCCGTCACTGCGCGAAGAGATCACCGATGCGCACTACGTCGCGCTCCATCAGGCCGCCGAGCAGGGGAACGTCGTGGCTCTCGCGCTGCTGCTCGACTGCGGCTTCGATCCGAACCGCGGCGATGCGGAGATCGGCAAGACGGCGCTCCACAGCGCGGCGATGGCTGGCCAGCCCGATGCCGCGCGCCTGCTGCTCGCGCGTGGTGCGTCGCCCGCCACGCGCGACCGCGAGTTTCACGGCCAGCCGCTCGTGTGGGCGGCGGAGGGATCGAGGTCGCACGCCGACCGCGCGCGCGAGTACGAGGAGGTGGGGCGCCTGCTGCTCGACGCCGGTTCCCCGGTGGACTGGCAGCTCCCGACCGACGAGCCGGCGGAGGGTGTCACCGAGGTGCTCGCCGAATGGCAGCGTCGCCGAACGGAGGCCGTGCGATGACCACCATCATCTCGAGCGGGGAGCGCCCCGCACGTGCACGCATGTGGTCCGTGATCGGCGTCGGCGTGATCTTCCTCGCACTCGGCGTCCTCGACATCACGCGCGGCCTCGCGCCCCTCTTCGCCTCCGCGCCGCGCTGGCACATGGCGGTCGACGACGTCGAGGTTCTGGCGATCGGCATCGCCGCGATCGTCGGCGGTGTCTATGCGATCCGGGGAAGGAACTGGGCACGCTGGCTGCTCGCCGTGTGGATGGCATTCCACGTCGCGATCAGCATCGGTCAGCCGAGGCAGTTCATGGCGCACCTCGTTATCTTCGGCGCCATCGCCTTCCTGCTCTTCCGCCCGCGCGCGTCACAGTACTTCATGCGCCCGGAAACGAGCTGACCACGCGAGCGGCTGGGGTCAGAGCCCGGGGTCAGAGCCCGGGGTCTTGGGGTCAGAGTCAACGGGGTCAGAGTGGCGACTCTGACCCCAACGTCTGTGATTCCGCGGGAGCGAGCATCGGCTCAGCCGACGGGGACCGCCGCGACACGGCGCAGCAACTCGAGTCGCTCGACAGGCAGCTCCTCCCACGCGGGAGGCACGTCGCTCATCGGCAGCCGATATCGGGCGCCCCCGTCGCAAGGCTGAAAGCAGAGCCACCCTTCGCGCAGCTGGGCCTGGACGTGCTCCGACGCCGGTGGCTGAACGTTCCACACGTCCCAGTCGCGTCCCGACAAATCGGAATACCTTCGCAGCGCCATGATCGTCGTGGTCCACCCAGCTCGATCAGGCGGCGGCGCGGCCTCGCGTCGCTCAAGCGGGTTCCTGAGAGCTCCGGCGCACGGGAGGCAATTCACGTACCTCGTGCGCGGTCACGCTGGTGGGCGTGGCGCGGACGGGGAGCGCGTCGTTGACCCAACAGCGAAGGCGCGCCGCATCGGCGAATCGCCAACCTGGTGGATAGGGCGCCAGACGTCTGCGCTCCTCCCCCGACACGAAGAGCAACCACCCCGCGGAGAACTCGCTGCGGAGGAAGCGATCCCGGCGGTCCGGAAGAACGGGATCGCGAATCTCGTGAACCTCCCAGGAGCGATCGAACTCGTCCGTGAACACGAGCACCCGGGCATCGGAATCTCGGGTCTCCCTCGTATCCCTCGGCATCGGTGCGATCACTCCCTTCTGAGGTCTGGCGCGTCCCGCTGTGTTTGCGCCGCGAGGGAGAGCAAGGAGCGTGCTCGTGTGCCGAATGTCACGCGTCATTCGTGACGTACGTCACCACGAACCTGGACACTCCGCCAGCACTGCGCCTCGCGCCTCTCAGTTCCCTCCGCGGCTCGCCACTTCCCGCGTCACGTCCGAGATCCAGTTCACCTCCCACGTCTTCCCCCCGTCCGGCGAGAACGACTGCTCGAAGTGCGCCGAGTTGGGTGTGATGTTCGACCAGACGTACCGCACGAGGATCGCGCGACCGTCCAGCTCGTCCATGCCAAAGAACTCGCCGCGCCCGTTGCTGAACCGACCCACCACCGGCGGGTCGACGATGCCGCGCTTCGAGTTCGCCCAGTAGATCCGCCACTGCTGGCTAGCTGCGTCGTAAAGACGCAGCGCTACCCCCTCGACTTGCACGCCCGCCTTCGGGCTGTCGACGATGAACTCGTCGAGGTTCGCCTTGCCGCCCCAGATGGTCTTCGAGATCTGGCGCCCCTCGAAGTCCACCCACGTCGTCGAGCCGGTGAGCGGCTTCACGAGCCGGCGCAGCGTGGCCTTCCAGTTTCCGAAGATCCAGTCGAAGTCGTGCGAACCGTCGTGGCTCGCGGGAAGCACGGCAGCGCCGCTCGTTGCCGGCGGTGCGCTTGGCTGCGCGCCAACACGCGAGGGCGATGCGAGAGCGAGTACGGAGAGCGCGGCGACGGATAGCGGAAGGTGGGATCGGGAGCGCATGGCACCGTGATGCGATGGTTGATGTCGGAGCGAACACCGACGATGATATCGCGCCCGATGGTCTCCCCTTAGAGCCACTTTCTGTGCGATTGCTGATACCACTTGCCTCGAAGAGCGAGCCGCTCCACCGGCAGATCTACCGCGGACTGCGCCGCGCCATTCTCGCCGGCACCTTCGCGACCGACGAACCGCTCCCCTCCACGCGCGATCTCGCGCAGCAGCTCGGCGTGTCGCGCACCGTCGTACTCCTCGCCTACGATCAGCTCCTCGCCGAAGGGTTCGTCGTCGGCCGCGTCGGGTCGGGCACGTACATCGCCGAGGGGCTCGTCGCTCCTCGCGCGGCGAAGGCGGGACGCCCCGCTGCGGTTCGCCTCTCGCGCTTCGGCAACTTCGCCGTCGAGACGGCGGCGCGCGTCACCTTCCACGAGCCGCGGCGCAAGGCACTGCGCTACGACTTCGCCTACAGCCGGAGCGACGTCGAGCTGTTCCCCTTCGCGCAGTGGTCGCGCCTCCTCAATCGGCGCGCGCGCGAGGTGCGCGTCCGCGAGCTCGACTACGGACCACCTACAGGGAGCGAGGCGCTGCAGCAGGCGATCGCGGCGCACCTCCGTCGCTCGCGACTGGTGGACTGCGATGCGTCGCAGGTGATCGTCGTCAATGGCTCGCAGCAGGCACTCGATCTCGTCGCGCGCGTGTTGATCGAGCCCGGCGACCGTGTGGCGATCGAGGATCCGAGCTACGAGGGCACGCGCGAGGTGCTGCACGCCGCCGGCGCGCGCCTGGTCGGCGTCCGCGTCGACCGCGACGGGATCGACCCATCGGCGATGCCCGACGACGCGCGGCTCGCCTTCGTGACCCCGTCACATCAGTTCCCCACCGGCGCCATCCTCAGCCTCGCGCGGCGCCAGGCGCTGCTCGCCTGGGCGCGACGTCAGAACGCGGTCATCGTCGAGGACGACTACGACGGCGAGTTCCGCTACGTCGGTCGCCCGCTCGAATCCCTCCAGGGCCTCGACACCGATGGCCGCGTCATCTACGTCGGCACTTTCTCGCGCACGGTCTTCTCGGCGCTGCGCATCGGATACCTCGTCGTGCCACGCTCGCTCCTCGCCGCGTTCACCGCGGCCAAGTGGCTCTGCGACCAGCACACGGCGACACTCGAGCAGGACACGCTCGCCGAGTTCATCACGAGCGGGATGTACGAGCGGCATCTCCGCCGCGTGGGCCGCCGCAACGCCGCCAATCGTCGCGTCCTGCTCGACGCGCTGCATCGCCACCTCGGCGATCGCGTCGAGATCACCGGCGACGGGGCAGGCGCGCACATCGTGCTCTGGCCGCGTCGCCGCGTCAGCGAGGATGTCGTCGTCGCCGCGGCGGCGGCGCGCGGTGTCGGGATCTACCCGCTCAAGCGTTATCGCATCAGGCGCGTGGGTCGTCCCGGGCTCATGCTCGGCTACCAGCGCATGAGCGAGTCAGACATCAAGGAGGGAGTGCGACGACTGGCCGAACTGCTCTGAACTCCATGCGAGCTACTCGAGACGTGATGGGGCCGCGCCGCGCTACGGCTTCTGACCGTCGCCATGCGCGAGGTGCGCGCTGAGCGCATCGACGAACGCGCGCACCTTCGCCGAGAGGCTGCGCTGCCGAGGATAGAGCGCGTGCACGTCGACGCGCTCGCCCTCGTGGTCGGGAAGGAGGCGAACGAGCGTGCCGTCCGCGACCGCGTCGCGTGCGTGAAATTCCGGCAGCAACCCGATCCCCGCGCCGCCGATCAGCAGCGTCCGGGCAATGGCGGGCTCCGGTACCACCAGTCCCGGATCAGCCGTGAACTCCTGAGCCACGCCACTCGGCGTGCGGAATCGCCAGGTCGATCGGCGATCGTACAGGGTGACGAGCTCGTGGCCACTCAGCTCGTCGACCGTCGTCGGCGTGGCGTGTACGGCCAGATACGCCGGGCTCGCACAGATCCAGAGCTGTGTGCGGGCGATGCGACGCGCGACCAGGTCGGAGTCGGGAAGCGCGCCGGTGCGGATCGCGACGTCGATGTCGTCCGGCAACACCACGATCGGCTGGTTGTCGAAGCTGAGGACGAGGCGCAGCTCGGGGTAGCGTGCGAGAAACCCGGGAAGCATCGGGGCCAGCGGGCCGGCGGCGAACGAGGGTGGCGCGCTCACGCGAAGCGTCCCACGCGGGACGCCGACGAATCCCGCGATCGCGTCCTCCGCCTCGCCGACCTCCTCGAGGATGCGCCGCGCATGACGCTGGAGCAGGAGCCCGGCATCGGTGAGCCTGAGTCGGCGCGTCGATCGCTCGACGAGCGTCGCCCCGACCGTCCCCTCGATCCGCGTGAGCGACCGGCTGACCGACGACTTGGGCATCCCCAGCGCGCGCGCCGCACCGGAGATGCTGCCGGCATCGGTGATCCGGACGAAGACGCGGAGGTCAGCGAGGTCCAGCATCGCCATTGGGGTCAGAGCCCGGGGTCAGAGCCCGGGCTCTGACCCTACGTTCCAGAAGTGGAACGCTGCGTCCAGAATCTGACGGCTAGTGCCGGAAATCGGAACCATGGTACTCTGCGCCTCGACCCACACCCACGAGGCGATCATGCTCTCTCACTCGACGACCCTGCCCGCCGCGCGGGCCACCCGCCCGTCACGCGTCCTGCACGTGAGCCTGTGGGCGGTGCAGCTGCTCCTCGCCGCCCTGTTTTTCCTCGTCGGCTACACGCACGCGGCCGCGCCGATCGAAGTGGCGATTCAACGAGCGCCGTGGGTCGCCAGCCTCCCCGTCGCGCTCGTCCGGTTCATCGGCGTCGCCGAGCTGGCGGGTGCGATCGGTCTTCTCCTTCCGGCGGCGACGCGGATCCGGCCGATGCTGACTCCTCTCGCCGCTGTCGGGTTGGCGACGATGATGGCGCTCGCCGTGCCCTTCCACCAACTGCGCGGCGAGGCGAGCGCGGTGGTCATCAACGTCGTGCTCGGATCGCTCGCTGCGTTCGTCGCCCTTGGCCGCGCGCGCTGGGCGCCGATCGTCGACCGCTCAGCGGCTAGGAGAAGTCCAGGTTCGCCGTGATCCGCGTTCCGTCCGCCGCGAACGCGTCCATGTAGTGCGCGATCCGCGCCCGCGCCGTCGCGAGGTCCGACAGTCCGAGCGTGATGTTCAACAGATCGACGTACCACGGTGCCTTCACCGGCGCCGCGACGTAGGTCTCCGCGATCTCGCGCGCGATCGGCAGCGTCGTGCCCTTCGAGTCGTCGTGCACGTCGCGCGTGTCGGCCCGCTGGAGCTTGTCGTACTCCTCGGCGATCAACCGCTTGCAAAGCTCGAGGGTGAACGCCTCACCCTCGCTGACGCCGACACTCGGATCCGCTGCCGTGAGCCTTGCTCCCTTGTGCACCCATTCCCAGAGGATGCTGAGCCGGATCTCGCCGGTCGCCATGTCCTCCATCAGATAGAGCACATCGTCGTTGCCGAAGAAGTCGGCCGGCTTGAGCGCGGCGGCCTGAAAGCCGCGGAGAAAGGCGTTGCCGTACTGCAGCGCGACGCTGATCAGATCGCGCGCGCCGCGGATCGTCCGCGGCGCCGACTCCAGCTGCATCAACCCAGCGGCGTCTGGCTGCGTGTACGTCAATCGCGGAAAGGATCGGCCGAGCTGATTCTGCTGGCCCGCCCGCTCCCACACCGGCCGGACGATGTGCACCATCTTCCAGTGCGCGACCCACTTGCCGCTCGCGCCGTCGCGCTGCTCGCGCTCGGCGCCAGCGACGGCGCGGGCCATGCTCGCCTCCACCCCCGTCTCGGATCCGCCCGGGATGTTCGGCTCCATCCCGCCCTGCCAGAGGGCGAGATTTCCGTTGCGATCCGGCGTGTTCACGGCACGGCGCACACGATCCTCGTACACGCGCATGTAGCCGTACGTCATCGTGATCGCGTCGATGTTCGGGTTCACGAACGTTGGATCCCACGCACAGGCGTCCGACACGCTGTTGATGTAGTCCCAGCGTCCCGTGTTGAAGCCGACGAAGTGCGTGCCGAGCGCGGCGCGGATCTCCATGAGCTGGAACGACGCCTCGAGCTGCTCGACCAGCACGTAGACCCTGATCGTCCCCTTCGGCAGGCCGAGGTGCGCCTCCGTCGCGTCGAGCAGGTCGTTCCAGAGCGCGGCCTCTTCGGCCGTCTGGATCTTCGGCAGGTAGAGGACGATGCTCCGCCCCTCGCCGCGCAGCCGCGCGTGGTTGCTGCCGACGTACAGCGCGAGATCGACGATCGACGCCGAGAGCGACTCCCCCGTCGCGTGCGCGACGTGCCGGTCGTCGAGGTGCAGCCCGCGCGCGCGGAAGATGCGCGTCGTGAAGTCGAGCTGCGACCGCCAGTCGGGGATGATCGAGCGGCCGAGGAAGCTCGCGGCCCACGCGTTCATCTCTCCCGCGACGCGCTCCGCGGCGGTCATGAAGAGGTCGGCGCGCTCGTACGCAATCCGCAGGTTGCGCTGGTTGTCGAGCGACATGGTGTCCACCTGCCCGAGCGCGTCCTCGCCGTCGAACATCCAGCCGTCGGCGCCGGAGAGCAGCGCGTAGGCGACGTTGCGGAGGCTCTCCGCGGTCTTCGCGCGCGGGCGCGTCGCGGGACCGGTGCCCTGGATCCACTGCCGCTGCAGATCGTCCGGGATCGTGCCGCCGGCGAACCGGCCGGCCCGCGCATCACGCACGATGATGCTCGTCCCACCTATCGTCGCGTTTTCGGGGAGGAAGTCGATGCGCTCGTGATCACGTCGCCGGCGCGCGCGCCGGTCGATGCGCGCCTGCATGAGCTCTCGACGCCGCGCGTCGAAGGGGGCCAGCGCGGCGATCGCCTCCAGCGCCGCCGGCGTGAGCACGTCACCGTATTCGTCGAGCACGCCCGTGCGCAGGCGTAGTGATCCGACCGTGTCCACCAGGGCTCCTCGCTATTGGTCCATGCGAAGCCCGCAGGATGCACTCGTCGCGCGCGCGGCGCAATCGACTCGGGCGCTACCCCTGCTTGGTGCGCCCGAGATATCGGCCCGCCAGCCGCAGCGGCCTGATCACGCGATGCAGAGGCACTAGCGTATCCGGCAGCGCGACGGCCTCCTGGTCCTTCGCCGTCGGATCGAGCGCCGCATGCACGAACAGCCGCGCCCGATCCATCGGCGTGTCCACCAGCTCGCCATACCGCCGCACGAGCGTCGCTCCCTCCAACCAGGGCACGTCGCGGAGCTCGTGAGCCGCGAGCTCGCGCACCATCTGCTCGGCGAGCGGCGCGGCGGCACGCTCCTCGGCGAGTGCGCGACGCCACGCGTCGTCGAGCGGGAAGTCGAGGAGCTGCGCCGCGACGTGCACGCTCACCGCGAGCGTCCGGCGTGCGCGTAGCGCGTGCGCTCGCGCCATCAGACTCGCCGGTTCCATCGGCGCGGCGACGAGCAGGCGTGTCACCCCCGACACCCACTCGAGTCGCTCGAACAGATGCCGCGCGGCGTGCATCGAGAGCACGGCGAGCAGGTCGTCGGTCGCCATGAGGGGCAGCATGCGTCCGGCGACGCGGATCTGCTGCGCACGGTGCAGCACGTCGCGCGCGTCGAGCGCGAAGGGGAAGCGGCGGTCGGCGAAGCGCCAGTGCAGCTCGACGAAGTCGTCGCCCTCACCGAACGGCGCGTGGCCAAGCCAGGCGAACAGCGTGCGCTCCTGTCGAGCGGAGTGTCCCCAGCGAGGCGGCAGCCCACGTCGCACGAGCGCGGCACGTGCGACGTCGTATGCGTCGAACGGGACGACGAGGTCGAGATCCACCGATTGCCGCAGCGCGAGGTCGCCGTAGAGCTGCAGCGAAAGCACCGGGCCCTTGTACGGCAGTGCCGTCACGCCGACGTCGGCCAGCGCGCCCACGAGTTCGTTCAGCCGTCGCACCTGCGCCAGCGTGCGGCCGGCCGATGCGTTGGCGGCGGCGACGATGGATGCGTGCCCGCCGCCTGGTGCGAAGCCGTCCTGCGACAGCGCGCGCGCGAGCCAGGGCACGAGCCCGTGCGCCGACGCGCGACGCTCCACATGTGCCCAATCATCAATCGCATCTGCTACCTGGCTGACCTCCGGGGCGCTCGTCAGGCCGGCCGCGTGTCGCGCGCAGGCGATCAGCAGCCGCCACGTATGCCCGCGTGTGCCCGCGCGCGGGTCGACCGCCACTGGCGCGACGTCGTCCATCACCGCGCCCACAGGTCCTCCAGCTTCGATGCGTAATCGAGCGCGCTCTGTCGCGTCTCGAATCGCTCGGGGAAGCGGACGTACAGCATCTGCGCCAACTGGCCGAACGTCCGCGCGCCGTCCGCGGCGTCGAGCAGGGCGCGGATGATCTCTCCCTCCTCCGAGCGGCGCGGCGCGAAGTGATCCGAGCGCACGGCGAGCGCGGCGGGGTCGAGGGGCAGGGCGCGGAGCGTCGTGTGCCGAGCCGCGCGGCCCGCGTCGTCGTCCGCCATCCAGCTCCACGCGTAGTCGTCGCCGGCGAGGACGGCGCGCAGCGCGACGCGCAGCCGCTCGCCGCGGCGCAACGTGAACGCAGGCCTGAATGGGAAGAACGCCTGCCCATAGAGCGCGGGCGGGGCGCTCGGCGAGTTGGAGAGTGCGATGCCCGGCACGAGCACCGTGTCGAACCAGAGCAGCAGCCCGTGCACGGTCCCGTCGCGTGTCGCGCGCGTCTCCCAGCGCGCGTGGAGCGGTGGTGTCGGGCAGTCGTAGTCGAGCGTGACGAACGGCGTCGGCTCGGACATCAGCTGCTGTTCCGACGCGCGCGCGCGGAACCAACCATTCGACGAGAGCGCGGTGAGCGACTCGTGCGTGAGCGCGTGCGGCACGCCGCACCACGCGTCCACCGTGCGCGCGTACATCACATCATCCTCGACGAGGGCCGAATGCACCGCGTCGCGCCGCGGGATGCAGATGCCGCCGGGCGCGAGCAACCGGCGCCGCATGTCGGCCGCCGCTTCCAGATGGTGTCCGTGGAACGGCGTGACGCCGCGCAGATCGGAGACGATGACGTCGGCGCGCTCCGGCAGCTCGATCGCGGTGGAGGACGCGCGGATCACCTCGATGCGCTCCGCCACGCCATTCTCCGCGGCGAGCGCGTACGCGGCGTTCACCGACGCATCCGGCTCGACGAGGAAGACGCGGCGCGCGCCGAGTGTCGCCGCGTAGATCCCGAGCACGCCGGGGCCCGCCCCGATGTCGGCGACGACCATGTCCGGCTTCACCGACCGTCGCAGCGCGGCGAAGTACGTCGCGCCGCGCACCGGATCGACGAGCATCCGGGCGTACTCCTCCATCGTGTAGCTCATGCGGGCACGGCGACGCGCGCGTCCGCGGCGCGGACGATCGCGTCGCACAGCGGACCGAGTCCATCGCGTCCCGCCGCCGGCGTCACGGCGACGACCGGCACCGAGCGCACCAGCACGCCGAGCTGCATCAGCTCGTGCGCGCGCATCGGCGTGTCGAGGAGGTAGTTCGCGTAGGTGAGCGTGGCGAGCGCGACGACGGCGTGCGTCGCCGTCATGGCGTGGACGCGG
>DASVNI010000448.1:0-13263 GCA_036383935.1 Gemmatimonadaceae bacterium | reverse complement strand
CAAGTCCCGCGCCGGACCATCTAGACTGCCATCGGCGGGCTCGGCGCGAGAGGATTTCGCGTCGCCCGGGTCCTTCTCATTCCCGACGTCGATGGAGCCGTCATTGGGTCTCGCATTCCGTACCACGCTGCATTTCAGCCTCGTGCTGACCTTCGCACTCTCGGGCGTGACGATCGTCCCGGCCGTCCACGCTCAAACCCCGACTCCGACCCCAACGACGGGCGGACCGGGCGGACCGATGCGTACGACGCCACCCGACGTGCGCACGGGACTCAGGCTGCCCGAGATCCAGCTGCACGACCCGTGGATCCTCGCCGACCGATCGACGCGCACCTACTACCTCTACTCGTCGGCGTCGCCGAGGATCACCGGTCAGGGCCGTACGGGGACGCTGTATTACACGAGCAAGGATCTGGCGACCTGGGAGGGGCCGCGCATCGCGTTCGTCGTGCCCGAAAGCAGCTGGGCGGATCCCAAGGTCGGTGCGTGGGCGCCGGAGGTGCACGAGTACCAGGGGAAGTACTGGCTGTTCACGACGCTGCACAATCCGAAGGAGCGGCTGACGACGACGGACTCGACGCGTCCGAACCTGTGGCGCGCGACCGTGATCGCGGTGAGCGACTCACCGGCGGGTCCGTTCACGCTGACGAAGACCGACGCGCCGGTGACGCCGCGTGACTTCATGACGCTCGACGGCACGCTGTACGTCGATCGCGCGGGCGCGCCGTGGATGGTGTACGCACACGAGTGGATCCAGAAGGTGGACGGTACGATGGAAGCGATCCCACTGACGCGCGATCTCACGGCGGCGGCGGGTGAGCCGATTCACCTCTTCAAGGCGTCGGACGCACCGTGGCTCGACGCGCAGATGACGCCGAGTACGCGCGAGAACCACTACGTGACGGACGGGCCCGAGCTCTTCCGGACGAAGCGCGGGACGCTATTGATGCTGTGGGCGAGCTACATGAAGAACGAGCTCGGTCGCAACGGCTATGTGCAGACGCTGGCGCGGTCGAAGTCGGGAGAGTTGAAGGGCCCATGGGAGCAGCTCGAGCCGCTGGTGGGAAACGACAGCGGGCACGGGATGCTGTTCCGCTCGTTCGACGGGAAGCTGATGCTCGTGGTGCACCAGCCATTTCAGAATGCGCGCGGGAAGCTGTACGAGATGGAGGATACCGGCGACGGGCTGCGGGTGGTGCGGTATCGGGAGGATCTGAGCGGCCCGCCACTGCCGCCGCAGCGGGGGCAGGCGCCGCGGGGGCAGTGAGGGCAGTGAGGCCGCGGCTTGCGCGCGGTCGGCGCTAAGTCGTTCGCGCGACGGGATTTCAGGCTGTGGTGGTATCGTCTGACTTGAGTGGCGGGGGCGCGCGCGGTTACATTCAGGGTTCGGCGCCGTGGCCAAGTGGTAAGGCGGCAGACTGCAAATCTGCTATTCGTCGGTTCGATTCCGACCGGCGCCTCTGTGGGACAACGAGTTACGCGATCGTTGTGGAGTGCGTGATTTGGGGACCGCTAACGCGGCCTCGCCGCGACCCCTACCGGGGACTTTCCGGGGGGGTCGCTGTGGGGCCGCACTGCGTTCGCGCGCCATCCTCGCTTCCATCGTGGAGAGCCGACGGCTAACTCCCTGCGGCGATGCGCGAGGTGCGTCGGGACCGATGAGGGGCGAGGTTCGGAGCTCAACTGTCTTGCCGGCGGCGACGTGGATCGTGCGTCGGCGGGCCGACGCGGAGCGGAGACCACGACGGCGGATCGCTCGCCGGGAAGCTGTCGGCCGAGTCCTCCGTCACGCGGTCAGACCATGACTCGGGCCTCGTGGTTCTGTCGACAGCTCCCGCCGGGTTGATGGTGTGCGAGATGGGCACCACGCTGAATCTCCGCATGTGGGGGTGAGCGAACGGCGTGGACGCGAGCCGCTCGAGGTTACGAGCGGCCGTTGCACTGGAGGCAATGGGTCGCCTCGGGCATCACGAGGAGTCGCCCGTACGGGATCGGCTCGCCGCAACGGGCGCACATCCCGTACGTGTCATCGGCGAGGCGCGCGAGCGCACTCGCGACCAGATCGCGCCGGACGACGGTGTCGCTCGCAGCAAGCAGGGCCACCGACAGGTCGTGCGTGGGGACGAATCGCGTCTCCGTCGAGTCGGCCGGGCGCTCGCTGAGCAGCCGACGGTCGAGTGCGATGAGCTCACGACGCAGCTCGGCTTCGAGCTCACGGCGCTGCGCAGCGGTGAGGCGAGAGGGAGGCGGCACGCTGCTGGTGGCATCTGGCGAGGGCGTCTTGGTGACGAGTGACCGAGTCCGGGTGGAAGCGGCTGTCTTGGACATATTTGAATCTCCTCTGAGCTTCTGACTGATGATGAATTCGGTGATCGTGACGCGTGGGACATGGCGCCGACGGTCGTGAGAGTCGCGTGTATCTCTTGTGGTGACCGTGCGTGCTGGACCTGGAACCGAATCCCGGGGAATACGAAGCGCCCCACCTGCTGCTGTGCGCAGGTGGGGCGATCACTCGACGACGTGTTTCGTCGTCGTTGTGAATCGATCCAGGAGTCCGGCTAGCCGCTGGTAATCAGCGGGCCCGGATCCCATCTGCGCAACGGAGTGCCTCGGCCCGCGACGACCTTCGCATGCTGGAGCGCGAAGAGGTCGCCACGGACAGGCGGGATTCGCATGGCGGACACACGTGTCACCCCCGTCCCCGCCGTGGCCAGCCTCGACAGATGACTGTCGGTGGCACGCGCCACGGCCGAACGCCCGGTCGACGACCGCACGCGCCCAACGGACGGACGCGTTGGTTCACGTCTGTCCCTGGACTGCTCGAGCACGTTGCGCTGCAGTGCGATCATGGGTCCGTGGGCGAACGAACTGGCCAGTAAGCCAAAAAGTCGCGCCGCCGACGCTGCGCCGAGTGATCCACACTCGCCGCTCCAGCGGACCACGTGTTGCGCGGTCACTGCCGGACTGCATCGGGACGCGACTCCCTGCACGAAAGATAGCCCGATCGTGCGCGATGTCAACGACGACACGCTCGCGCGCGCAGTGTCGCCACGTGTAAGAGACGTTGATTGTGGACGTTGCGGCTGCCACGGCCACGACGTAGTGTGAGCATGGAGAGCTTTCAGGCCACCGCCTCACGATCGCGAGCGATGGTTTATCCGTCGACCGCGACGTGCCTCGAGCGCGCACGCGGAGCCGAGTGTCGACGAACAGGGGGACGGCGAACGCTGCGTCCATGAGAGACGAGGCCGAGCCCACAGACTTGGCGGCATCCGACCGACGAGGCGCGGCCAACGCGCTGTGGTCGTGGTCCACCGGTCTCGTGCCGTTGTCTCTGGTCGTCGTCGCACTGCTCGCCTCAGTGATCATCCCCGCGCGTCAAACCTGGGTGATCACCACGCTGCTTCGCGAAACGACCGACGTACTCGCTCCCGCGCGCCTGATGAGCGCGCAGCTTCAATCCGGGTTGGCCGACGAGATGGGAGCGCTGCAGAGCTATGCCCTGTCGGGCGACAGCGCATCGCTTCGCCTGCACGCGGCAATTGTCGCGGAAAACGATCAGCGACTCGCGAATCTCGCGGTGCTCGGAGCTCAGCTCGACGGTTCATTCGGGTCTCACGTCGTGTCCGTGCGCGAGCGTGTGACGGCGTGGCGCCGATTGGCCCCGGCGGCGACGAATCTGCAGCGTGATCGCGGTGCAGTCGCGAGATCCCTGGCGGCGGCTCGGTCGCAGCTCGATGCCTCCAGAGCGGCAGTAGCCGATCTTTCAGCCGATCTCTCGAAAGAGGCACGGGCACGCGACGACCGAGTCGAGGAGCTCGAGCGCTACAGCTTGGCGGCGAACGCGGCGATGGTTTTTGCCGCGTTCGCCGCTCTTTACGCCGTGTTGGTACTGACGCTCCGCGAGCGCCGATTGGCGGGATCGTTGCGGCGGCGCGTCGCGGAAGAGTCGGCACGCGCCAGAGCGGAGAAGGCCTTGCGACAGGCTGCGGAGGAGCTTGCTGGTGCCTTTGCTATTGACGAGGTGACGCAAGGCATCGCCCACGCTGCCCTCGAAGCATTGGGAGGGCGGGGCGCATTCGTTGAACGAATTGCAAACAGGACAGCAGAGTCCTCAGTGATCGTGACCGCGGTAGCCGGGAACGATGGCCCTCCGGTCGGTACCACATGCGGACTCCATGGTTCCTACGCGGAGCAAGTGCTCGCCGCCGGCGAGCCCATCCTGATACCGGCACTGGAGGAAGGGAGGCACCCGGGAGTGCTCGGGACACTGGACGATCCCAGGGCACCCGCGATCGTGATTCCACTCGGCTCCCCGGCCAGCCCGGTGGGCGCGCTCTTCGTGCTCAGCGCGACGGGACCCTTTCGAGCCGAAGATGCCGAGCGTGCCGCCATCTTCGGGCACCTGGCGGTATTGGCGTATTCGAAGGTGCAGCTCCTGGAGGAAGCACTCGAGGGGCGCAAACGACTACAGCAGGTCATCACCAGCCGGTCCCGTCTGATGCGCGGCTTCAGTCATGACGTGAAGAACCCGATCGGGGCCGCGGATGGTTATGCGGAACTACTGACGGAAGGCGTGTACGGCGAGCTGACTCCGGGACAACGCGAGAGTGTCGTTCGGATGCGGCGCTGCATGCGTGGTGCGCTCGCTCTCATCGACGATCTGCACGAGCTCGCGCGGGCCGAGACCGGACATCTCGATATCTCCGCAGAGCCGGTCGACCTAGCCGATCTTGTTCGGCACCTGGGTGAGGAATATCAGGCGACGGCGGATGCCGGCGGTCTGCAACTGACGGTCAATGCCGCCGCTGAGGTCCCACTCATTCGAACGAGCAGGACGCGAGTACGTCAGATCGCGTCCAACCTGCTGTCCAACGCCATCAAGTACACCGATGGCGGCTCGGTGGCCGTGACCGTCATGCGGCAAACTTCGGCCGACAGTACCGATGCTGTCGGCTGGGTGTTGATCGAGGTGAGCGACACCGGTCGTGGCATACCGGCGGACAAGTTGGACTACATCTTCCAGGAGTTCGGACGAGTCGCCGGCAACGAGAGGCCGGGCGCCGGGCTCGGCCTGGCGATCAGTCGGCTGCTCGCGCAGGCCCTCGGGGGTCGGATAACCGTGAGCAGCGAGGTTGGACGAGGATCTACGTTCACGCTGTGGCTCCCGCTCGCGCGCGACACCGGTGCAGAGATGCCAGCTGTGCGTGTGCCTCCTGGCGACGCGATACCGCATGGCGACGAGCGAGCGGCACCGTCTCCCGAGCACGCCGTGAAATCAACGCTGTGACGAGACGGGTGTGATCGCCTCGACGGCGGGGACGCTCAGCACCGCACGCTTATCGTGGATCACCGCCAGCATGGCAGTCAGCGAACGCGCGAACTTCGCCAGCCCCTCCTCTTCGAGGAGAAAGTTCACCTCGCTGAACCGGATACCCGCCGCCGCGATGGCATTCATCGTTCGGCGAGCGCGGAACGAGTCTCCTGGCAATGAAAGCTCGGCCACTCCGTGGTCCTCGAACAGGCGAAGGGTATCTGGAGGCACGGTCGTTATCGTCTGCGGCCCAATCAGTGCCTGCACGTATCGAATGTCGGAGTACGCCGGATCTTTCGTCCCGGTACTCGCCCACAGGGGGCGCTGTGGCCTCGCTCCTCTGGCCTGGAGTGCTTTCCAGCGCGGACTGTCCAGAAGCTCGCGGAAGCGAGCGTACACGAGCTGCGCATTGGCGATCGCGGTTCTCCCGCGCAAGGATGCGAGGGCACCGGCCGTCGAATCGATCCGCCTGTCGATCTCGGCATCGACGCGACTCACGAACAGTGACGCGGCCGACGCGATGTGCGAGATCGGCAGTCCCTGGGCAACCCGAGCCTCGAGCGCGTGGATGTAAGCGTCGGCAACGGCTTCGTAATGCTCGATCGAGAACAGGAGCGTCACGTTGATGTTGATCCCGTCGCGCAGGCTCTGCTCTATCGCAGGCCACGCCTCGCGCGTACCGGGAATCTTGATCATCACGTTTGGCCGGTTCACGAACTGCCAGAGCCGTCGCGCTTCCGCCACCGTCGCTTTCGCGTCGCGCGCGACGTCAGGCGACACTTCGAGCGATACGAAGCCATCAGCGCCGTCGGTGTCCCAGTAGACCCCCGACAGCACGTCAGCCGCTTCCTGAACGTCCTGGATGGCGAGGGTCTCGTACACCGCGCGGTCGGAGAGGGCGGAGTCCGCGAGCTCTGCAATGCTACGGTCGTAGGCATTCCCGCTACCCAGCGCGCGTTCGAAGATCGTCGGATTGGACGTCACGCCGCGGAGGCCATCGTGCACCATGCGCTCCAGCGCACCGGAGCGTGTCATGTCGCGATGCAGGTAGTCGAGCCAGACACTCTGGCCGAGATCGGAGAGCGCGCGCATGACTGTCATCTGTGCACCATTCGGTGGAAGTCCGATCGCCTAACGCGAGTCCGCAGCGCGGCGACGGCCGCCGAGGATGGCCGCCATGCGCCTTCTGACGACGGCGGCCAGCACCACGGCATCGTTGTGGGATTCATCTCGTGCGCTGAAGATCAGCGTGACGCGACCCTTGAGCGCGCGCTTCGCGAGGGCATCGATGAGATCGTCGTGCGCCTCGAGCTCTCGCTTGTACCTGCGCTGAAACGTGAGCCACTTCGCCGGATCGTGGGCGAACCACCGTCGAAGCGCTGCGCTGGGTGCGAGCTCCTTCATCCACTCGTCGATCGCGAGACGTTCCTTGCTCACCCCTCGAGGCCATAGGCGATCGACGAGCACACGGTGACCGTCGCCGGAAGTGCGCGGTTCGTACGCGCGCTTCAGGCGAAGCATCGGGTGCTCACGTTCGGTTACCGCTTCCCGTCGGTGTGCGGCTGCGCAATCCACGCGACGATCGCTTTCCAGATCCGTCGAATGATGGAGTCATGCTGGAACGGCGAATCGGTCTTGCGCCTTCCAGTCCGTGCCATCGTCACCTGGCTGGTGCTCGACCGCGGCGCGGTAGAGGACCGGTGAGTTGCGTCCGCCGAAGCGGGGGCAAGTTCGCGCTCCTGGATCGGCTCGCGAGCCTTGGCGAGCAACATGTAGAAACTCGCCTTGATCGCCTGAAATGGCGTCATGATGCGTCCTCGTCGCTGATGGTTGATCGCAACCTATCGGGACGAGGAGCAGCAGTCTCTGGTACGAACGGCGGCGTACATGGTACACGCGCATCATTCGAAGACCGCCAGACCAGATGCGGGCTACGCGATCAGGCCGCGGCGCTGCGCGTGAGTCACAGCCTCGAGTCGCGTGTGCGTGCGAAGCTTGCGATTGATGTGGTGCAGGTGGTTCCGGAGCGTCTGCGGAGAGATCTTCAGCTTACGGGCGATGGCGGCGGAGTTGCGCCCCTCGGCGAAGAGCGTGAGGATCGTCTTCTCCTGGCTGGAGAGGAGCTCGACCGGCGCCTGGTCGGATGCCTCGTCGTTGATGGCGACCACCTGCCGCGCCGCCGCGAGCATCTGGCCGAGGAGCGCCTCCTTGCGCCGTCGCTGGTCGACATCACGCGCCAAGCGGACGAAGAGCCGTCGTCGCGTGCGCGGGTTGTCGAAGACGATCGTCGACACGTTCACCCAGATCCGATCGCCGCGCCTCGTACGGATCTCCAGGTCGAACGCCGGAATTCCGCCTGTCCGATCGTCCCAGTGCCTCGCGGCGGCGTCCGCACCGCCGGCCAGAGCATCGGTGCCGAGACTGTCTCGTGCGTCGAGGACATCGTCGATGTTTCGGCCAATGACTTCCTCCGCCGCATAGCCGAACAGACGCTCCGCGGCCGAATTCCACGAGCAGATCTCGCCCTCGCCACTCACCGTGTAGGTCGCGTCGGCCGTGCGTTCGAGCAGCGCGAACAGTTCCAGGTCGAGCATTCAGTCCCCCTCCACTGACCGCGAACTCGGGCGTCGCTGCACGCGAAGCCGGCCGGTCGCCACTCCCCCGGCAGCGATGACGAAACAGGTGGCCGCATAGGGACGAGCATCCGCGCGAGTGGTACAAACGCTTCATTGGCGCCGGTCGCGAACACCCCTATCCCTCATTCAAGCTACCTGATTACCCAGAGGAGGAACCAATGATGAACCAGGGGAAAGCGCGGCGCGCGAAGGATGCCGAAGCGCCAGTGCGAGGAGTCATCGAAACGTCGCGCTCAGCTCCTGGCGCACTGCCCGACGCCACAAACCGTCGGACATGGGAGGGCGCAATGACACGCCCCGGAGACTCGGTACTCGCCTGCTACGCGGCGGAGGAAGGCGGCACCTATCCGATCCTTGCCGCACTGAAGCCGAATGACCCGAATGACGCCGTGCTCGGGACCGCACAATGGCTCGCCGAGCACGAACACCGGGAACTGCACGTCGTCAGCGTCCTCGAGACCGCGCCGCTGATCTCGTCGGTTGCAGCCGGCGCGCCCACCATCCCTCCGTTCCACGACGAAGCGGAACGGAGGGCGGTCAAGCGCGACATACGTGCAGCGTACCAGCGGACGGGCCACGCCGGCTCGCGGATACGCGTCGATGTGCTCGAAGGATCTGCGCCGGCCACGGTCGCGGATGTCGCCCGGGAACATGAAGCCCGCATGGTGGTCGTCGGGAAGGGGACGCAAGGACTCCTGAATCACCTGCTGTATGGCGAGCAGGTGATGGAGATCATTCGCGAGAGCCAGACCCCTGTGCTCGTGGTGCCACCGAACCTTTCATTGCCGATCGAGCGAGCGATGGTGGCGTTCGATTTCAGCCTGGCAAGTATCAGAGCCGCCGTGACGGCGCACGAGATGCTCGGGATCGGAGGACGCCTGACCCTCGTGCACGTTGCGACGCCGCGCCGTGTCACGGGGAAGCGCTCCGAATGGTGGCTCCGATCCATCGAGCGGCGTACGCGAGAGACACTCGGCGAATTCGCGCGCGCGCTTCCACACCGGACCGGGGTAACGGTGGAGATGGAGAAGCTCCACGGCGACCCGGTGGACGTGTTGACGAGGTACGCGCAGTCAAATGGCACGGACCTACTCGCGTGCGGTTGGCACGAGCACGCGCTGTTGGAACGGCTATTCGTGACGAGCAATACGGTCGAACTCCTCCATCGCGCCCCATGCGCCGTGCTCGTCGCACCGGAGCCGCGCGGTAACGAGAGCGATGCCGCGAGCTGATGCGTCGGCGGAGCGCAGCGTCGGCACCGCGATGGCGTTGTAACACTCACTAGTCAGACCTCGAGGCCAAACAATGAACGCTTCAATCTGGGTACCCTGGCCGCGGACGACCCCCCATGACACGAGACGTGAAGGAGTGAGACTGGGGATCATCGTCGCGACGACGACCTGGATCTGGGTTGTCCTGGTGGACGCGGTGATGCAGCAACCATTTCACACCTTCGACGCGCTCGGCGGTGTGGCGGTGTTCACAGCGATGCACTACCTCCTGAACATCGTGTATGGGATGATCCTGCTATCCGCCGTGCACGGCTCCGAACGCACACCCAGCCTCATGCTGGCCGTCGTGTTTGGCGTGGTGATCTTCGAAGTCGCGATGGCCATGCTCACCATCATCCTGGCGCAATACTGGGTGGGTAAGGCCGCGTGGGCGGGCGTCTTCGGCGGAAGTCTGATCGCAACAGCGCTCGCGCTGTTTCTCCTTGCCCGCACCCATCCGCTCGGCGCGTACCTGCATCGCGCCGAAGAGGAATCCTGACGCCGCCGCTTCGCATACTCACGATGGCGTGCGCAGGAGAAATATGTCAAGAAAGATCTTGACATATTCATTCCCTCATGTGATCGTTTTTGCGAACGGCGTCCGGCATCGGGCACGCTTCGAGGGCCGCTCTCTCGGCCGCCCGGTAGCGCCAACCGTGAGCCGCGGTAGTAGTCGAAATCCGCTGAGGCACGATCAATGAGCGTTGAAGCGCAAACGGAATTCAGTGGCCCAGACTTCTCCGCCGGGGTTTCACTGGGTGAGATCGCCGACGGGGCGATGCTCGCCGGACACGTCCAGGGCAAACCCGTGCTCGTGGCGCGTCGTGGCGAGGAGCTGTTCGCCGTGGGTGCCCACTGCACGCACTATGGTGCGCCGCTCGCCAACGGGCTTCTCGTCGACGACACGGTGCGTTGCCCCTGGCACCACGCGTGCTTCAGCCTTCGCACGGGGGAGGCGCTCCGCGCGCCCGCACTGAGTGCCGTCGCGCGCTGGGAGGTGCAGCAGTACGACGGTCAGGTGTTCGTGACGCGCGAGCTCACTGCGGCCGACGGCGCGAGCGCGCTGCCGGATCGTGCCCCGCCACCGTCGTCCCCGTCATCGGTGGTGATCGTCGGAGGTGGCGCGGCGGGTAATGCCGCCGCCGAGATGCTGCGTCGCGACGGCTACACCGGTCCGGTCACGATCATCTCGGCCGACGCCGCCCCGCCGTACGACCGGCCGAATCTGTCGAAGGACTACCTCGCCGGCAGCGCGAGCGAGGACTGGATTCCACTTCGGCCGACCGGGTTCTACGCCGAGCATGGGATCGACCTGCTGCTCGGCCGGCGCGTGACGGCGCTCGATACCCGCGGACGGCACGTCACATTGGACGATGGCCGCTCGCTTCCGTACGGCGCCCTACTCCTCGCGACGGGCGCCGAGCCGGTCCACCTCCCCACGCATTTTCACGGCGGCCTCCCGGTCTACTATCTCCGCACCCTCGCGGACAGCCGCGCGATCATCGCCGCCGCGGGCGGCGCGAAGCGCGCCGTGGTGCTCGGCGCGAGCTTCATCGGACTCGAGGTCGCGGCTGCGTTGCGCACGCGCGGACTCGAAGTGCACGTGGTGGCACCGGACGCACGGCCGCTGGAGAAAGTCCTGGGTGCCGAGCTCGGCGCGTTCGTCCAGCAGCTGCACGAAGAACGCGGGATCGTCTTCCACCTCGGGCGCACCGCGGGGCAGATCGACACCGAGGCCGTGACGCTCGGCAGCGGTGAACGGATCATCGCGGACTTCGTGGTCGCCGGGGTCGGCGTCCGTCCGAACGTCGCGCTCGCCGAAGGCGCGGGGCTCCGGATGGATCGCGGCGTCGCGGTCAACGAGTACCTCGAGACGAGCGCGCCCGGCGTGTTTGCCGTCGGCGACATCGCGAGCTGGCCAGACCCGCACACGGGCGAACGGATCCGGGTCGAGCACTGGGTCGTCGCGGAACGACAGGGTCAGACCGCCGCGCGGAACATTCTCGGTCGACAGGAGCGGTTCGACGCCGTGCCCTTCTTCTGGAGCAACCACTACGACGTCGCGCTCCGTTACGTAGGGCACGCCGAACGGTGGGAAGACGTCGTCATCGACGGCGACCTCGAGCGCGGTGACTGTACGGTCAGCTTCATCTCGGAAGGCAGGACGCTCGCGGTCGTGACCGTCGGACGGGACCTCGCCAACCTGCGAGCGGAAGCGGCGATCGAGCGCGACGAGCTGGGCGCGCTCGCGGCTCCAGCGGGCCGCTGAGGCGCGCCGATGTCCGATTGCACTGTGACACGCCGCCTCAGGCTGGCCGACGCGCTCGACCTCGAATCCTCTGTCGGGGGCGATGGCGACCTACCGGTAGAGCACATCGAGTACGCGACGCTCGTTCGGCAGCAGCTCCAACTGCTCGGGGAGGATCCAGATCGCGAAGGGCTGCTCAAGACGCCGGAACGGGTGGCAAAAGCCATGAGCTTCCTGACAGACGGCTATGGCATGTCGCTGGAGGGCGTAGTCGGCGACGCGCTCTTCGAGGAAGAGCACGAGAACATGGTCATGGTGCGTGACATCGAGCTGTACTCGCTATGTGAGCACCATATGCTCCCCTTCTTCGGCAAGGCCCACGTCGCGTACATCCCGAACCGGCGCATCGTCGGCCTGTCCAAGCTCCCACGCATCGTGGACATGTTCGCGCGACGGCTGCAGGTCCAGGAGCGGCTCACCGAGCAGGTGGCGAAGGCGATCGAGGAGGTGCTCGAGCCGCGCGGCGTGGGTGTGGTGATCGAGGCGTTCCACATGTGCATGATGATGCGCGGCGTGGAGAAGCAGAACTCGCGCACGATCACCTCGGCGCTCCGCGGCGTGTTCCGGGACGACGCAAAGACACGAGACGAGTTCCTGCGGCTCACCTACGCGTCGGCGAGCCGTGGCTGACGGGACTGGCTTCTCGGGTGCGTCTCTCAACTGAGCAGATGCAGAGCTAACGCGCGCATCGATCGCTCGACTCAGGCCATCTCGTTCATCCAACCCGTGAGATCGTGCATTGCCCGGCGCAGGATACCTCTCCAGTCCTCGCGCTGGGACGACGCAATCGAGACAACCGCAGGCGCGGGCACGAACGACGAGCGATATCGCTCCACGAGATCGCGGTCCCGCGCTGCGCTCGCCGACGACTTCACCGGCCATCGCGAGGTCGTATCTGCCCAATGCAGCAGTGCGGTGAGGAGCACGTAGCGCCGTGACCAGCCAGCCCAGCGCGGTGGCCGATCCTCGAACCCGAGCAGTGGGTTCCATGATTCGTGCGTGGCGCGGAAACTCGGCGGCTGCCCATCCAACGACCTCACCAACCGCGCAGCGGACAGTTCCTCCGCGGCCGCGTACGCGGTGGCAGGGCTACACGTGACTGCGTCGCTGATCTCGCGCAAGGCGGCGGCCTCGTCGACGCGCGCCAACAAGTAGGCGAGAACATCCGCCTTCACGCAGACTCCGAAGGCCTGCCGGAGCCGCAGGATCAAAGCGGCGTCCTCGACAAGACAGACGCGAGTCAACCGACTGGTTCCTGGAACGACTCCAGGTGCGTCCTGGCCAACCATTGTCGCGTGGGCTCCTGATCGATCTGATGCCTCACCGTGCCTCTTCGACCAGTTGGCGACGTGTGACTTGCGCGCCAGTTCGTCAGGGAGCCGGCAGTCACCGTGCTCACCTTGCTCAGCGACGGAACGCCAGCGTGCATCGTTGCCCTTGTCGCGGGCGACGATGGCGAAGCCGGTGAGCTGGTTCATCAAGTGCCTTCGGGCTCTGGCCGGATATGCGGTCGCCAACTTCCTCGTCCGCTGAACGCTGAGGAGAGCAGAGTTCTTCGCGCCCCAGTCGTACAGCAGCTCCGCGAGGCCGCACTCATCGGACATGAGGACCAGAGACACGAGCAACAGCGCCTCCGGATCGATGAGCGCTTGGAGTGGGCGACGGCTCTGGACGCTGCGGGAGGGTGCTTCCGCGCCGAGTGCCTGCCATTGTCGCCAGACTACTTGGAGAGTC
>DASVNI010000447.1:0-4824 GCA_036383935.1 Gemmatimonadaceae bacterium | reverse complement strand
CTGGAGGAGATCGGCCGCCTTGAGGCGCTGCAGCCAGAGGGGCATGCGGCGGCGCGGGTTGCCGCGCGGGAGGAGGAGCGCACGCGCCGCGTTCATGCGGAAGCGCGCGCCGAACAGCGAAGACGCACCGACCTCCTCGAGCACGAGGCGCTCCGCCTCGTCGGCGGCGAGGGTGCGGAAGACGTCCACCGGCGGCGCGCTGCCGAGATCGGGGAGGCGCAGCATGATGCCGTCGTCGGTCGTCTGCACCTGCACCTCGACACCGAGCCGCTCGCGCATGCGCCGGCCGAGCGCCATCCCCCATGGCGCGTTGACCCGACCGCCGAAGGGGGCGTGGAGCACCATGCGCACTCCGCCGACCTCGTCGCGGAAGTGCTCGAGGACGAGACGCTTGTCGTCGGGGACGTAGCGGGTGATGGCGCGCTGCGACTGCACGTACTCGACGAGCGAGCGTGTCGTCGGCTCGTCGGCGTGGTAGCGCGACTGGATCGTGGCGAGGTCGGCGAGGGTGCGTGCGTCGTCCAGCTGGCGACGCAGCTCGCCGACACGGGACGTGAGGTGCGCCGAGCGCGCCATGAACTCGCCGTGCCAGAAGGGCATGCGCGCGGCGGCGCCGGGCGCGGGGACGACGATGACGCGATCGTGCTCGATGGCGCGGATGCGCCAGGTGGAGGAGCCGAGCTGGAAGGCGTCGCCGACGCGCGACTCGTGGACGAACTCCTCGTCGAGCTCACCGAGGCGCGTCTTGTCGGCGAGGTTGACCGTGTAGAGGCCGCGGTCGGGGATCGTGCCGCCGGAGATCGTGGCGACCATGCGCGCCGAGCGCATGGGAGTGAGCGTGTCGGTGATGCGATCCCAGGAGACGCGGGCCTCGAGCTCCGAGGCGACGTCGCTCGGATACTTGCCGGCGAGCATGGCGAGCGTCTCGTCGAAGGCAGAGCGTGTGAGCGTATGGTACGGGTACGCTTGCCGGACGAAATCAAACAGCTCGGCGGCGGTCCACTCGGGGGTATCGGAGGCGACGCAGGCGACGATGATCTGGGCGAGGACGTCGAGCGCGTTGTGGACGACGCGCGTCGGCTCGACGTCGCCCTCGCTCATGGCGTTGACGATCGTCATCTGCTCGAGCGCGTCGTCGCGGAAGGTCGGGACGAAGACGCCGCGGCTCGTCGCGTCGAGCGTGTGACCGGCGCGACCGACGCGCTGCAGTGCGGCGGCGACGCGCTTGGGGCTCTGGAGCTGGAGCACGAGGTCGACGGAGCCGACGTCGATCCCGAGCTCGAGGGAGCTCGTGGTGACGAGGGCGCGGAGCTCGCCCGCCTTGAGGCGCTCCTCGAGCATGAAGCGTCGCTCGCGCGAGAGGGAGCCGTGGTAGGGCTGAGCGATCTCCTCGCCGGCAAGCGTGTTGACGCGCGCGGCGATCTTCTCCGATTGTGCGCGGTTGTTGACGAAGACCAGAGTCGTACGTGCCTGGCGGATCTTGTCGAGGACGAGGGGGCCGATGGCGGTCCAGATGGTCCCGTCGACATGGGCGAGGTCGTCGACGGGGGACCGGATCTCCGTCTCCATCTTCTTCACGAGCCCGCAGTCGACGATTTCGACCGTGCGAAATGTGTCGGGTGAGTTGTTGCCGCCGAGGAAGCGGGCGATCTCCTCGAGGGGACGCTGGGTGGCGGAGAGACCGATGCGCTGGGGCGGATCGGGGGCGAGACGCGAGAGGCGCTCGAGGGTGAGGGCGAGATGGGCGCCGCGCTTGGTGCCGGCGACGGCGTGGATCTCGTCGACGATGACGGCGCGGAGGGAGCTGAACATCGTGCGCCCGCGCACGCTCGTGAGGAGGATGTGGAGCGACTCCGGCGTCGTGATGAGGATGTGCGGCGTCTTGCGCAGCATCCGCGCGCGCGCGGAGGCGGGGGTGTCGCCGGTGCGGACGGCGACGCGGATCTCGGGGAACTTCTCGCCGTTCTGCTCGAAGCGGTGCTTCAGCTGGGCGAGTGGGAGATCGAGGTTGCGCTGGACGTCGTTGTTGAGCGCCTTGAGTGGAGAGACGTAGAGGAGGTGGATCGCGTTGGCGAGGGGATTCTCGAGGCCTTCGGTGATGAGCGCGTTGAGCTCATAGAGGAAGGCGGCGAGGGTTTTCCCCGTGCCGGTGGGGGCGAGGATGAGCGTGTCGGAGCCGTCGGCGATGGCGGGCCAGCCGGCGCGCTGCGGGGCGGATGGCTCGCCGAGTGTCTCGGTGAACCAGGCGCGGACGACTGGGTGGAAGAGGTCGAGGGCGGCGTCGGACATATCGAGTGGCGTGGCCGTGCAAGCGCATGCATCGGACCCGCGGGAAGTGTTCCTTGAACGCGCCTACGGCCCGAACTGGCGAACTCGCACGTTATGCAGCCTACGCGTACAGTCTAATCTTGGACGCCTGATACCACAGGGAGGAGGTGCCATGACGACCAGAGACACCATCCAGGGATACTTCGACTCCCTCAAGCGGAAAGGAGCCTGGGACGAGTTCCTGGCTGATGACATGCGGTGTCGAAGGAGACATCTACTTCGACACTGCACCCTTCCCGAAGTAGTGACAGCCGCCGGAGGTGCTAAGGCATGGGCAAGCTTGTTTTCGGCATGATGCAGTCCCTTGACGGCTACGTCGATGGCGTCGCGGGCCGACTGGAGTTGCCTCCGCCTGGGGTTACGCTTGGCCGTCATTTCACAGATCACGTCCGTGGCCTGGCCGGCTGCTTGTATGGTCGACGGATATACGAGATCATGCGCTACTGGGACGAGGCTCGACCGGAGTGGGATGCGGACGATCACGACTTCGCAGCGGCATGGCGAGCGAAGCCGAAATGGGTCGTCTCACGCACGTTGACCTCGGTCGGCGCGAACGCCACACTCGCCCCAGAGAACGTCGAGGCGTTCGTGCGCCGACTGAAGGAGAACGTCGACGGCGACATCGACGTCGCGGGGCCAGCGCTGGCAGGGAGCCTCACTGACCTCGGTCTGATCGACGAGTATCGTCTCTACTTCCGTCCCTTCGTGCTCGGCGGCGGCAAGCCGTATTTTGCCGGCGCTCGACCACCGCTCCGCATCCTTTCCAGCGATCGCGTCGGCGAGGACGCGGTTCGCGTGACGTGTGTGCCTGCCTGACGCGGATGGGGTGAAGCATTTCGGACCGGCGAACCCGCACGTTCCCCGCGCGGTACGCTTCCCGGGTGAGATCGTCTGGATCTTACACCAGGAGTCACTTCAACCAATGCCCATCAGCACGCGCCGCCTCTTCGTCCTCGCCACGCTAGCGTTTCTTGCTGCGTGCGAGCGCGAGCGTGCGCCCGCAGGCATCGTTGCCGCCGACGCCGCGTTCTGTTCGCAGGTACACACCACGGGCGCGAAGCTCTCCGAGCACCTCGCGCCCCTGGCTCCGCTGATGCGCACCGCCACCGGCGTCTACGCGCTCGAAGAGGGGGACGCGTCGATGGTCTCGCGCGCCTGGCTCGCTGAAGCCGCCGAGCGCACGATCGACGTCCAATACTTCATTTTCAGCGCGGACAACGTCGGGTTGATCGCGGTGGATTACCTCCTGCGCGCCGCCGACCGCGGCGTGCACGTGCGGCTCCTCGTGGACGACTTCATGCTCGAGGTGGGTGGCGAGGATCTGATCGCACTCGATGCACACCCGAATATCGAGATCCGTCTGTATAACCCAACCGCCAACATCGGCAAGAACCTCCCCACCAAACTCTTCAACCTCACCACCGATTTCCGCGGCTTCAATCAGCGGATGCACAACAAGACGTTCATCGTGGATGGAAGGGTCGCCATTACCGGCGGCCGGAACATCGCCGACGAGTACTTCGACTATGATCACGAGTTCAACTTTCGCGATCGCGATGTCCTGCTGCTCGGTGGTGCGTCGAGCGATGTGCAACGATCGTTCGATCAGTTCTGGCACGATCCGCTCAGTGTGCCGATCCGCTCACTGGTTCGGACGACCGTCACGCCGGACACAGCGACCACGTATCGCTACCTGCACGAGTATGCCTGCGATCCACGCAACTTCTGGCCACAGGTACGCGAACGCATCAAGTCGGTGCCGGTCGCGTTCACCCGCATTCTCGAATCAGGAGCGTTGGTGTGGTCGGACAGCGTCACCTTCGTCAGCGACGCCCCAGGCAAGAACGCCGGACAGAGCGGGATCGGTGGCGGCGGCGCGAGCACCGACGAGCTGATCCGGCTCATCAAGTCCGCGCAGAAATCGGTGACGATCGAATCACCGTACCTGGTGACGACGCCACTGAGCCAGGGCCTGTTCCGCGAGGCCATCGCGCGCGGCGTGCGGGTGAGAATTCTCACCAACAGCCTTGCGTCCACCGACAACCTCGAGGCGTTCAGCGGCTATCAGCGCGAGCGCGCCGCGCTGCTGACGATCGGCGTCGACATCTACGAGTTCAAGCCTGACGCTCAGGTGAGGCGCCAGGTGATGACCGGTGCATTGCAGCCCACGCTCGGCTACGCGCCAACGTTCGGGCTCCATGCTAAATCCATGGTGGTGGACGACCACATCGCCGTCATCGGGACCTTCAACCTGGACCCTCGGAGCGCGAACCTGAATACCGAGTGCTTCGTGGTCATTCGCAACGCGCAAGTCGCGCAACAGCTCCGACATGCCATGGACGTCGATACGCAACCTGACAATGCGTGGCACACGACCGCCGATTTCAATCCCGACGGCGCCGTCAGTGCCGGAAAACGCATCAAGGTCGGGCTCAGGCGGGTGGTGCCACGAGCGGTGTTGTAGGCGAGCCATTGATGTCACACGCGCTCGTGGCT
>DASVNI010000446.1:0-2011 GCA_036383935.1 Gemmatimonadaceae bacterium | reverse complement strand
GCCGGCGCGGACGCGAATGCTGCTGCGTGTCCAGGCGCGTGACCTACTGGATGTGCTGCATTTCCTGCGGGCTGATGGGCAATTCCACGTCGAGCACATCTACGACTATTGACCGCTGGGACGCGAAGCGGTGTCATCCCGAGCGAGCGCAGCGAGTCGAGGGATCTGCGCGGCCGCAGTCAGGCATCGCTGCGCCGCAGTTTCACGCGGAGCTCGCGGAGGACGCGGAGGACGGCTTTCGGGGTCGCGCTCCACGCACGGGCTCACCCGTCATATCCATCCACGACCCCAAAGTCTTCAAGGGTCCGGTGGAGAGATCTCTTCGCCAGCTCCGCGTCCTCCGCGGGCCCGGGCGGTGAGTGGCCTACGATGGCGCACCGCTCCGCGCCCTCCGCGTGAAACTCCTTGCGCGATACCGCCCGGCCCAGGCGCGGAGAAGTGTCCCGAAGCTTGCCGATAACTGATCGCCTGCAACTGAGGGCGTTGCCGTCATCAGAGCGAGCGCGGCAGCGTGCACGGGCATTAGGATTCGAGATATGACTGACCGAACGACCGCAGAGACCGACGACGTTGAAAGTGAAGCGCTCACCGCCCGCCCCGCCGCAGTCGTTTGTGACATGGACGGCCTGCTCGTCGACAGCGAGCGCATGGAGCGGCGGGTGTGGCAGCTCGTCGCGACCGAGCTCGGCATCGAGCTGTCCGACGAGCGCTTCGCGACCTTCGTCGGACATTCCGGCGACCGGAACGACGCCCTGCTCCGCCACTACTTCGGCGAGACGTTCGACGTACCGCAGTTTCGCGACCTGTGCCATCGCGGGATGCGCACGCTCGTCGAGTCGGAGGGGGTCACGCTCCGACCAGGCGCGCGCGAGTGGCTGGCGTTCGTCTCCGAGCTCGGCATCCCGCTCGGGCTGGCGACGTCGAGCGGGCCCGCGGCGGTGCAGGAGCGGTTGGGCGACGTGCTGCATCTCTTCGACGCGGTAGCGACGCGCGCCGACGTCGAGCACGGCAAGCCGCACCCCGATCTCTACCTCGAGGCAGCGAAGCGCCTCCGGATCGCGCCGGAGACGGCGCTCGCGCTGGAGGATTCGCCGGCGGGAACGCAGGCCGCGCTCGCGGCGGGGATGCGGGTCGTCGTCGTCCCCGATCTCGTCGAGCCGCCGGAGGACCTCGCACCGCAACTCGCTGCGGTGTTCCCCTCGCTCGACGCGCTGCGCGAGTCAGTGGCGCCGTGGTGGACCCCTGCCCCGACGGCGTCGAACGGAAGCGCGACGCGGTAGTGTTTGGCGATCAGTCGGCTGGGGTCAGAGCCCTTGGGCTCTGACCCCTTCGCTCACAGAGCCCTGGGGCTCTGAGCCCTTCGCTCAACGCGTCGCCGACCGCGCCACCGGCATCAGCTCGCGCAGCGTCAGCAGCTCGGCGGTGATCGCCGCCTCGAGCGTGGGCTTGAGGTGCGGCTTGAACGCCGCGTTGTGGAGCGACGGCAGCGTCGCGCCCTCGCGCATCGCCTTCTCGTACACGGCAGGCTCCGTCGCGCCGACGCGCAGCATGAGCGTCGGGATCCCCGCGCGCTGGAACTCGGAGAAGTCCTCGCTCGCGCTCTCGGGCGGGAAGTCGCGCACGCGCGTCGGGCCCAGCTCGCGAAGGAGCATCGTCGAGATGCGCGCCGTGAGCGCCGAGTCGTTGACGAGCGCGTTCGTCGACTCGCTCAGCTCGATCGAGGGCTCCTTCGGCGCGGCGGCGGCCGCCGCTTCGGCCTTCGCGACGCGCTCGATCGCCGAGCGGAGATGCTGGCGCACCGGATCGGTGAACGAGCGCACCGTGAGGTCGAGGCGTACCTCGTCGGGGATGATGTTGCGCTTCGTACCGCCGTGGATCGCGCCGACGGTGATGACGGCGGGATCGAAGGGCGATGTCTCGCGCGAGATGATCGTCTGCAGCGCGAGCACCGTACGCGCCGCGATGACGACGGGATCGACCGTCGTCTCGGGACGCGCGCCATGGCCGCCAC
>DASVNI010000445.1:0-11013 GCA_036383935.1 Gemmatimonadaceae bacterium | reverse complement strand
TAGCTGTCGAGCGTGCTGCTCAGCAGGTCGCGATAGCTGTCGAGCGCATCCGTGATGCGCAGCATGTGGTCGTAGACGTCGCGGAAATACAGCTGCGCGTCCGGGGGGAGAAACCGCGATGGGCGATTCGTGAGCTGGCTGAGCACCTCGCGCTGCGGCGCCAGGTAGCGGCGCAGCGAGATGCCGAGGCGCTTGACCTTGAAGATCTCCTGCAGGAGTGCCTCGTCGAAGCGGCCGAACACGCGTTGCTCCATGTCGTCGACGAACTCGTCCAGCTGGTCGAGCACCGGGAAGTACGCGTCGACGGCGGTATCGAGCACCTGGTGTGCGATGCGCGCCGGCCCACGCTCGAGGAGATCGGGGTTGGCGCGTATCCGCTCGATGAGCGCCTGCACCGCGGGCAGCGTCTCCAAATGAGTCGTGACGACCGCGCGCTCCGTGATGAACAGCGTGAGGTTGGCCGTTTCCAGGTCGTAGGGATCGGGCGTCGTCTCGCAGAAGCTCACGACGCGCGCGACCACGACGAGAAAGTCCGGGTACTCCTCCGCCTTCACCCTGCTCTGCGGGTTGCGCGCGTCCTCGACGGCAAGAGGATGGAAATGGAAGACGTCGGTGAGCAGCGCGGCCTGCGCGGGGTCGGATACGTCGAGGTCCACCCAGAGGGTGGCGCCGTCCGGATGCTCGAAGGCAGCGCGAATCGCGTCGACGGAAAGGTCACGTTCCACCTGACCGTCTTGGCGGCGCAGGACACTCTGCATGGCGACTGGGAATCTCGAGGAAGGGATGAACTGCCGAGGTCGAGTGCGCGGAATATGCCACGAGCCCAGGGTCCCGGCAGGATGGCGACCACGGCCGCTGGCGCGGTACGCGAATTGACCGATTGGAGAGCACTTCCTCGATCCAGGAGAGCTCGATGCCAGAGCGCGACAAGAACGTCGACCGCCCGTCCTCGCCCAAGATCACCCCTCGGCGTAATGACGACTCGAACGTCTCGCGGCAGCCGAAGGTGGGCCGTCCGCGCAGCGATGAGGAGAGCACGCCATCGCGCCCGCACGGGACGACGGAGGATCCGGATCGGACGTTGTGACGCCGTGAGTGCGTGAGTGAGAGATGGCCTCGGGATGCTCCTGCCTCCCGAGGCCGTTTCGTGTTCCCCGACGGCGCAGGTGCAGATCCCTCGACTCGCTGCGCTCGCTCGGGATGACGGCGCTCCCGCATTCCCGCATTCCCGCATTCCCGCATTCCCGCATTCCCGCATCCCCGCACGTTGATAACTGCTGGAAAGCACGACGGCTGCGTGAAGCGCAGGCATGTCGCCCCATCCCACGAAGTTCGCGCCGATGCTCGCGGCGCCTGCTGCCAGATTGCCGGAGCAACTCGACGGATGGACGATCGAGCCGAAGTGGGATGGGGTGCGCGTCATTGCGGAGGCCACGGAGCGGAGCGCGAGACTTTGGACGCGTAACGGCAACGACAAGGCGCCGCAGTTCCCGGAGATCGTCGAAGCGCTGAGGGCGCTCGCCGCCGAGCATGGACGGTTCGTGCTCGATGGCGAGATCATCGCGCTCGACGCGCGAGGGCGCGCGCAGCGCTTCCAGGCGCTGCAGGGCCGCGTGCACGCCGAGAGCGAGGAGACGCGCGCACGGCACGCGAAGTCGACGCGGACTGCGCTCGTCGCGTTCGATCTTCTCTTCGACGGAGACCGCGCGCTCACCGCACTGCCCTGGACCGAACGGCGCAAGGCACTCGAGGCGCTGGTGCCCACCCGGCGCGCCGCCGTCGTGCGGCGCGGCGAGTCGGTGCGCTGCGGTAGCGCCGCGGCAAGAAGACTGTTCGACCGCGCGCGCGCCGAGGGATGGGAGGGCGTGCTGCTCAAGCGCGTGGACGCGCCATACGCGGTAGGGCGTCGCACTCCCGACTGGCGCAAGGTGAAGCTCGAGCGCGAGCAGGAGTTCGTGATCGGCGGCTTCACCGCTCCGACGCAGGGCGCGGCGCGCGACCACCTCGGCGCGCTGCTCGTGGGCTACTACGATGTGCACGGTCGCCTGCGCTACGCAGGCAAAGTGGGCACCGGGTACACGGCGTCGATGCTCGCGCTCCTCGCGCGTAAGCTCGCGCCACTGAGCCGCGCCGTGTCGCCCTTCGTGGATGCGCCGCGCAGCAGCGCCCGCTCGACGACGTGGGTGAAGCCGACGCTGGTCGCGCAGGTGCGGTACAACGAGATCACCGATGCGGGGATCCTGCGTCAACCGAGCTTCCTCGGTCTGCGCGACGACAAGGATGCTCGCGACGTTCGACTCGAGTCGACGGAGAGCGCGAGTGGCGCCGTCACCAATGGGCTTCGCTGTGCATCCTGACGGCCGCAACCGGAGGGGGCGCACCATTCCGCCGGCGACGTGGCCGCAGGGCGTGCCGCGAACGACGCACGTCGACTACCTGCTGCGATTCGTGATCGAACGCAGCATCGCGGCGAGCGAGGGGATCACGGGACGGCTCGACGCCCTCGAGCGCACGCTCGTCGCGCTCTCGCGCGCCTGGCGCCCCGACGCGCCGCTCGCGCCCTCGCGCGAGCTCAGAGTCTCAGAGGAGACGCTCGACCAGATGCTCGCGTGGATCGAGGGTGGAGAGCGGCCCGACCGACCGGAGATCGAGCGGCTGGGCGTCTACGCGTCGGGCGCCGTCACCGACGGCACGGTGCCCGACGGGTGGGTACGCATTCGACTGGTTGCGTGAGCCTCTGAGCCTCTGAGCCTCTGGGGTCAGAGTCAGTTGACTCCGACCCCACTGACTCTGACCCCACTGACTCCGACCCCACTGACTCCGACCCCACTGACTCCGACCCCACTGACTCTGACCCCACTGACTCTGACCCCAAATGGGGGGAGTGTGATCCGGCGCACATTGCGGACGTGGATCAGGACGCCGGTCGTGGAGTACGACAGGACATCAGCTGTCTGTCATCCATGTGCTTCGCACTCCACGGAGGTCCGTCTATGCGCCGTATCGCGTTCTTCGCTCTTACCGCCGCGTCCATCTCCGCCTGCACCATGGACTCGCTCGGCCCGTCGGGAGACGTGACCGGCACCTACACCCTGCGCCGGGTCAATGGGACGACGCTGCCCTACACGTTCTCCGGAGGATCGCGCCTCATCCGCGACGACCTCACGCTCTACCGCGACGGCACGTTCCTGGACACGTCGCAGTACGACACCGGCGAGACGAGCTCGGATCGGGGCTACTACACGAGCGACAACGGCTCGCTGGATTTCGAGTCGAGCGAGACGGGGCTCAGGTATCAGGGCTCGGTCACCAACAACGTGCTCACGGAAGTGGTGAATGGGTACACGCAGGTGTTCGAGCGGCAGTAAGAGGGAATGCGGGAATGCGGGAATGCGGGAATGCGGGAATGCGGGAATGCGGGGATGCGGGGATGCGGAAATGGGGGAATGCGAAACGGCCTCGGGCGAGGCCGTTTCGCATATCCGCATTCCCTCATTTCCGCAACACCGAGAGCGCGCCCGACCAGCGAAGCAGTTCGTCGAGCATCGCGGCGGCTGCCGTCGCCTGCGTCTCTCCCGGTGCGAACGCGCCGCTCTCCTTGTCGACATACTGCGTGAAGAACGGGATCGTGACCGCTTCCGGCAGCGGCATCATGCGCAGAGCGGTGACGAGCTGCTTGATCATCTGTACGGAGCGCGTTCCGCCACTCACCCCGCCGTAGCTCACGAAACCCACCGGCTTGTACGCCCACTCCTTGTTGAGGTAGTCGATCGCGTTCACGATCGACGGCGGCGCGCCGTAGTTGTACTCGGGGGTGACGAAGACGAACGCGTCGGCCCGCGCCACGGTCGCGCTCCAGCGCTTCGTGTGCTCGTGCTCGTACTGCCCGAACCGCGGATGCCGCGGCTCGTCGAACATGGGCAGGTTCACCGTCGCGAGGTCGATCGCATCGACGGTGAACTTCCCGTACAGGCGCGCGCGGTGGAGAAACCATTCGGCGACGGCGGGGCCAGCGCGATTCTGGCGCGTGGCGACGGTGACGACCTGGAGAACCGACATGCGCTCCGTGGCGGTGAGGGAATTCCGGAGTAAGTCGGCGGATTCTCCTGCCGTTCCCGTGCCGCGCGACCGCTGGTTTCCCCCGCCGCCTCGACACACCTTTCGCGGATGACCTCCGACATCACGAAACCACGCATCGCGTTCCTCGGCCTCGGCATCATGGGCGCGGGGATGGCCGGCCGCCTGCTCGACGCCGGCTTTCCGCTCACGGTCTACAATCGCAGCGCCGCGCGGGCTCGCGCGCTCGAGGCAAAAGGAGCCCTCGTCGCCGATTCACCGCGCGCCGCAGCGAGCGACGCGGACATCGTGTTCAGCATGGTGGCCGACGACGACGCGTCGCGCGCGATGTGGGATGGCGATCGCGGTGCGCTCGCCGGCGCGCGGCCAGGAACCATCGTGGTCGAGTGCAGCACGCTCACCGTAGGGCGCGTGCGCGAGCTGGCCGATGCCGCGGCAGGGGGCGGCCGCACCTTCATCGACGCGCCCGTGACGGGGAGCAAGATGCAGGCAGCCGCGGGCGAGCTCCTCTTCCTCGTCGGCGCGCAGGGCGACGCACTGGCGCGCATCCGCCCCGCGCTCGAAGCGATGGGAAAGACCATCATCCATCTCGGCCCTGTCGGCAGCGGTGCGCTCGTGAAGCTGATCAACAACTTCCTCTGCGGCGTGCAGGCGGCGTCGCTCGCCGAGGCGATCGCCGTGATCGAGCGGTCCGAGCTCGATCGCGACCGGACCGTGCAGGCGATCGTGAACGGCTCGCCGGGAAGCCCGGTCATGAAGACGCTCGCCTCGCGCATCCTCGCTGATGACTTCTCGCCGAACTTCTACCTGCACCTGCTCGTGAAAGACATGGGATATGCGATCGCGGAAGGAGAGCGCCTGGGCGTTCCGATGAAGACGGCGGCGACGGCGCTGAACGTGCTGCGCGGCGCGATGGCGCAAGGGCACGGCGACAGCGACATGGCGGCCGTGGTGCAGCAGTTCCGCGAGGCGACGGCGGCCCGATGAGCACACATCCCGTTCTCATCGGCGGCGCGTGGCGCGCCGCGAGCTCCTCGGGCAGCTTCGGCTCGGAGAACCCGGCGACCGGCGAGCGGCTCCCCGACGAGTTCCCGATCAGCACGTGGGCCGACTGCGACGCCGCGCTCGACGCGGCCGTGGAAGCAGCTCGCGAGCTGCGCACCGTACCGCCCGAGCAGATCGCGAGATTTCTCACGCGCTTCGCCGAGCGCATCGAGGCGCGCGCGGGAGAGCTCGTCGAGGCTGCGCACGCCGAGACGGGGCTCGCGCGCAAGCCGCGGCTGGCCGACGTCGAGCTTCCGCGCACGACGGGGCAGCTGCGCCAGGGCGCCGCGGCGGTGATGGAAGGATCGTGGGCGATGCCGACGATCGACACCAAGCTCGGGCTGCGCTCGATGCTCGCGCCGATCGGTCCGGTGTGGGTGTTCGGACCGAACAACTTCCCATTCGCGTTCAACAGCGTGTCCGGGGGAGACTTCGTCGCCGCGATCGCCGCGGGGAATCCGGTGATCGCCAAGGCGAACAGCTCGCACCCGAACACCACGCGCATACTCGGCGAGGAGGCGTTTGCCGCGCTCAATGACGTCGGCCTGCCGCTGGCGACGGTGCAGCTGCTGTATCGCACGAGCCACGAGGACGGCGCGCGCGCGGTGGCCGACCCGCGGACCGGCGCGACGGGGTACACCGGGAGCCGAAGCGCCGGCCTCGCGCTCAAGGCGGCGGCCGATGCGGCAGGGAAGCCGATCTATCTCGAGCTGTCGAGCGTGAACCCGCTGATCATCCTGCCAGGCGCGCTCGCCGAGCGGGGCGACGACCTCGCGGGCGAGCTCGTGGGAAGCTGCCTCATGGGCACCGGACAGTTCTGCACGAGCCCGAGCCTCATCCTGTTGTTCGCCGGCGACGCGACGGAGCGATTTCTATCTGGTGTACGGGAGCGGCTCGACGCGACGGCGCCCACGCCGCTGCTGTCGCGCGGTGTCGCGCGGTCGCTCGTCGCGAGTGTGACGGAGCTCCGCCGCGCCGGCGCGAACGTCGTGACGGGGGGCGCCGCGGTCGAGGGACCGGGCTACCGGCACGCCAACACGATGCTGCGTGTGGATGGCGAGCAGTTCCTTCGCGAGCCACACGCCCTCCAGACGGAGGCGTTCGGCAACGTGTCGCTCGCCGTCGTCGTGCGCGACGAGCACGAAGCGGAGCGGGTGCTCGAACAGCTCGAGGGAAATCTCACCGGGGGCATCTACTCCGACTCGCACGGAGCGGACGAGGTGCTGTACTGGCAGCTCGAGCCCCTGCTCCGCGCCAAGGTCGGGCGGCTGTTGAACGACAAGATGCCGACCGGCGTCGCGGTGAGCGCCGCGATGAACCATGGCGGCCCGTATCCCTCGACGGGACACCCGGGATTCACCGCCGTCGGCATTCCTGCCTCGCTGCGTCGATTCGGTGCGCTGCAGGCGTACGACAACGTGCGGCCCGCGCGGCTGCCCGCGCTGCTACGCGACGAGAACCCGGGCGGGCGCGCGTGGCGTCTGGTGGACGGCGAGTACACGCGGGCCGACGTGCACGCGCCGGCCTAACCACTGAAACCATTTCCTTGACGCCAGTGAAGATGGGGTCAGATACCTTCTGTATCTGACCCCATCTCTGAGCACTACCGCCAAGGGGTCAGATTCCTTCGGAATCTGACCCCGGCCGCTACCGCCCCACGCGCAGCATGACGACGCCGTGGGGCGGGATCGTCGCGGCGTAGCGGTTGTCGCGCACCTTCACTCGGCGCTTCGCCCAGAGATCGTGCACGGGAACGCCTTCCGTGGCGATGTTGAGCGCGTTGAAGTCGATCACGACGCGCGTCGAGTCGGGGCCCCGATTGAATGCGGCGACGGCGTACGCGTCGTTGGCGAGCGGGCGCGTCCAGATCTCCCGGCGCACGGCCGCTGAATCGGGCGAGGCCCACGCCCGCGTTCCCTGCTTGCCGAGCGGATCCTGATCGACGCGGATGACGTCCTTGTTGGTGAGGATCTCGAGCACCTCGATCGACATCGTGCGCAGGTCGTTGCCGGCCAGCAGCGGAGCGGCGAGCATCGCCCAGAGGCTCATGTGCGTGCGATACTCGTCGTCGGTCATCCCTCCGTTCCCGATCTCGAGCATGTCGGGATCGTTGAAGTGACCGGGCTTGGCGTAGGGCGCCAGCACGTCCTGGCGGAAGCCGATGTTCGCCATCGACTCCCAGGTGTCCTTGATGTCGCCCGTCGTGCGCCACGAGTTCCCTCCGACGTCGGCGCCCCACTTCCAGACGTCTTGCCTCCCGTACTGGCAGAGGCTGTAGACGATCGGACGTCCCGTCGCGATCAGCGCATCGCCCATGATCTGGTACATCGCGGGCATGTCCTCGTCGCGATGCAGCATGCGCGCGCCGCACCAGTCGTACTTGAGATAGTCGATCCCCCACTCGGCGAAGGTCTTCGCGTCCTGCGCTTCGTGACCGTAGCTGCCGATATAGCCCGCACACGTGGTTGGCCCGGGCGAGGAATAGATTCCGAGCTTGAGCCCCTTGGAGTGGACGTAGTCGGCGAGCGCCTTCATGTCGGGGAACTTGCTGTTGGTCGTGATGTTGCCGAGCGAGTCGCGCTTGTCGCCCTCCCACGTGTCGTCGATGTTGACGTACACGTAGCCGGCGTCGCGCATGCCGTTGCTCGCCATCGCGTCGGCCATCGCGCGCACGTCGGCGTCGGTGACGCGGCCGGCGAACTTGTTCCAGCTGTTCCATCCCATCGCGGGAGTGCGCGCGATGCCGTTGTCGGGGACGACGTGCCGCGCGGGAAGCTTGATCTTCGCCGGCAAGGCGCCTTCACCTGGCGGGGCTCGGTGCGCCACGAGCTCGGGCAGCGGGCGCGGCGCAGTCGCCGCGGAGGTGTTGGCAGCTGGGGTGACGCGCGTCGTTGCCGCGGGAGCACCTGGGGTCGGGCGCCGGACGGCAAGGAGGTGCAGCGAGTCGCCGACGAGCCGGCCATGAAACTCCTGCCGTCGCACGCTTCCGCCGTCCTTCATCGCGCCGACGATCGTGAACCCCGTGCTGTCCCACGCGCTCTCGACGATGTCGAAGAAGAACTGTGTCGTGCGGATGGTGCCGGTGATGGTGTCGCCGCGCTGCAGGAGGTCGAAGTAGGTGCGACGAAAGGTGCCATCGTTCATCGACACCGCGGCAACCCAGTTCCCCGTCACGTTGACGTGCGTTGCCGTCACGACACCTGGCGTTGTCGGAACGAAGGTCGCGACCATCAAGCGGGGGCTCGCGCAGCCGACACCCAGGGCGAGACCGAGCGGAACGATTCGACGGAGTGATGACAGCATCGGAAGGATCCGGCGTGGGCCGCGCCCGAGCGACGTGCCGAGCGCGAGTCGAATGTACCAGAGGATCAGTAACGCAAGCGGGCGGCGAGACGTTGTGGCAAGTGTAACCGGCGGCGCTCCCGACGACCCCGCACACGGTGCGATATTGCGTGACGGCGGTCGCACCAAGCCGATCCCGATATCAAGGACCCAGCAGCAGCGAGATACATCTACATGGATCAAGGGACCGAATCGGGAAGGAACATTGCGCTCGTGACATACGACGCACAACCGCACGCGACCGACGACGACCGGTATCTCGTGGAGGCCCTCCTCGGACGTGGCGCGTCGGTCGATGCACGCCCCTGGAGCGATCCGACGGCGCAGTGGGAACGCTATGACGCCGTGATCGTACGCTCCTGCTGGGACTACTTCCATCGGCCGGTCGAGTTTCATCGCTGGCTCGACGAGCTGGAGGCGCGCGGGGCGCGTGTCTTCAACGCGACGGCGACGCTGCGGTGGAACGCCGACAAGGCGTATCTGCGCGATCTCGACGCGTGCGGCGTGCCCGTCATCCCGACGCACTGGATCGACCGCGGGGCGGCCTCGTCGTTGGACGACGTGCGGAGGCGCACGGGTTGGTCGGAGCTCGTGGTGAAGCCGGCGGTCTCCGGCGGAGCGCATCGGACCTGGCGCGCCTCGCCGGGCGAGCTGACCGACGACGAGCGCCTCTCCGAGATGACCGCCGACGGCACGGTGCTGATCCAGCCGCTCGTGGACGAGATCGAGAGCGAGGGCGAATGGTCGCTCATCTTCGTCGACGGCCGGTTCAGCCACGCCGTCATCAAGCGCCCTCGCTCGGGCGACTTCCGCGTCCAGAAGGAGCACGGCGGCACGGTCGAGCCGATCGTGCCCCCGGCGTCGGTGATCGCAGACGCCGCGCATGCGCTGAATGCGGCGCGGCCGGCAGGCGAGGTGCCGCTCTATGCGCGTGTGGACGGCTGCGTGGTGGACGGCACGCTGATGCTCATGGAGCTCGAGCTGCTCGAGCCGGAGCTGTTCCTCCGCACGGATTCCGCCGCGGGAGATCGCCTCGCGTCAGCCCTGCTCTCGCGCCTCTAGCGGCGAATCTGCAGGGCGCCGGAAGGGCAGCGCGCGACCTGCTCGGCAATCACCTCGGGCGCGGCCCTGGAGGTGTCGACCCAGGGCCGGCGGCGAGGATCGAAGACGAGTGGAAGGCCGCGCGCGCAGACGCCGCTGTGCATGCAACGGCCGGGTCGCCACTCGACGGTGAGCGAACCGGCCGGATACTCGTGCAGCTCTTCGTGCGGTGCGTCCGTCACTGACCGGACGCCGCAGAATCGATCGGTGACTCGCCCGGTACGACCGACTTCAGCTCGAGCGTGAGCGAGAACTTGGCGAACTTGCTCTTGAGCAGCACCGGATACCGGTGCGCGTCGTCGCTGAACCAGACCTGGGCCTCGCCGTGCTCGGAGAAGATGCCAGAGGTCTTGATCGTCGGCCGCACCACGGTCGTCGGGAACACACCGGCCTCAACCTCCACCGCCTCTCGCCGGAGTCCCGTCAGAACGACCGGGTTGCGGTCGGGGCGGAAGTAGCGATCGTCGCTGCGGGTCTCACCGACGCGAATGCCCGCCGTGCGCACGGCATAGATGAACGAGCCGTCGTCGAGCGGGTGCGAGACGCTGGCATGCGTCGAATCGCCCTGCTGATACGTCCCGTGCTCGGGGTAGATCTCGTACGTCGTCGTCCGCTTGTAGCGTCCCTCGGAGATCTGCTGCGTATGCCGGAGCGACGAGAGCGTCTGGACGTCGATCCAGCTGTCGTAGCGATCGTGGACGCGGAAGAAGGGGATACCGCCGTCGAGCGTGAAGACGACGTGGTAGGCCTGACGCCCGCGCACCGTCTCCACCCCATCGACGCGCATGCGCGCCGTGCCGGCGGGAATGGCGCCGAACTTCGCCTTGTAGGTGAGCTCCTCGCCAACCCGGTACGGAACGGGCGCGCGACCGGTGACCGGGGCAACGGGGCTGCCCACGGCGAGCTGGACGGGCTGTGCCTCGACGCGCGACGGGACGACCGCCGCAACGACGAGGGAAGCGACTGCTATGCGCTGCGCGAGTGCTCTGGTCACGGCTGACATTGGTTGCCCTCTAACATTACTACGATCCAACACGGCGAAACGGTTCTTCTTCGGGACACCTATGCAGGGTGCCTCCCTACGAGGAACCTCCGCAATGTGCCGTAAGGCACTTACCTGAGACTTACATCCACCATGTCCTTCGGTGGCTGTAAAGTTCATATATGAAATACTGCGGATGGGAAAAAGGTTCGTCAGCCGAGCGCCAGGCGCAGCAGGCGGACGAGCTCAGCGCGCTGCGAAGCATCGGTGCGGTCGGCGATCTCCTGCTGCACCGAACGGATGGCCTGGACGCCGGCGGCATGCCGCTCATGGCCGAGGGGGGTGAGCTTCGCGCGAATCGCGCGGCGATCTTCACTGCAGGTGCCGCGCTTCACCAACCCGTCGGCCTCGAGCCGGTCGACGAGCTGCGTGACGTTGGAGCGGACGCAGCGCAGCCGGCCGGCGAG
>DASVNI010000444.1:0-7747 GCA_036383935.1 Gemmatimonadaceae bacterium | reverse complement strand
CTGCCGTGAGTGGGTGAGTGGGTGAGTGGGTGAGTGGGTGAGTGGGTGAGTGAGTGACGGCCTCGGGACGCTTCGGCTTCCGGGGCCGTTCTGCGCTCAGAAGTCATCCCGAGCGAGCGGAGCGAGTCGAGGGATCTGCACGTCCGCATCCAACCATCGCTTCGCCGCAGTTTCACGCGGAGGCGCGGAGGAACGCGGCGGCGCGGAGGACTGCTCTCGGGGTCGACTCCATGCACCGGCGCGCAGCCCCTCTCCATCCACAATTCCAAAGATCTTTCATGGTCCGGCGGAGAGATCCCTCCACCACACTCCGCGCCTCCGCGGGCCCGGGCCCGCAGTGACGCGAGTCGGCGCACCGCTCCGCGCCTCCGCGTGAAACTCCGCCACCCAGAAGCGTCCCGGGGCAGGCTCGCCGTCCCCGCGCCCCTCAGTTCCCTCTGCGGCTTAGAATCGCCCTCGCACTCTCGGCGTCGCCCCTCGCGCTGCTCGCGCAGGTGGCGCCCGTTCAGCCCCCCGACGCACCCGTCGCGCTTCCCGGGCTCGCGCGCACACACGCGCCGCATCCGACGTCGCCGGCGATCGCGGAAGAGGATCTGAAGACGCGTCTCTACATCGTCGCCGACGATTCCATGGAAGGGCGCGAGGCGGGAACGCGCGGTGGGGCGCGTGCCAACGCGTACCTCGTGCGCGAGCTCACGCGGCTCGGCCTCACCCCTGCCGGCGACAACGGCACCTTCCTGCAAACGATCCCGCTCTCGATCCGCGAGCCCGACACGACCTCCACGCTGCGCATCGACGGCGTCGCTGGCGAGCTGCGGCAGTTCCACGACTGGGTGCTCGTGCCGCGCATCGGGTTGCAGACCTTCCTCGGCGGACAGCCGTACGGTGGCTCCTTCTCGGGCACCGCTGTCCCGACGGTCTTCGGCGGTCGCATCGGTACGAACGCACCACTCTCGCCGGAAGATGCACGTGGTCGCGTCGTCGTCTTCGTCGCGCCGCTGGGAAACAATGCGAGACCCGCGATCGCGTTCTGGCAGCGCGACAATCTCCTTGCGTACCGCGACGCGGCCGCGGTGCTCGTCGTCGGCGGCATCGACGCCGGCGTGCCTCCCTTCTTCCGATGTCCGCGCGACACGTACGACGACCGCACGCAGCCCGCGCTCGCGCTCACCGTGGTCCTCGGCACGCGCGCGCTCGGCGAATCGATCTTCGGTCGTTCGCTCGACTCACTTGCTGTCGGCGCGGCCGGCAGGCCGCTCACCGGACGACTTGGCTTCGTCGACCGACCCACCGAAGCACCGGCGCAGAACGTCGTCGCCATCCTGCCGGGCAGCGACCCCGCGCTGCGGCACGAGTACGTCGCCGTCGGCTCGCACATCGATCACGTCGGCATCGGCGCCGCGGCCGCGCGGCTCGACTCCATCGCCAACGGTGCGGACGACGACGGCAGCGGCGCCGTGATCGCGCTCGAGCTGGCATGTACGCGCGCTTCGGCATCCCGATCGTGTTCTTCAGCGCCGCGGCGTGGCACATCGACTACCACATGGTGAGCGACGAGGCGGAGTACATCGACTATCCGCGCATGACGCGCATCGCGACCTACATCGGCGACCTCACGCGTACGATTGCCGATCTCGACCATCGCCCCGTCGTGGACAAGCCGAAGCCCGATCCGAACGGCACCTGCCGGCAGTAAGCGCGCACTGCATTCGGCATGCACCCTGCACGACGAGCAGCGGACGGATCCAGCGACTCACCACCAACCCGGGGCGACGATCATGGAACATGTTCACGACGGCCAGTGCGGACTGTGTACGCACTTCGGCGAGACGCACTCGGCCACCGAGAAGATCGTTCAGATTCGCAAGACGAAAGAGGCCGCGCCCACGCTGGTGGACGAATGCGGCCATCCGCGCCACGCGTCGCTGCACCTGGTCGTCACGCCGATCAGTGGCTGCAACGGGTTCGAGCCCGCCCGAGCGATGTGACGTAGCGCCCGCACGCGTTCGCCTGCGCTCCGCTAACTTCTCCGGATGCCGCAGGCGACCGTGCACCAGCCTCATACACTGAGAAGCATTCGTGCGGCGCAGGCCGGCGCCGCCGCGAACGCCGTCCTCGCGCTGGCGAAGATCACCGCGGGGGTGGTGGGGTCGACGTACGCCCTCATCGCCGACGGCGTCGAGTCGCTCGCCGACGTGGCGAGCTCGCTGATCGTCTGGGGCGGTGTTGCCGTCGGCGCACGTCCGGCGGACGAGAACCATCCTTACGGACACGGCCGCGCCGAAGCGCTCGCTGCGGCCGTCGTGTCGGTGCTGCTACTCCTCGCGGCGGTGTTCATCGCCGCCGAGTCGATCTCCGAGATCAAGACGCCGCACCGGTTCCCGGCGAGCTGGACGCTGATCGCGCTGCTCGCTGTCGTCGCGGTGAAGGCGATGCTCGCGCATCGCGTGTCCGTCGTCGGCGCGGAGAGTGGGAGCGTGGCGGTTGCCGCCGACGCGTCACACCACCTGAGCGACGCGATCACGTCGGCGTTCGCCTTCATCGGCATCTCGGCGGCGCTGCTCGGGCGGCACTTCGGCGGCGGCCCGCGCTGGGCTGCCGCCGACGACTGGGCCGCGCTCGCGTCGTCGCTCGTCATCGCGCGCAATGGAAACGCGATGGCCCTCACCGCGCTGCACGACCTGATGGACCGCAGTCCGGGAGAGCCCGTGCTCGCGCCGCTCCGTGCGGCCGCGCTGAGTGTTCCCGGCGTGTGCGCGATCGAGAAGCTCAACGCGCGCCGCGTGGGTACGGGCTATCGCGTCGCCGTGCACGTGCAGGCCGCGCCCGATCTCACGCTCGCCGATGCCCACGCGATCGGTGGCCGAGTCAAGTACGCGATGCGGCACGCCGGTTTGCGGATCGACTCCGTGCTGGTGCACATGGAGCCGTATCTCGGGGATGCGGGGATGCGGGAATGAGGGGATGCGGAGAGAACGGCCTCGTGAGGCAGAGGCTCCCCGAGGCCATGTCGTTTCGCATCCCCGCATCCCCGCATCCCCGCGACAACATCGTTCAATCGCCCCTCGCGCGCCCCAAGTAAGGTCCGATCATACCGATCACACCGCTGAACCCGACCATGCGTCCTCGACTCGTATTCATCGCGCTGCTCGCCGTCGCGACGACGACCGCACAGGCGCAGGACATGCGCCGCGCGGCGCCGCTCAAGTCCGCCACCAAGACCACCGGCGTCCCGCGCTCGCTCCCGCTCAAGTTCGACGGGCCGCCGACTACCGGGGCGATCACGCCGCTCGACCTCATGACGCGGCTCTACAAGTTCGCCGACGATTCCATGATGGGCCGCCTGGCCGGCACGCCGTGGAACGACAAAGGCACCGACTACATCGCCGCCGAGGTGAAGCGCCTCGGTCTCACGCCGGCGGGTGACGACGGCTACTTCCAGCATCCGCTCGTGAGCAAGGCGTTCGCCGACTCGTCGTGGATCGCCGTCGGCGGGAAGCGCTACGCGCTCTGGAAGGATTTCGCTCCGCGCTATCAGGGCGACACGGCGGCCAGGCTCTCCAATACGCCCGTCGTCTTCGGCGGCACGTTCGGCGACACGGCGAGCTACCTCCCGAACGAGCAGGCCACCGGCAAGGTCGTGGTGATCCGGCTCGCCAAGCAGCCCGACGGCACGACGAACTATCAGCTCGTCAACCGCGCGCAGCTCACCGGCCGCTTCTCCAACGCCGCGGCGATCGCCGTCGAGCAGCTCGACTACCTGCCGCCCGGCTATCTCGAGCAGAACTTCTCCGCGCCGAGCGTCGGGGTGAAGCCCGACACCGAAGAGCCGGTGCGACGCGTGCCGTCGTACTTCTACATCACCGGCGCGCTCGCCGACGACATGCTCGGCGCGCCGCTCGCGCAGGTGAAGACCGGTGCAGCCGGCCGTACGATCGATGGCTTTCTGCATCAGACCACCGGCGTGGCACCGGGACGAAACGTGCTCGCCATCCTGCCCGGCTCCGACCCCGTGCTGCGCAACCAGTACGTCGTCATCGGTGCGCACGACGATCACATCGGCTTCAACCACACGCCGGCGGATCACGATTCCATCAAGGCAGTGATGATGCACGCTGCGCAGCAGGGCGCCGACAGCCCCGACCCGAAGCCGACGCCGACGCAGTGGGCGAAGATCCGCGTAACGATGGACTCGCTGCGCCGGCTGCATCCCGCGCGCATGGACTCCATCTACAACGGCGCCGACGACGACGGCTCGGGGAGCATGGGACTGCTCGAGATCGCCGAGCGGTTCGCGACGGCGCCGGTGAAGCCGAAGCGCTCGATCATCTTCGCCTGGCACGTCGGCGAGGAAGAGGGGATGCTCGGCTCCGGCTTCTTCACCGATCACCCGACGGTGAAGCGCGACTCGATCGTCGCGGAGCTGAACATCGACATGATCGGTCGCGGCAAGGCGACGGACGCCACGGGCGAGGACAAGAACGGCAAGCTGCTGCACGGTGGTCCGGGCTACCTGCAGCTCATCGGCTCGCGTCGTCTGTCGACGGAGCTCGGCAACATGGTCGAGCAGGTGAACACGCGTGACAAGCTCGGCCTGAAGTTCGACTACGCGCTCGACGCGAACGGGCATCCGCAGAACATCTACTGCCGCAGCGACCACTGGTCGTACGCACGGTGGGGGATCCCGATCGTGTTCTTCACCACGGGCGGGCACGCCGACTATCACCAGGTGACGGACGAGCCGCAGTACATCGACTACGACCACATGGCGACGGTGGCGAAGCTGGTGCACGCGACGGCGACGAACGTCGCCAACCTCGGACACCGCGTGGCCGTAGATCACCCGAAGCCCGATCCGCAGGGGGATTGCCGGCAGTAGTGCGGGGATGCGAGAATGAGGGGACGAGGAACTGCACGGCCTCGGGAAGCTCTTGCCTCCCGAGGCCGCTTCGCATCCCCGCACCCCCGCCTCCCCGCGAAGGTCGCGCGACACTCGCGAGAAAACATCTGAGGCGTCATGTTATGCGCCCCGTTTCCCTGCGAGAGGGCCCCATGTTTCTCAAGACCGTCCCCGTCATTCTCTTCGTCGGCGCCGCCGCCTTCGTCACCTCATCGACGGTGCACGATACACGGGCCGCGAAGATCCCTGTCATCACGGTGCACGCGAAGGAATTCGCGTTCGATGCGCCGGCGACCATCGCCGCGGGCATGACGTCGTTCAAGCTGGTGAACGACGGGAAGCTGCTGCACCATCTGCAGATCATGAAGCTGGAGCAAGGCAAGACGTTCGCTGATCTCCAGGCCGCGATGAAGAATCCTGCTGGCCCTCCGCCCGCGTGGCTCGTCAACGTCGGCGGACCGAATGCCGCCGTGCCGGGCAGCACCATCGAGGCGACGCTCAATCTCGAGGCGGGAAACTACGTCATTGCCTGCTTCATCCCGTCGCCGGGCGATCCGGCGCCGCACTTCACGAAAGGAATGATCCAGCCACTCGCCGTCACCGCAGCGGGCGGTGTCGCGCAGTCCGGTGCTTCCACGATTGAAGCGCCGACGCCCACCGTTCACCTCGTGCTGAAGGATTACGGCTTCGCGTTCTCCAAGCCGCTGCACGCCGGGAAGAACGTCATCCACGTGATGAACGAGGGCCCGCAGGACCATGAGGCGGTCATGGTGAAGCTCGCGCCGGGCAAGCACATCTCCGACGTCAATGCGTGGGTGACGAAGGAAGGGATGAACGGTCCGCCGCCAGGCGCGCCGATCGACGGCATGGCCTCACTCGCCAAGGGCCGCACGGGCATCTTCACGGCCAACCTGACGCCGGGCACCTACGGCCTCATCTGCTTCGTCCCCGATGCGAAGGACACCAAGGAGCACTCGCTGCATGGGATGACGTCGGAGTTCACTGTGAAGTGACGCGGTGAGTTGGTGAGTTGGTGAGTTGGTGAGTTGGTGAGTTGGTTGAACGGCCTCGGGAGGCTCCTCCGTCCCGAGGCCGTTTTCTCATCCGCGAAGACAGAAGTGCAGATCCCTCGACTCGCTACGCTCGCTCGGGATGACACCGTCGCCGTGCATTCACCCACTCACCCACTCACCCACTCACTCACCCACTCACTCACTCACCCACTCACCCACTCACCCACTCACCCACTCACCCACTCACCTCGGCGGCTCTTCCTTCGTGTATCTCACGTCGCGGATCACCAGCGCCTGCTGCGACCAACCGCCCTTCATCATCGCCGAGCCGTTCGACCACCACCTGGCGACCGTCGAGTCGGGGCGGGCGATGTAGGGGGAGGGTGTCGTGAACACCGTGTAGCCCTCGAACCGTCGCGGGCCGCCGTACTCGCGCATGTTCGTCAGGCGGAACTCGACGCGTGCGAGCACGCTCGCCGCCGAGTCGATCCATGCTGCGCCTTCCCACTCGGCTTCGTTGACGTCGCGCGCGGGGGAGAAGTCGAGACGGATGACGCGGCGGCCGTCATGGTCCTCCACGCCACGCGCGACGAAGCAGTGCCGCGCCCAGAAGGCCGAGTCGGCGAGCGCCGAGACGAAGAGCAGGGGGACGAACCAGCTGTTGCGTCCCGTCTGCTGCAGCACGCGGCCGGGGAAGTAGCGGTCGCCCCACTCCTTGGAGTTGGTCAGCTCCTCGGTGCTGTCGCGCTTCGAGGCGTTGCGGTAGGGCTCGAACAGCTCCGTACGTCGCACCACCGTGAGCGCGAACGGATAGCGCCCCCGGAAGGTCCCATACTGCTCGGCGCCGAAGCGCAGCAGCTCCATCGCCGAGGCGGAGAGGGGCGTGGGCGGCGCGTTGGCATCCTCGTCGCGGCAGCGCGGTTGCGCGACGGTCGTCACCTGCGGCAGCGCGAACGCGGCGCGCTGCAGCGCGATCGTGAGCGTATCCTCCGTCGCCGTCGGCGACGTGCCCCGCTGCACCGTGCGCTGCACGTAGCGGAAGCCGAGCTGCCGTACGCGCACCGTGAGCACTCCCTCCGCGGGCCATTCGATGCGCACCTGACCACGCCCGTTGGTGAGTGCGCTCCGACCAAGCGCCGTCACCTCCGCATTCGGCAGTGGCGCGCCCGATGTCGAATCGCGCACGCGCACGAGGAGCAGGGTCGGCGTCTGTGCGCGCGAGGTCGCGCTCAGCGCTGAGGTGAGGAGCGCTGCGCTCGTGAGAATGAACGTGAGAGTGCGACGCATTTCCGGGGGTGAGGGAATGCGGGAATGTGGGATGCGAACCGGCGTCTGTCATCCCGGGCGAGCATAGTAGGCCCGGTGTCATCCCGAGCGAGCGCAGCGAGTCCGATGTCATCCCGAGCGAGCGCAGCGTGTCGAGGGATCTGCACGTCCGCAGTCAGGCATCGCTGCGCCGCAGTTTCACGCGGAGCACGCGGAGGATCGCGGAGGACGCGGAGGGCTGCTTTCGGGGTCGAGCTCCACACGTCGGCTCACCCGTCATATCCATCCACGACCCCAATAGTCTCCAATGGTCCGGCAGAAAGATCTCTGCGCTCCGCTCCGCGTCCTCCGCGGGCCGGGGCGCTAGTGGTCGTATGTTGGCGCACTCCCCCGCGCTCTCCGCGCGAAACCGCCGCGCGATGAGGCGTCCCGAGGCCGTGATCAGCTCACTGCTTCACGCGCCACACCGTATTCCCCACGTCATCCGCTACCAGCAACGCCCCACGTCCGTCGATCGCGACACCCACCGGCCGACCCATCGCATCGCCGTTGTCGCGCACGAAGCCGG
>DASVNI010000443.1:0-5545 GCA_036383935.1 Gemmatimonadaceae bacterium | reverse complement strand
CCTTCCTCGCCGTCCTCCGCGGCGAGAACCACATCTTCGAGTTGGCCAACGACAGCTACTACCAGCTCGTCGGCCACCGAGAGCTGATCGGCCGGCCCATCGTCGAGGCGCTGCCCGAGGTGCGCGACCAGGGGTTCCTGGCCCTGCTCGACCAGGTGCTGGCGACCGGCGAGGCCTTCGTGGGCCGCGAGGTCTCGGTCCGACTCGACCGGACGGCGGGCGACGTGCCCGGAGAGCGCTTCCTGAACTTCGTCTACCAGGCGCTCGTGGAGGCGGACGGCACGCGGTCCGGAGTCGCCGCCCACGGCTACGACGTCACCGAGCAGGTGAGCGCGCGGCGCGAGGCGGAGCGGCTCCTCCACGAGAGCGAGCGCGCGCGGACGGAGGCGGAGCTGGCTCGCGCCGCCGCGGTGCAGGCGGACCTCGCCAAGTCGCAGTTCCTCGCCAACATGAGTCACGAGCTGCGCACCCCGCTCAATGCGATTCAGGGCTACACGCAGCTGATCGATCTCGGCATCCACGGGCCGGTCACCGACGCGCAGCGAGAGACGCTGGCGCGGATCGATCGCGCGCAGCGTCATCTGCTCGGACTGGTGAACGACGTGCTCAACTTCACCAGAATGGGCGCGGGCCGCGTGGAGTACGACGTGCAGGCAGTCGACGTCGCCGACGTGGTCGCCGACGTGCTCCCGCTGGTCGAGCCGCAGCTCGCGCAGAAGCGGCTCGACGTCGAGGTCCGTCTCTCCACGCCCGGCGTGGCGGACCGCGAGCCGGCCGCTCGCGTCTGGGCGGACTACGAGAAGCTCGGGCAGATCTTTCTCAACCTGCTGTCGAACGCGATCAAGTTCACACCCTCCGGCGGACGCATCGTCGTCTCGTTCACCACGCGCGCGGACGGCTCTGCACCGTCGGACGTCGCCTACTTCCAGGTCGCGGACACGGGGATCGGCATCCCGCGCGACCGGCTCGAGGCGATCTTCGAGCCCTTCGTCCAGGTGCGGACGGAATACGCTCGCGCCAGCGGCGGCACTGGGCTCGGCCTCGCGATCAGCCGCGACCTCGCCCGCGGGATGGGGGGCGACCTGCGCGTGCGCAGCGTGGAGGGGGAGGGCTCGACCTTCACCGTCACGCTCCGGCGCGTGTGAGATCGATGCTCGCGGGCGACATCCGTCGGCGACATATTCGCCGCTCGCTTCTGTGACGCCAGCAGAAGCGTCGCGCATTTCCGCATTCCCGCATATCCGCATTCCCGCAACGCGTGTCTGATACCGGACGCCTCAGTGCGGCGCTCTCGGGCCGCTATCGCATCGAGCGCGTGATCGGCCGCGGCGGGATGGCGACCGTCTATCTCGCCGACGACCTGCGCCACCGCCGCAAGGTCGCGATCAAGGTGCTCGAGCCCGAGCTCGCCTACGCCGTCGGCGGCGAGCGCTTCCTGCGCGAGATCGAGATCGCGGCGGGGCTCAACCATCCGCACATCGTTCCCCTCTTCGATTCGGGTGACGCGGACGGGCAGCTGTTCTATGTCATGCCCTTCCTCGAGGGGGAGTCGCTGCGCGACCGCCTCGACCGCGAGCGCTACCTCCCGATCGACGACGCCGTCAGCATCACGCGCCAGGTCGCGTCGGCGCTCGACTACGCGCACGCACGCAACGTCATTCATCGCGACATCAAGCCGGAGAACATCCTCATCTACGAGGGTGAGGCGATGGTCGCCGACTTCGGCATCGCACTCGCCGCGAACATCGCGCAGGCGCGCCGCATCACCGGGACGGGGCTCGTCGTCGGCACGCCGGAGTACATGAGCCCCGAGCAGGCGCTCGACGAGGGCGCCGACAGCCGCAGCGATCAGTACAGTCTCGCCTGCGTGCTGTTCGAGCTGCTCGCCGGCGAGCCGCCGTACAGCGGCCCGTCCCCGACGTCGATCATCGCCAAGCGGTTGATGGATCCGGTGCCCTCGGTGCGCCGGCTCCGCAACACCGTCCCCGCGCCGGCGGACGAGGCGATCATGCGCGCCCTCTCCAAGGTGCCCGCCGATCGCTTCGTCACCGTCGGCGAGTTCGCCGGGGCGCTCATCGCGCCGGCGCCGGCGCGCCCGCGCGCGACCTCCGTCGCCGTGCTCCCCTTCCGCAACCTGAGCGCCGATCCGGAGAACGAGTACTTCGCCGACGGCATCACCGAGGACGTCATCGCGCATCTCTCCAAGATCCGCGCCCTCAAGGTGATCTCGCGCAACTCGGTCATGCCGTTCAAGCAGCGCACGCAGAGCCTGCGTGACATCGGCGCGACGCTCGGCGCCACCGCGCTGCTCGACGGCAGCGTGCGCCGCGCCGGCGACCGCGTGCGCATCGTCGCGCAGCTCGTCGACGGCGAATCCGACCAGCACCTCTGGGTCGAGACGTACGACCGCAAGCTCGACGACATCTTCGCCATCCAGACCGACGTCGCCCTCCACATCGCCGACGCGCTGAAGGCCGAGCTGTCCGGCGAAGAGCAGACGCGCGTGCGGAAGGAGCCGACGCACGATCTGCAGGCGTACCAGCTCTTCCTGCAGGGGCGGCAGTGGTACATCAAGTACACCCCCGAGTCGATCGAGCAGTCGATCGACTACTACGATCGCGCCGTCGCGCGCGATCCGTCGTTCGCGCTCGCGCTGGCGAATCTCGCGATGTCGTACATCGAGCTCGCCGAGCATGGTGCGATGGCACCCAACCTCGCGCATCCGCGCGCCGAGAGCGCGGTGGCCGAAGCGCTGCGCATCGATCCGGAGCGCGGGGCGGCGCACTGCACGATGGCCTACCTGCGCACGGTGCGCGACTTCGACTGGGTGAACGCCGAGGCCGAGTTCAAGCGCGCGATCGAGTTGAGCCCGAGCTACGGCGACGCGTACGATCTGTACGGCCGTCTCTGCTCGGCGCTCGAGCGGTACGACGAAGCGCTGCAGCTTCTGCAGCGCGCGCAGGAGCTCGACCCACTCGCGCACCGCATCGACGTCGCCACGATGCTCATTCGCGCCGGTCGCTACGACGAGGCGATCGTCAGCGCGCGCGATGCCGCCGAGATCGACCCGACGCACGCGCGCGCGTGGGCCACGCTCGGTTGGGCGAAGTTCCTCAACGGACGCCACGCCGAGGGTGTGTCCGATCTCGAGCGCGCCGTCTCCGTGTCGCCCGGCAACTCGCTCTGGCTCGCGCAGCTCGGCGAGGGGTACGGTCTCGCCGGCGATCTGACGAAGGCACGCGACGTGTTGCGGCAGATCAAGGAGCTGTCGAGGCGGGAGTACGTCTCACCCTATCAGTTCGTGTACGTCCACGTCGGGCTCGCCGAGTATGACCGCGCGCTCGATCTCCTCGAGCTCGCGGTGGCCGAGCGCAGCGGACCGGCGTACGCGATCAAGGGCTCGTTTCTCCTCAAGCCGCTGCGGTATCAGCAGCGGTTTCAGGCCCTGCTGCGCGAGATGAAGCTCGCCTGAATCGGAGTCGGACTCGCTGGAGTCAGTGGGGTCAGAGTCAACTGACTCTGACCCCACTGACTCTGACCCCACTGACTCTGACCCCACTGACTCTGACCCCAATTGGGCCCGATTGGGCCGTTGCCGACGCCGCTTGCTCCGATTCGCGCCGGCCGATACGCTAGCGGCCTCGCATCTCCTCATTCCCGCATCCCCGCATCGCCGCATGACAGACAACGACTCGCCAAGCCTCGACCGCCGTACCTGGCTCAAGTCCACCGCCGTCGCCGGTGTCTCGGCTGCGGGGCTCGCCGCGGCGGGTGAGCTGCACGCGTCACCCGCCCCTTCGGTCGACGCCGCGAAGCAACCTGCCGCGCAGACGCGGTCCACCTCCGTCGCCACCCCGGACCGCGCCATCGTCGCCACCACGGCGGGGAAGATCCGCGGCTTCACGCGCGACGCCGTGTTCGTCTTCAAGGGGATTCCGTACGCCGACACCACCGCCGGCGCGAACCGGTTCCTCCCGCCGCAGCCGGTCAAGCCGTGGACTGACGTCCGCCCCACGATCGCGTGGGGCCCCGTCTCACCGCACGGACCGCGCGCCGGCTGGGTCAATCAGGAGGAGCAGTTCCTCTACCAGTGGGACGACGGCTTCGAGGGAGAGGACATGCTTCGCGTCAACGTGTGGACGCCGAGCGTGAACGACAGTCGCAAACGCCCCGTGCTCGTCTGGCTGCACGGCGGCGGCTATGCGTCAGGCTCGGACCGTGAGCTCCGCCCGTACGACGGCGAGCGCCTCGCGCGTGAGCACGACGTCGTCCTCGTCTCGGCCAACCATCGCCTCAACGTCCTCGGCTTCCTCGATCTGTCGCAGATCGGGGGCGAGAAGTACGCGTCGTCCGGCAACGTCGGGATGCTCGACCTCGTGAGCGCACTCGAATGGGTGCGCGACAACATCGCGCACTTCGGCGGCGACCCGGGGAACGTCACGATCTTCGGGCAGTCGGGTGGCGGCGGGAAGGTGACGACGCTCATGGGGATGCCCGCCGCGAAGGGGCTGTTCCACAAGGCCGTCGCGATCTCGGGCTCACTCTTTTCCTTTGGCACCCCGGAACAAGCGACGAAGCTGGCCAACGGCGTGCTCGCCGAGCTGGGAATCGGGAAGGACGATCTTTCCAAGCTTCACTCGATCCCCGCGAGCCAGCTCGTCGCCGCAGCGTTCGCCGCGCAGGCGAAGGTGGCGCCATTCGCCTTCCCCAAGCTCGGCGCGACCTCGCTCGGCCTGGGTTGGCAGCCGCTCGTGGACGGCAAGGTTCTGCCGACGCGCCCCTTCGATCCCACCGCGCCCGCCGAGTCGGCGAACGTGCCCTTCCTCGTCGGGAATACCTTCCACGAGTTTTCGCCTGGGATCAACAACCCGAAGGCGCACCTGATGGACTGGGCCGCGCTCGACAAGGCGCTCCAGCCTCGGCTCGGCGCCCAGACGGCGCCCGTCATCGCCGAATACCGGAAGGTGTTCCCGAGCGCGAAGCCGCTCGAGATCCTCGGCCTCGCGGGCGCCGATCTTTTCCGCCGCGGCGCGGTGTTGCAAGCCGAACGCAAGGCGGCGCAGGGCGGCGCGCCGGCGTACCTGTACTGGTTCGGCTGGAAGACCCCGGTGCTCGACGGTCGACCCCTCGCCTACCACTGTCAGGATCTGGCGATGTGGTTCGACAACATCGACCTCGCCGCGCAGTCGACCGGCGGTGTCCCGAGCGCTCGCGCCCTGGCGGCGAAGATGAGCGGTGCGCTGGTGGCGTTCTCGCGCACGGGGAATCCGAATCACCCCGGGATCCCGAAGTGGCCCGCCTACTCGGCCGCCAACGCGGCGAACATGATCTTCGACGAGAAGGTCGAGGTGCGGATGGATCCGGACCGCGAGGCGCGCCGATTGATCGCGGCGGGAGCGACATCGTAAGCGGGGATGCGGAGATGAGGGGATGAGGAAATACGAACGGCCTCGGGAGGCAGAAGCTTCCCGAGGCCGTATCGCATCCCCTCATCCCCGCATCCCCTCATCCCCGCACTACAAGGCCTTCTTGATCGCGGTTTCCA
>DASVNI010000442.1:0-1544 GCA_036383935.1 Gemmatimonadaceae bacterium | reverse complement strand
TGGTCCGCGACCGGCACGGCCGCGAGCGCGGCCTGGTACGCATCGAGCGCGACGCGGTTGCCGCGGTCGCCGATGGCGTGCGTGCACACCTGGAATCCGTTGCGCAGTGCGAGCGTGGCGACGGCCTGCAGGTGCGCCTGCGTCGACTTGAGCAGTCCGGTGTTGCCGGGATCGTCGCTGTACGGTTCGAGCATTGCCGCGCCGCGCGAGCCCATCGCACCGTCGGCGTAGAGCTTGATGCTGCGGATCCAGAGTGTCCCGCCGTACAGCGCGCTCTGCGGTCCGCGCGCGATCGCGCGGGCGATCGTCGCGGAGTCGTCGCCGATCATCGCGTAGAGGCGGGAGTTGATCTGGCCGGCCTTGCCGAGCTCCTCGAAGACGTCGAGCACTTCCTGCGGCTCGCCCGCGTCGTGCACGCCCGTGAGTCCCCAGCGCTGCGTCTCGGCGATCGCGTTCAGGATCTGGCGCTTGAGTTCGTCGTGCGAGGGCGCGGGGACGACGCGCTGCACGATGCCCTGCGCGTTGTCGACGAACACGCCGCTCGGCGATCCGTCGGCGAGGTGCTCGATGCGTCCGCCGGTCGGATCCTTCGTGGCCGCGGTGACGCCGGCGAGTTCCATCGCCTTGCGGTTCGCGAGATTCGCGTGGCCGTCGACGCGTTCGAGCAGCACCGGGTTGTTCGGCACCGCCGCGGTCAGCGCGACGTGCGACGGAAAGCGGGTGTCGGCCCACCGGTTCTGGTCCCAGCCGCGTCCGGTGACCCACACGCCCGGCGCGACGGTCTTCGCCTTGGCCGCGACGCGCGCGATGATCTCGTCGTAGCTCGTGGCGCCGGTAAGGTCGACGATTGCGAGCGCGGAGCCGAGGCCCGAGACGTGACCGTGCGCGTCCACCATGCCGGGGATGACGGTGCGTCCGCCGAGATCGAGGACGCGGGTCTGCGGTCCCTTCAGCGTCAGCGCGCCCCGCGCATCGCCGACGAACTCGACGCGGCCGCCGCGGACGGCGAGCGCCTCGACGACGGGACGGGAGTCGTCGACCGTGTAGATGCGTGCGTTGGTGACGATGAGATCGGCGGGAGCCTGCTGGGCCGCGAGGGAGAGCGGCGCGAGCGCGAGCGCGATGCGGACGAAGCGGGGCATGATCGGCGGGGAAGGAGACGTCGAGAAGAGTAAGTGTAATTCCTCACGGGTTCCATCTGATAGTTCAAGTTCACAGTTGTGGTTGGGAGAGCTGTCAGTTGCCCGGCGGTGCCCGGAACTGGAGTCGGAGGGGTGCGTTGGAGTCGGTAGGTCGAGTTTGAGGGGCAGATTGAGTCCAGTGGGAGTTGGAGTTGGAGTTCGAGTCAGTGGGAGTGGGAGCGGGAGGTGTTTGAGAGACGCGGGGCGCGGGTCTAGATCAGGTTGGAGCGCGGTGGCTTCGTGCTCAGCCACTTCTGGGCGCCGATCAAGAGCTTTCGCAGTTCGGTGAGTTGTTCGCAGCGATGGTCGGACAGCTTCGGCGGGAGCTTGTCGCTGACGGCGTCGTACCAGATGAGGCTCTCG
>DASVNI010000441.1:0-4499 GCA_036383935.1 Gemmatimonadaceae bacterium | reverse complement strand
TACCAACGCTGCGCGTCTACCGCTCTCTGCTCCCAACTACTTACGGAGCTCTCGATGGGCTACTGCGCCTGAGGTACCACGGAGAGCGTGAGGTCGCCGGTATAGGACAGCCCATCGAGAGTCCAGCGCGCATGAACGACTGTGCGGCCGACCGCGCGCGCCGTCACGACCCCGGTCGTCGGCTCGACGGTGGCCACCGCAGGGAGATCGGCGCTGTACTGGAAGCCACCGCGAATGGAGGCACTACAGCTGGTGCCGGTTGTGCCGTTCGCCTGGAACCCCACCGCTTCGAGCCGCCGCGACGCGCCGACCTGCATCTGCGCTGTGTCGGGGACAAATGCGTTGAGCTCGCGGCAGCGGCGCTCGTCCACGGGCTCACTCAGGATATTCGTGAGATGACACGCGCCGAGCGGCGCGAACGCGAGCGCGCTCGCGAGGAGGATCACTGCACGATGCATCAAACAATCAGGTTGGGGCTGCCGCGACACCGACACGCTGCTGCGCGCAAGATACTGTTCGCGCATCAGGGGGCTGGTGCATCGACCCACCGCGCGACGACGTAGAAGTTCGGATCGAGCCGGAAGTCCGACGCGTTCGGCAACTTCACGCGCGTGCGCTGCCACGACGTCGTGGGATGCAGCCAGGCCATCTCCGGCCAGACGAGCGTCGCCTTCACCGGCATGTCGAAGCCGGGGACGGCATCCGCCCAGCGATACTCCAGCGTGTCGCCGCGCAGGCGATACTCGAACGCGGGCACCATGGTCGTACGAAGATACTCGTCGAACACGGGGCGCAGATTCTTGCCGGAGCGCTGGGTGATGTAGTCCTCGATCTCGCGGCCCATCACCGTGCGGTGCCAGAACGTCTTGTTGAGCCCACGCAGGATGTCGCGCCACGTGGAATCGTTGTCGACGAGCTGGCGAATGGTGTGCAGCATCTCGCCGCCCTTGGGATACATGTCGCCCGAGCCCTGATCGTTCACATCGTAGGGCGGGATGATGGGGCGATCGTTCCGGATGCCGCGACGATTGCCGATGATGTACCGCGCGCCGGCGTCCTTTCCCCACAGACATTCGGTGTACAACCCCTCCGCATAGTTCGCGAAGCTCTCGTGCACCCACATGTCGGCGTTGTCCTTCGACGTGATGTTGTTGCCGAACCACTCGTGGGCGCTCTCGTGCACGATGATGAAATCCCACGTGAGCCCGAGCCCGGTGCCGGAGCCGTCGCGCAGGCGGTAGCCGTTCTTGAACCAGTTGCCGTACGAGACGGCGCTCTGGTGCTCCATTCCCGTGTTCGGCACCTCGATCAGCTTGTAGCCGTCCTCGTACCAGGGGTACGGGCCAAACCACCCCTCGAAGCACTGGAGCATGGAGCGCGACTGCGGCCACTGCCGCTTGGCGGCGTCGAGGTGGTAGTCGAGCGGCCAGTAGTCGAGGGTGAGGTCGCCGCGCAGGCCATGATACACGTCGCTGTAGTGCGCGTAGTGTCCCGCGGCGACGGCGATCGCGTAGTTGTTGATCGGGTTGACGACGAACCACTCGTACGTCGTCGTGCCGTTGGCGTTGTGCCGCGTGCCGCGCAGACGGCCGTTGGACACGTCAATGAGTGGATCAGGCACGGTGAGCGCGACGCGCTGGCTGTCGGGCTCGTCGGCCTGGGTGTCCTTGTTCGGCCACCACGCGGACGCGCCCATCCCCTGGTCGGTGGTGACGATCCACGGCCGGCCGAGGCTGTCCGTGGTCCAGGTGAAGCCGCCCTGCCATGGCGGGTTCACCGCGATCTGCGGGCGCCCGTGATAGTGCGCGACGACGGTCGCTCGCGTGCCGACGCGCTGTGCGGCGGGGAGCGTAGCGAAGTGGGCGTTGCCTTCGTGGCGGAGCGGCAGCTTGCGGCCCTCGAGCACGACGCTGTCGAGGACGAGCGGTTGGATGAGATCTATTTGAAGCTCCGCGGGTGCCCGCGGAGCTTCCACGACCTTGTACGTGATGGCGTTCCGGCCCGCGATACTGCTGTCGGCCGGCCGCACGTCGACGTGGAGATCGTAGAACGTCACGTCCCACCAGCGGCGCCCCGGCGTCGTGAACGTCCCGCGCAGGGTGTCGGCGCGGGACGTCTTGGGCGTGTACGTCACGCGGGGAGCGCGTGCGGCGCTCACCACCGAATCGCGGCGGCGTGTCGACGTCGAATCCTGCGCCGCGAGCGACGCCGCTCCGAGGACGAGCAGCGTCGCGACCCGCAGTGTACTCGCGAAGCTGTGGAACACCGTCATGGCGTCGCGTCCGCCTGCGCGTCCATCGCCAGCACGGCGCTGCGCTCGCGCCGCGCGGCGAGCAGCAGGGTCGTCGCGGTGTAGAGCACGACCACCACGACGAGCCAGCGCACCGCGGTGAGGGGGAGCGACTTCACGAGATACGCGGCGACGAGCACGGCGGGGACACCACCGAGCAGCAGCCCGAGTGCCGCGCCGCGGTCGTAGGCGCGTGCGCGCACGAAGCGCGCGCTCGCCACCGGCATGAGGAAGGCGCAGGAGCCCATCATGATCGGGAACGCGGCCTTGGGATCCATGCCGAGCAACGCAACGAGAATGAGGCAGGGGCCATACAGGCCGATGCCGATCGTCATGAGGGCGCCGAGCGCGAAGTTGGCCACGAGACCAACGACGAATCGCGTCCCATCGAGCGCGAGGGCCGATCCACCGCCGGGGATGACGCCGAGCGCCTGCGCACTCGTGAGCGCGGCCGCGGCGACGAGCGCGACGCCCATCCCGATCTGCACCTCGCGGCGCGGGAGCCGAGCGACGGCACCGGCGCCAAGCCAGGCGCCGAGCACGGCAGCGGCGATCATCGCGATGAGTGTGCGCGCCTCCACCGGCACGAGCGTCGTGAAGATGAACGCCTGCGCGATCGTCGGCAGGGTGTGCCCGACGTTGAGCGTCCCGGGGATGCGCTCGTCGCGCACGAGTCGCCAGTGGCGGAAGATCGCCGTCGTGGTGGCGAAGGAGCCGATGCCGAGCGTGTCGAAGAAGTTGGCGACGAACCCGGTGGCGAGTCCGGCGCCGCTCGGCGTCTTCGCCGTCGTGGGCTCCCCTTCGGCGTCGGTCGCGGCATCCGCTTTACCGCGTACCAGCACGACGAGATAGCAGAGGGTCGCAATGGCGAGTGCGACGAAGAGCGCGAGTTTGGCAGTCACGGCGACGGGGGGGGGGCGAAAGGCGGGGAGCGACGGCCAGCGCCGTCCCTTGCGACATTGGATACAATATCCCAAGCTTCAACGCAATCCCTTCATGTGGCCACCGTCGGCGCCCTCGAGGCGCGCTCGCTTGCCACCGGTCCTGCGCTCCCGGATACTGTCCTCGCGTACATCCCTCCGTCCATCCCTCGCGTACTCCAGCATGCCACGCCCTCCGCGCGACGCGACACGCGCACGCGCCACCAAGGCCGCGTCCTCACCGCACAAGACGAGCGCGCGACACGTCCGGCCCGCGGCGGTCGATCCTCGGCAAGCCGCGCCGAAGATCCTCCCGATCCCGCGCCGGACGCTCACGGGCATGACGGCAGACGCGCTCCGCGAGCGCATCCTCCACGGTCGCTTCCCGGAGGGCGAGCCGCTCCGCCAGGATGCCATCGCCGAGGAGCTCGGCGTCAGCCGCATTCCGGTGCGCGAAGCGCTGCGCCAGCTCGAGGCCGAAGGGCTCGTCACCTTCAACCCGCACCGGGGCGCCGTCGTCTCCACCCTCTCGCTCAGCGAGATCGAAGAGCTGTTCGAGCTCCGGGCGATGATCGAGCTCGATCTCCTGCATCGGTCCCTTCCGCGGATCGGCACCGAAGACGTCGCGCGCGCCAAGGAGATCCTCGACGCCTACGAGACCGCGCTCCGCAATGGCGACGTCGCGTCGTGGGGTGAGATGAACTGGCAGTTCCACTCCACCCTGTTCGCGCCGGCGGATCGGCCATTCACCCTTGGCGTCGCGCAGAAGCTGCACCAGCAGTGTGACCGGTACCTGCGCATGCAGCTCGCGCTCACGCATGGGGAGCTGCGGGCCAACGAGGAGCACCGCGCCATCCTCGCCGCGGTGCGCAAGAAGAACGCGGCCCGTGCCGGCGACCTGCTGCGCGAGCACATCCTCGGCGCGGGCCGCGCGCTGTGCGACTTCCTCCGGCACGAGCGGGTGCCGCAAGCGCGGCGCGGACGAGCGACGTCGTGACGGTCGATGTCCCACGCACGATGCGCGTCGTGGACTCCCACACCGAGGGCGAGCCCACGCGTGTCGTCGTCCAGGGATGGCCGCAGCCGTCCGGCGACACGATGGCGGCGCGGCGCGACGATCTTCGTGCACGGTTCGACCACCTCCGCCGCGCGGTCGTCCGCGAGCCGCGCGGCCACGAAGCCATCGTCGGAGCGTTGCTCACGCCGCCGGTGAACGCGACGTCGGTGGCTGGTGTGGTGTTCTTCAACAACGGTACGTACCTCGGCATGTGCGGCCACGGCCTGATCGG
>DASVNI010000440.1:0-3104 GCA_036383935.1 Gemmatimonadaceae bacterium | reverse complement strand
TCTCGCGATCGTCCTGAAGGGATTTCCCCTACATGCGCTCGCCCGTTCGGCTGGCGTCAGGAAACGGCGGGCTTGCGGGCGTTGGGAGTCGAGGTCTTGCGTCGACTTCGCTTCGACGGTTTGCCACATCCATCATCGTCTACTGTTGTCGTTGCTGTTGCAGTTGCTCCAGCATCGGCACAATCCGCCGCATCCGCTCAGGCCCTCCGTTCTTGATGCCAGCCTCGACTCCCAACGCACCTTAGAAGCAGATTCTGCAACGTCGTGTCCGGAAACGAAGTCCGAATCCGGCGCGCGACGTGGAGCGCGGGACTTCATAGATTCGCCCCATGAGCGAAGAGTTCGGGACCGACACGGCGCTCGGCGCAGTCTTCGCGCGGGCGCTCGACGCGCGCGATCCTCGATTCGACGGCGTCTTCTTCGTCGGCATCACGTCGACGGGGATCTATTGCCGTTCCATCTGCCCCGCTCGCGTCTCGTATCCGGACCGCCGTCGGTTCTTTCCGTCGGCGGCGGCGGCCGAACGGGCGGGCTACCGCCCGTGCCTGCGCTGCCGCCCCGAGCTGGCGCCGGGCCGCGCGCCCTGCGATGCCGTGTCGCGCCTCGCGCGGGCGGCGGCGAGCCGCATCGCGGCCGGCGCGCTCAATGGTCACGGCGTCGCCGATCTCGCGGGAGAGCTCGGCGTGGGCGAGCGACATCTGCGACGCGTGCTCGAGCGTGAGATGGGCGTGTCCCCGATCGAGCTCGCCCTCACCTACCGTCTGCTGTTCGCGCGACGCCTGCTCGCCAACACGCGGCTGTCCGTCACGCGGATCGCGTACGCGAGTGGATTTCAGAGCCTGCGCCGCTTCAACGCCGCCTTCCGCGAGCGGTATCGCTCGAGCCCCAGCGAGCTGCGGCGCCCGCCGGCGCGCGCAGATGTCGGTCGCGACGACTTCGTGCGCCTGTCACTCGCGTACCGACCGCCGTTCAACTGGTCGGCGATGCTCCAGGTGCTGCAGCGTGATGCGGTGCGCGGTGTCGATGCGGTCGACGGCGATCGCTACATGAGCGTGCTACGCATCGACGGCCACGTCGGCGCCATCGTTGCTCGAGAGGCGGCGTCCGACGCGCGCGCGGCCGGCCCGGCGAGGCACAACGTCATCGTCGACGTCACCCCGAGCTTGCTGCCGAAGCTGATGCCGGTGCTCGCCCGCGTGCGGCAGCTGTTCGACCTCGATGCGGAGCCCACGCTCATCGACGCTCACCTCGCGCAGAGCGGCCTCGGTCGTCTCGTCGGCGCGTATCCGGGTGTCCGCGTACCGGGCGCGCTCGACGCGTTCGACGTCGCGCTGCGCGTGCTGCTCCGACGCGCGTCGCGCTCGCAGACCTCTTATGAGGCGCTCGCATGGCGGATCACCGCGGCCCTCGGAGAGACCGTGGACGTGGGCATATCCGGGCTGCATCACCTCGCGCCCACACCGGGTCGCGTGGCCGAGGCGATGCAGACGCTCACGTCGCTCGGAGTGCGCGAGCGCTGGGCGGCGATCATCGTCGAGCTGGCGCGCGTCGTCGCGGCCGGACGTCTCCGGCTCGAGCCGGGCTCTGATCCGAGCGACAGCTCGCGCGAGCTCGCCGCGATCGGTGTGGACGACGCATCGATCGCGCAGATCCTCGCTCGAACGGCGGCGTGGCCAGACAGCTTCCCGGCGCACGACCTGACGTCGAGTGCGACCGAGTGGCGCGAGCTCTCGCGGCGCGGCGAACGCTGGCGGCCGTGGCGCGCGTACGCCGCGATGCATCTGCGCTTACGCGCGGCGACGCCTGCGTCGGCCGTGCGCATGGCGCTCTAGGAGGCGGATCAGAGCGCGATCGTCCAGCTCCTGCCAACGAGCCGGCGGCGGAGTCACGATGATGCGCCGCGGCCCGTTCTCGAAGAGCAGCCAGCCACGCGCGGCGCGCGCCAACGTCCTCGGCGCGAGATGGCGCGCCGTCCATGCGCGGGTGAGATGCTTCTCTCGCAAGGTCCAGAGATTCCCGCGTCGGTCACGAATCTCACGCGGAGGCGCGAGCCCGTCGCCACCCCGGCTTCCGTCCGGGACGACGAGCTCGTCGCCAGCCACGAAGAACGACGCTGGGATCACTCGGTGTTGCCGGTGAGCTGAGGACAGTGACCGCTTGCGGGCGAACCAGCCTACAGTCGCCATGCGGGGCGCAAATGTCTCGCACTATTCGGACTTCGTTGTAGACACCGGAAGGCGACGAGGGGTTGAATCCCTTGACGGGTCGTCGCGTGTCGAATGCCTCGTCAGCCGCTCACGCCCATCGCGGAGCCGTCAACGTGCACCACGTCATCGGGCCGGCTGATGCCACACCGACGGTGATACTCGAGGCGGGAGGCGGCGGCTTCTCGTCGAGCTGGGCGAGGGTGCAGGAGCTGCTCGCGCCGCGCATGCGGAGCTGCGCGTACGATCGCGTGGGACTCGGATGGAGCGAGCCTGGCCCGGCGCCGCGCACGATGCGTCAGGACGCATACGAGCTACATGCTGCTCGACGCCGCGCACGTCGCGCGGCCGCTCGTGCTCGTCGGTCACTCGGTGGGTGGGATCAACGTGCGTGTCTACGCCGAGCGCTATGGCTCCGACGTCGCCGGGATGGTACTCGTCGATCCGACGCACGAGAGCACGGTGTTGTACAACACTCGGCGCGCGTCCGCTGTTCGTACTCGCCGCGGGCCGACGGGAGAGGCCGCCTGGCACGTCGGATTCGCTCTGGCAGTCGTTGAAGCAGGAGAGGGAAGCGCAGGTGTCCGACCTCGCATCACTGTCGCGCAATGCGAGGTTCGTCGTGGATTCGACGAGCGGACATCAGCTTCCGAGGCGACAATCCGGCTCTCGTCGCGCGGGCGATCGGGGCGGTGGTCGACGCGGTGCTAAATGGCGGCCGGCTCGGCCCATGAGGGCGGGTTTGGGGCGTTGGTAGTCTCGGCGCCAGGATCAAGAACGGAAGGCCTGAACGGATGCGGCGGATTGAGCGGATGCAGGAGCAACAGCAACCGCAACCGCAACCGCAACCGCAACCGCAACCGCAACAGCAAGATCAACTGAAAGTGTTTGGGGTCGTGG
>DASVNI010000439.1:0-1705 GCA_036383935.1 Gemmatimonadaceae bacterium | reverse complement strand
GCCGCCGGCTTCGCGACACCACGTATCGTTCCACTCGCCCCCGACCCACAGGCGAAGGGACCCGCATTGTTCACCGCGCGCGCGATTCGTTCGTAGCGCGACCCTGCTCACCAACTCACCAACTCACTCACTCACCGCTGTCATGGCTACCACAACCCGACCTTCCCCCACCACCGCGCTGGATCGCCCGGCGTTCAAGGTGGCCGACCTCTCCCTGGCCGAGTTCGGCCGCAAGGAGATCCGCCTGGCCGAGCAGGAGATGCCCGGTCTCATGGCGCTGCGCGCCGAGTACGCGGGAAAGAAGCCGCTCGCCGGTGCGAAGATCATGGGCTCCCTGCACATGACCGTGCAGACCGCGGTCCTGATCGAGACGCTCGTCACGCTCGGCGCGGACATACGCTGGGTGAGCTGCAACATCTTCTCGACGCAGGATCACGCGGCGGCCGCGGTCGCCGTCGGACGCGAGGGCACGGTGGAGAACCCGAAGGGTGTGCCCGTGTTCGCGTGGAAGGGTGAGACGCTCGAGGAGTACTGGTGGTGCACCGAGCAGGCGCTGATGTGGCCTGACGGGTCGGGCCCGAACCTCATTCTCGATGATGGCGGCGACGCGACGCTGCTCGTGCACCGCGGCGCCGACTACGAGACGGCGGGCGCCGTGCCGGCGTTCGACGCCGAGACGGAGCCCGAGGAGTGGGGGATCATCCTCGATCTCCTGCGCGCCGAACAGCAGCGCAACCCCGGTCGCTGGACGAAGGTGGCTGCGGCGATCCGCGGCGTGTCGGAGGAGACGACGACGGGCGTGCACCGCCTGTACGAGATGATGCACGCCGGCACGCTCCGCTTCCCGGCGATCAACGTGAACGATGCGGTGACGAAGTCGAAGTTCGACAACCTGTACGGCTGCCGGCACTCGCTCACCGACGGGATCCTGCGCGCCAGCGACGTGATGCTCGCCGGCAAGGTGGCCGTGGTGTTCGGCTACGGCGACGTCGGCAAGGGCTGCGCGCAGTCGCTGCGCGGGCAGGGCGCGCGCGTGATCATCACCGAGATCGATCCCATCTGCGCACTGCAGGAGGCGATGGAAGGCTATCAGGTCACGACGCTCGAGGAGGTCGTGCGCACCGCCGACATCTTCATCACGGCGACGGGGAACCGGAACATCATCTCCGTCGACGACATGGCGAAGATGAAGGACAAGGCGATCGTCGGGAACATCGGCCACTTCGACAACGAGATCGACATGGCCGGTCTGAAGAAGAAGGGCATCAAGCGGATCAACATCAAGCCGCAGTACGACGAGTACGTGTTCCCCGACGGCCACTCGGTGATGCTCCTTGCTGAGGGACGACTGCTCAATCTCGGCTGCGCGACGGGTCACCCGAGCTTCGTGATGTCGGCGTCGTTCACGAACCAGGTGATGGCGCAGCTCGAGCTGCACCACAACGCGGACAAGCTGGAGCGGAAGGTGTACACGCTCCCGAAGCACCTCGACGAGAAGGTCGCGCGACTGCACCTCGACAAGCTGGGCGTGAAGCTGACGAAGCTGACGCCGGAGCAGGCGTCGTACATCGGAGTGCCTGTGGAGGGCCCGTACAAGCCGGAGCACTACCGCTACTAAACGTCAGGCTTTCTCCGACAGACGAAGGCCCGCTGATGGCGACTATCCATCAGCGGGCCTTCCTTTTTTTGCTGTGCAGCGAACGGA
>DASVNI010000438.1:0-8195 GCA_036383935.1 Gemmatimonadaceae bacterium | reverse complement strand
CGGATCGTCCGCGTCCTGTGCGCGGCCGAGCGAATCGGCGAGGGCGCGCGCAGCCGAGCTGCACACCGCGGCGAGCTCGGGATCGGCATCGCGCAGCTCGTTGGCGTCGCAGCCGAATGCCAGGCGTGTCGCCCCTGGTCGGAACCGGATACCGACGACCGTCGTCCCCGCGGGACCGAGCACGTGCTGCGTCACCGTCGCCGGCCCTGCGACGTGCGGCGTTGCCTCGCCGACGATCACGACGTCCGAGCACGCGTCGGGGACGATCGGGCTCGGCGCAGTCCCCTCCCCCGTCTGCGCGATCCACGTGCACGCGACGGCGGCGCGAAGATCGGGAGGCGGAAAGAATTCGGCGTAGCGGGGAGGCATGAGGAGAATCTTCGTCGGTACTTCCGTTGACGGTAGGCAGCCGGCCCCGGGAAGCTCCGGCGTGAGAAGGGGTCAGAGTCTGCGACTCTGACCCCAGCCTCTCGCATTCACGCACTCACGGCGCTTCAGGCCGGCGGCGGGAACAGCCCCTCGATCGACAGATACCGCTCGCCCGTGTCGTAGCAGAAGGTGAGGACACGGCTCCCCTTCGGGATCTCCTGGAGCTTCTGCTTCACCGCAGCGAGCGAAGCGCCCGACGAGATGCCGACGAAGATTCCCTCTTCCTTCGCCGCACGCGCGGCCATCGCGAAGGCGTCTTCCTCCGTCACCGACACGGTGCCGTCGAGGATCGCCTTGTTGACGTTGCCGGGGATGAAGCCGGTGGCGATGCCCTGGATCTTGTGCGGCGAGTGCGTGCCGCCGGCGATGACGGACGACTTCACCGGCTCGACGGCGAAGGCCTTCAGGTTCGGCATCGTCTTCTTCAGCACTTCAGCCACACCGGTGATGTGGCCACCGGTGCCGACGCCGGTGATGAGGTAGTCGATCCCTTCGGGGAAATCCTTGAGGATCTCCTGCGCCGTGGTGCGGCGATGGATGTCGACGTTCGCCGGATTGTCGAACTGGTTGGGCAGCCAGCCGCCCGGCGTGGAGGCGGCGAGCTCCTTGGCCTTCTCGATCGCGCCCTTGGTGCCGATCTCCTTCGGCGTGAGCACGAGCTCCGCCCCGTAGGCGGCCATGACGCGCCGGCGCTCGACGGACATCGAATCGGGCATCACGAGGATGCACCGATAGCCCTTCACCGCCGCGGCCATGGCGAGGCCGATCCCCGTGTTGCCCGATGTCGGCTCGATGATCACCCCACCCGGCTTGAGCACGCCACGCCGCTCCGCGTCGTCGATCATCGCGATGCCGATGCGATCCTTGATGCTCGCGCCCGGGTTGGCCCGCTCGAGCTTGATCCACACCTCGGAGCCCGGCACGTCGGCGTAGAGTCGGTTCAGACGGACGTGCGGAGTGTTGCCGATCGTCTCGAGGATGTTGTTGACGCGCATGGAAGCGGATGTTCGGGTGAAGGGGGCTGGTGCGACCGATGAAGCTGGTCAGCACCGGGGCTCCGGGCAAGCTGGAGCAGTATCCGGGCGCGCCGGGAAAGGTTCGTCGGGTACGTGCGGCTTGTGCTTACCAAACTACGGAACGCGGATCTTTGACTGCGATTCCGCGGAAACGGCAGGATCTGCCCCTCGGCCCTTTCAACGACGGGCCCCGATCGACCCGGATTTGCCGGAAGATGCCGGATCTACTGCTCTCGGTGTCGAGTGACTCGCACCGGGCAGCATTCCTCTCCATCCACGACTTCAAAATTCCTTCATGGTGGGGCGGCGAGATCTCTCCGCCCCACACGGAGCGATCCGGATTCTTCCGGCTGATCCGGGTAAATCCGCGGCCCTGCCGTTGCACAGCCCAGGCAAAGCAGCCGTTCTCCAACAGCAGATCTCTCCTTCACGGCGAAGCGATCCTGTCCTTTCCGCGTGATCGCCGTTCAAGATCCGCGTTCCGTCGTTCTGTCGGCGCGCAGGAGCGTCCTAGGACTAGTTCGCCGACCGCATCACCTCGGCCTGGCGCGCGAGGCCGTCGATGATCTCGGCGACGTCGGTCTCGGTCGTCCGCGGGTTCATGAGCGTCACGCGCAGCACGCGGCGGCCGACAAGGTTGGTGCCAGTGATCCATCCTTCGCCGGAGCGATTGTAGGACTCGCGGAGCTCGCGATTGAATGCGTCGAGCGCCTCGTTGCCGAAGCTGCCGTCGCCCACCCACCGGAAGCAGAGGATGTTCGACTCGGGTTCGTGGATCGTCTCGAACTCCGGATGCTGCTCGAGCTGCTCGTACATCGAGCACGCCATCGCGCACAGGCGATCGTAGATCGCCCCCATGAGGCGCACGCCGTAGCGCTGGAAGGCCACCCACAGCTTGAGCACGTCCGCGCGGCGCGAGCACTGGAAGCTGCGCGGCCCCTGGTCCCACTGCCGCGCGTTCTCGTCACCGGTGAAGAGGTAGGGCGCACGCTGCGCGAACGCCGTCGCGAGATCCTGCTCGTCGCGTACCAGCAGCACGCCGGCGGAGAGCGGGAGGAGCATCATCTTGTGCGGGTCCCACGCGATCGAGCGCGCGTAGGCGAGCCCGCGCAGGCGCTCGCGATGCGTCTCGCTCAGGAGCGCCGAGGCACCGTGCGCGCCGTCGACGTGCAGCCAGAGCCCGCGCTCGTGACAGAGCGGACCGATCGCCTCGAGCTCATCGAACGAGCCGGTCGCCGTCGAACCCGCCGTCGCGACGACGGCCATCACGCGCCGCCCCTGCGCGGCGAGCGAGTCGAGCGTCATCGCGAGCGCCGCGGTGTCCATGCGCCCGGCGCGCGAGGGCCCGACCCCCGCGGGGTGCAGGCCGATCCCGAGCTCTCCGACGGCACGCGCCACGGCGTAGTGCGCGTGCTCGCCGCAGACGACGAGGGGCGGATTGGCGCCGACGCCATTCGTCCACGCATCCGGGAGCGCCGCGGCGCGCGCGGCGAGGAGGGCGGTGAACGTCGCCTCGGTGCCGCCGCTCGTGAGCGTGCCCCCCGCCTGCGCGCCGAAGCCGGCGAGCTCGCACATCCAGCGCACGACGCGATGCTCGAGCACCGTGGCGACCGGCGACATCTCCGCCACGGCGAGCGATTGATTGAGCGCGGCGATCAACGACTCCGTCCAGATCGCCGCCGGAAGCGGCGGGGAGACCTGATGTCCGGCGTAGCGCGGATGATAGAGTCGGTTGACGTCGGGAAGCACGTCATCGCGCAGCCGAGCGACGACGGCGTCCAGCGGTTGTGCATCGAGCGGGATCGGCTCGTCGAAACGCTCAGCAATCTCGTCCGACGAGCGCCCCGTGCTCACCGTGCTCTCGCGATCACGCGTGTCGGCGAGATACTGCGCGGCGAGCGCGGTGAAGTGCGTCGCGGTCTCGAGTGACATGTCGCGCTCGAGGAGCGCGAGGAGGTCGGGGGCCTGTGGGGGCATCTTTAGAAAATAGCAGCGAGACTCAACGGCCACTCCCAGTAGGTAATACGGAGTACTTCGTACTCAGACTGGCATACGAGCTCCCGGAAGGCCCGGTAGCGCTCTCTGCGGGCATATTGCGCGCGCCGAATCCTTCGGGCAACGTACCGACCATGGCGCACGTCGACAGGCAGCTTCCGGTGGTGATCGGATCAGGGCTCACCGGGCTGTCGATCAGCCATTGTCTGTCGCGCGCGTCGATCGATCACCTGGTGATCGGCCGCCGCCCGGACATGTCGCCGCGGCTCGGCGAATCGTTGAACCTCGAGGGGACGCTCCTGCTCCGGGAGATGTTCCCCGAGCTGTCGCGCTTCTTCTTTCGAAAGCGCGACGCGCTCGGCTACTTCGGCGACTACGAGGTGCTCTGCGACTTCCAGGTGGCGGAGAGCGCCGTCTCCCGCACGATCTTTCGCTCACTCGGCTACACCCCTGCCACGGAGTTCATCCAGATCGACCGCATCGGGTTCGACGCGGCACTCTGGGATCTCGCGACGAGCAGTGCGCACTGCACCGTGCTCGATGCGGCGGTGGCCGAGGTGGAGTTCGACGAGGGGAGCGACCGCTTCACCAGCGTCTGTCTCGCCGACGGCACGGTGCTTCACCCGTCGTATGTGTTCGACGCGACGAATCACGGCCGCCTGCTGGGCCAGCGGGCGAAGATCGGGTATCGCACGCTCGGCGCGCCGCAGCGGGTCGCGTACACGCATTTCCACCTCACGCCGAACTCGCCGCGCGACGCCGAGCCATGGGAGCTCGCGACGGTCGTCGTCCGGCTCTTTCCGGCGAGCGATGGCGTGGACGCGGTGGCGTGGTGCATTCCACTTGGCGACTACGTGTCGGTCGGTGTGAGCACGAGCGCGGCGGAGACCGATCTGGACGACGAGACGTTGATGGAGCGCACCGCACTCGCCTTCGCGCGCTACGGTGTCGACTTCCGCCGGCGCTATGCGAACCGGGTCGAGCTCAAGGCGCTGAACCACAGTTATTTCGCGTACGATCGCGCCGCGGGCGCGAACTGGATGCTCGCGGGCCCCAGCTATTGCCAGGTATGGTGGCTCGCGGGAGCGGGCGTGGGCACGGCGCTGGCGGCAGCGCAGCTCGCCCCGAAGCTCCTTCAGGACTCGCGCCGGTGGGGCGCCGAGTACGACCGCTACATGCAGCAGCTCCTCCCCATCCACGCCACCTTCGACTACTTCGCGCTCACGCCGCGTGAGCGATACGAGCCGAAGTCGCTGCACCGCTTCGCCGATCGATTCGTCGTCACCAACCTCGTTCGGCTCGCCGGCTCGACCCGGCTGCGCGACAGCCGGTTGGCGACGATGGTGTCTCCCGCCATCGGATGGCTGTTTCGGCAGCCCGCGGCCATTCACGAATACTGCGCCGTGCGGAACGTCGACCGATCGACGCTCGTGGCGTAGTGGCGCCAACGCAGAAGTCGGGGCCCGTCTCGCCTCGGTCGGCGGACGAGGCGCTCGTGGTGCGACTGCTCGCGGTGATCAGCGGTGACGCGCCCATGGCGGAGGCCGAGCAGCTGCTCGCACCGGACGTGATCAGCCACATGGACCAGTGGACCGTGCGCGGGATCACGGTCTGGTACGACTGGCTCGAGTTCCTCCTGTCGAAGGCAAAGGGCAATGTGACCGTCGAGCTGGATCGGTTGGTCACTCGTGATGACGGCACCATCACCGCGTACGGATTTCTGCGAACGGCGCGCGCTCCATTTGCCAGTCGACAGGAGCATCAGGCCACGTATCGTTTGGAGAACGGCCGGATCGCCGAGGTCTGGACAACACGCGGAAACTATGAGATGATCTTCGGCCCCAAGGTTCGCCATCCCGTCCTCTGGCTGCTGGTGCTGGTGGAGATGGCGATCTGGCGGCGACTCCCCTGGAGGAGTCGCCCGCTGTCCCCACCACGAGCTGCGCACTGATCCCTCCCCCGCACGTCGCGCACTGAACCCGCCACAGTGATGAGCCGTTTGACAGAAGCAGAACGAAATCGCGCCACGGTTGCGCGGCTGCTCGACATCCTGCGCGGCGAATCCCCGATCGAGAGCGGTACCGAGCTCATCGCGCCCGACGTCGTGGCCCATGTGGACGGCTGGCGCTTCCAGGGGATCAACGTGTGGGCGAACTGGATCCTGTATCTCCGCACGCGCGGACGCCTGGACGCGCTGACGTTGTTCGTCGACCAGCTCGTGGTGGAGAAGGACGCGACCGTGAAAGTGCGCGGCTGCTGGAGCGCGATGCGTGACGAGCATCGGGTGTTCTCGAAGTCGTGCTCGGCACGATACCGGCTCGAGAAGGGGCGCATCGTCGAGATCTGGAGCACGCGGCGCAACTACGCGTTCATGTGCGGAGCGCACGTCGAGCGTCGCGCGGGTTTTGCTGCCGAGCTGCTCCGCGCCTGGTGGTGGAAGGCGCATGCGCCGCAGCTCGATCTCACCGACGGGGCCGAGGTTCAGTCGGTCTCCTTCCTCTCCCCCGTGATGACCGAGGCGTTCGCGGCGGACTGACGACCGGCTGCCTGAACTGCCACTCCCAGTAGGTGGTACTCAGTACGAAGTACCGAGACTGGCATACTGGCCCTCGGAAGGACCGGTCGCGCTCTCCATGCCAGCGGCTCTGATGGGGCGCTCCGGGCACGACGGGTGCACGACTCTGCTCTCATATTGGAGGAGAGCTGATGTCGAACCCAACCGATCTCGATTCCGAGGTGGCAGGCGATCACGGAACCGGATCAGAACGGCAGGACCAGAAGGACCGCCCGCGCGAGCCCGCTCTCGACTTCTGGGCGGTGTTCGAGTCCGCGCCCGACAGCTATCTGTTGCTGGCGCCGGATGCGCCGCGGTTCACCATGCTCGCGGCCAACGAGGCTCGCCTCCGCGCGACGCGGACGCGGCACGAGGACGTCATCGGCCGCCCGTTCTTCGAGATCTTCCCCGACAACCCCGAGGATCCGCAGGCAACGGGGGTCCGCAACCTCCGGGCGTCTCTCGATGAGGTGCTCCGCACTCGGAAGCCCCAGCGGATGGCGGTTCAGAAATACGACCTCCGGAGTGCCGCGGGCGAGTTCGAGGAGCGGTACTGGGAGCCGCTGAACTCGCCCGTCTTCGACGACGATGGAAGGCTCGTCTACATCATCCATCGGGTCGAGGACGTCACCGCGCGCGTGCGCGCCAGCCGGCGGGTGAAGTCGCTGGAGTCGGAGGCGGAGGAGACGGCCCGACGACTCACCCACGAGACCGAGGCCCGCGAGTCGGTCGAGGCGGTCCTGTCCAAGCTGAGGGCGAGCGAGGAACGCTACCGTCTCCTGGCGGACATGATTCCGCAGAACGTCTGGACCGCCGATGCGACGGGTCACCACACGTACTTCAGCCGTCGCTGGTACGATTTCACCGGCGCCACCCCCGAAGAATCACACGGAGAGGCATGGGTGCAGTTGCTCCATCCCGACGACCGCGAGCGCATGCGCGAGGCCTGGGAGCATTCGTTGGCGACGGGGAATCCGTACGAGATCGAGTACCGCATTCTCGGCGCCGACGGCGAGTACCGCTGGTTCCTGGGCAAGGCGATGCCGCGGCGAAACGAAGCGGGTGAGATCGTCGAGTGGTTCGGGACGACGACCGACATCACCGAGCGGAAGCGATACGAGGAGGAACGTGAGCGACTTCTCGAGCGCGAGCGTGAGGCCCGCCTCGAGTCCGAGCGGCGGCGCGAGCAGCTGGAGCGGGTGACCGAAAGCCGCGCGCGCCTCATGCGCGGCTTCAGCCACGACGTGAAGAACCCACTCGGCGCCGCGGACGGCTTCGCGGCGCTGCTCGAGGAGGGAATCGGCGGCGAGCTCTCCGAGCAGCAGGAGAAGAGCGTGAAGCGAATCCGGCGCTCCATCAGCACCTCTCTCCGGTTGATCGGCGATCTCCTGGAGCTGGCCCGGGCGGAGGCGGGTCAGATCGCGATCGATCGGATGCCGACAGATGTCGGCGCGACGGCGCGCGAGGTGGCCGAGGATTTCCGTGCCCAGACGACGGCGGCGGGAATCGCCATGGAGCGTCACGCGCAACCGGGGATGGTGGCCGACACGGATCCGATGCGGCTCCGCCAGATCCTGGCGAACGTCCTATCGAATGCGGTGAAGTACGCGCCGAACAGCACGGTCACGGTGGACACGGCCATCCGACCGAGTGGCGGCCCCGGTCCCGGACCCTGGATCACGGCGAGCGTGTCCGACACCGGCCCGGGGATCCCGAAGGAAAAGCGGGAATCGATCTTCCAGGAGTTCACGCGGCTCGACCCGAACGCGCAGTCGGGCGCCGGTGTCGGGCTCGCGATCAGCCGGCGCATCGCTCAACTCCTCGGCGGAAACCTGACGGTGGAGAGCGAGGTTGGGCGCGGTTCGACGTTCACACTGTGGCTGCCGCCGGTGAAACGGGGCGACGTCGCTCCCACGAACGATCAGTAACCGGTTTTCGGTTATCGGTTATCGGGAGAGTTGGGGTCAGGCATCGACGCGCCATGCGCGCCATGCGCGCCATGGGGTCAGACACCGACGCGCCAAGGGGTCAGACACCTTCGGAATCTGACCCCGGAATCTGACCCCGGAATCTGACCCCGGAATCTGACCCGCAGTCCGGGAGGCAGTATGCCAGTCTCGGTACCAGGTACCGAGTACTACCTACGGGGAGTGGCAGTTCAGACTACCGGGAGTGCCCGTTCAACCCACGCCAGCCAATCC
>DASVNI010000437.1:0-5718 GCA_036383935.1 Gemmatimonadaceae bacterium | reverse complement strand
GTAGAGGGTGAGTTGGTGGGGGCAGTCACCAACTCACCAACTCACCAACTCACCAACTCACCAACTCACCAACTCACCAACTCACCAACTCACCAACTCACCAACTCACCAACTCACCAACTCACGGCTTCAGCGGTTGCTCCTGGTGCGTATCCGTGGGCGTCAGCAGCGGGTTCTGCACCGGGCCGACTGGTTGCGGCGGCGCCTGGAGTTGCGCGACGAGGTCGTCGAGGCGCACGGCCTGGGCGATGCGGCGTGACTCGCCGATGATGCGATTGGCGGCCGCGGTGTCGCCCGTCTGCTGCAGGACCTCGGAGAGCATCAGCCCCGTCGCGACGTACAGATACGGGATCCCGACCGACGGGCGGTCGACCCAGTCGTTGCGCCTCTCCAGCGCCTTCTGCCCCGTGAACACGCTGTCCCAGAGCGTCTTCGTGCGCTTCAGGTCGAACCAACCGGCGCCTTGCACGAGGAGCGTGTCGCGGCCGGGAACGGCCGGTGGGATGAACACCTTGCTCGCGAGCCCCTGCGTGAGGAGATAGCTCCCGAGTCCCAGCTCGTTGCCGTATCCCGCCGAGGTGCGGCTGAAGTAGATCGGACGATCCTTGAAGGACTCGGCGATGATCTTGAGCACGAAGATGTCGGCGCGCTGGAGTATGTTCGGCACCGAAAGCCGCTGCGGATCGATCGTCGCCTTGATCTGTCCACTCTCGAAGTTCATCGGCCGCTGCATCTCGATATAGGGCGGCACCGAGTCCGCCTGCTCGGGGGTCATCTGCAGGAGCGGACCGGCGGGCCGCGTCCAGCTCTTCCCCCGATAGATCGATGGCCCGCGCGCGGCATCGTACTCGTAGACAGGGCGACGAATGAGCTGGCGCGTGTACCAGTCGGTGTTGAGCAGCGACGTGTTGGCGACGACGACGTCCTTGCGGATCCCCTCCACCTCCTGCGCATACCACAGCGGGAAGGTGTCGTTGTCGCCGACGGTGACGAGCACGCCGTACGGCTCCACGGAATTCAGCAGATCGCGCGCGAAGTCGAGCGTGTCGGTCTGGCCGGCGCGCGACGCCGTGGTCCAGTTGGTGAACAGCGGAATGAAAGCGAGCAGGAGCAGCGGCGACGCGAGCGCCATGGCACGATGCGTCGGGCGCTCGGTCGTCTCGCGGCCGACGGTGATGCGTTCACGCCCGATCAGCGAGGCGACGGAGTCCCACGCGGCGACGAGCCCCAGCGAGGCCCACACACCCCACGCCGAGAAGCTCCAGAGATAGAAGTAGTCGCGGTCGCGTACCTCGCGAGCCACCCCCGCGAGCTCGGGCGACTGAGAGGCGCCGTACTTGAAGTTCAGGTAGTAGATGAGCCCGAAGCTCATCGTGAACATCAACGACCCGAAGTAGGCGAAACTTCGTCGGTCGTGCTGCCAGTGGACGTAGCCGCCGAGGAGGCCGAGCACGAGGAAGAGCGCGGAGAGAACGCTCTGCCAGAGGATGTTCTCGCCGTGCGCGTCGCGCAGCCACTGCCACTTGAAGTACAACCACCACATCCCGATCTGCGCCGAGAAGGGCGCCTGGCGCTCACTCAGCTCGGGCTTGCCGTACTGGCCGCGGTTGAAGTTGTACATGAACGCATCGTACGTCCCCTTGCTGAACGTGCACTTCGTGGCGAGCCCTGCCCGGCAAGCGGTAGGCTCCCCCTCATTGATCGCGGGGAAGTGCGCGGCACGGATCGGCTGGATGGCGAACGGCGTGAGCCCGAAGACGAGCGCCGCGGCACACGCGAGGAGCAGCTTCCAGCGAAGGATGTTCTGCCAGCGCACGAGCAGCACGGCGAGTCCCACCGCCGGCGCGGCGAGCATGCCCGCCATGTGGTTGGCGTAGCCGAGACCGCACAGGTACGCGACGAGGACGAGAATGCGATCGGCCTTCCGTCCCTCCGGTGCGTCGCACCAGCGGACCATCAGCCACGAGATGATCGCGATGCCCATCAGCGAGACGGTGTAGACCTTCTCGTTGACGACACTCTGGTTCCAGACCGTGAAGGCGGTGGCGCCGATGACGGCGGCGACCACGCCGCCGAGGATGCGCTGCCAGCGCTCGACGAACCAGCTGACCAGCACGCGCTCGGTGATGAGGAACCACATCGCCGCCGACACCGCGCTGCAGATGGCGGCGAGCAGGTTGATCCGCACCGCGACCGTGGGCGCGATCGGCAGGATCGCGAAGACGCGTCCGATGAGGACGAAGAGCGGGTTCCCGGGCGGGTGCGGCAAGCCGAGGGTGTACGCGGCCGTGATGTACTCGCTCGTGTCCCACATCGCGGTGGATGGGGCGAGGGTGAGCACGTACAACACGAACACCGCCAGGGCGGTGATCCCCGCGGCGAGATAGGAGGGACGATAGTCGTGGTCGAACGGCGTAGACGTCGTCGCCATTGGTGTTCACGCGGGTGGTCAGATAACAGACGCCCCGCGCGGGCGGCGGGGCGGGGACACAGCTACTTAAGATGGGGCTGGTGCCCAGGTAGGTACAGTGCCGCTGCGACCCCGCCTTCTACCCTCAGTAAGGTCGCGAGGAGCCCGACGAACTTTTGCCGGTACCCGAGCCCTTGGAGCCGGTGCCCGAGCCCGGCCCACTGCCGGTGCGATTCCGCGTCGTCGTGTCGTTCGTCGTCCCTGGGCCGGTGCCTGGCGTACCAGTGCTCGGCGTGGTGCTCGCTCCCGTGGACGGGCTCATGCTGCTGGTGCCTGGCGTGCCCGGGCCCGCCGTCCCCGTGCCTGCTGCGGCGGCGCCGGCGTTGCCAGTGGCGCTCCCGTTCATCGCACCGCCGGTCATCGCGCCGCTCGTGTCCGTCCCGGCGGCGTTGGGCGTGGCTGGGGCGACGGTACCGCCGCTCGTACCCATAGTGGTGTCACGATAGTTGTCCTTCTTGCTGCAGCCGCCCACCGCGAACGCGGCAGCGAGCGCGAGCATGCTGGTCCCCATTGCTGTCATGCGCATGATTGCACGCTCCTCCTCGATTGCGTCGAAGATGATTGCCACGCCGCCGACGGGAGGCCACTCCGCGGGCTGCCGCGGCTCGAGGTACGGCGGGGCGCAAAGCCCAAGCCATGGGTTACGGATGTAGCGCGCAGCGCGGAATCAGCGTGAAGGGGCTGATTTCGACGGCAAAGGGGTCAGACACCTTCGGAATCTGACCCCTGCATCTAAGGGGCTGACTTCTACGACAACGGGGTCAGACACCTTCGGTATCTGACCCCTGCATCTGACCCCTGTGTCTGACCCCAGCTTCTGACCCTGCTAGTGGCGGAAGAGGCGAACGCCGGTGAACACCATGGTCATCCCGTGCTCGTCGGCGGCGGCGATCACTTCCTCGTCACGGACCGATCCGCCGGGCTGCACGATGGCCTGTACCCCCGCAGCGGCCGCCTGGTCCACGCCGTCGCGGAAGGGGAAGAAGGCATCTGAACCGAGGGCGGAGCCCTGCGTGGAGTGGCCGACGGTCGTCGCCTTGTGGACGGCGAGGAAGGCGGCGTCCACGCGCGACATCTGGCCCGCTCCGATGCCGATCGTCGCGCCGGCGCGGGCGAGCACGATGGCGTTCGACTTGACGCTCGCCACGGCGCGCCAGGCGAACAGCAGGTCGCGGCGCTCCTCCTCGGTGGGATGGCGCTTCGTCACCACGCGCCATTCGCTGTCGTCGATCACGGCGGGGGGACGCTCCTGGACGAGGAGACCGCCGCGCACCCGCTTGTAGTCGAGCGAGCTGGCTGGCCACTTGGCGCGCCCCTCGAGCACGCGGAGGTTCTTCTTGCGGCTGAGGATCTCGATCGCGCCCTCGCTGAACCTGGGCGCCACGACGCACTCGACGAACAGGCTCGACACCGCTTCGGCGGTGGCGTCGTCCACCGGGACGGTGAAGGAGATGACGGAGCCGAACGCCGAGACGGGGTCACAGGCGAGCGCCTTCTTGTACGCATCGAGGGCATCGGTACCGGTGGCGAGCCCGCACGGCGTGGTGTGCTTGATGATCGCGCAGCACGTCTGCTCCCCGAAGGGCTCCGTCGCGAGCAGCGCGCCCTCGAGGTCGAGCAGGTTGTTGAACGAGAGCTCCTTGCCTCCCTTCTGCGCGAGCGCGGAGAGGCCCGCGCCGGCGCGCTCGACGTAGAACGCGGCTGCCTGGCCCGGGTTCTCGCCGTAGCGCAGTCCCTGCGCGCGCTCGAGCGGGATGATCATCCGCTCGGGGAACCTGTCCTTCCGCTGCGTCGCGAACCACGAGGCAATGGCTGCGTCGTACGCCGCCGTGTGCTCGAACACCTTCACGGCGAGACGGCGACGCAGGTCGAAGTCGTCGTCGCCCGCCGTGATGGCCGCGAGCACGGTGCCATAGTCGGCCGGATCGACCACCGTCGTCACGCTCGCGAAGTTCTTCGCCGCCGAGCGCAGCATGCTCGGTCCGCCGATGTCGATCTGCTCGATGACCTCGTCAGGGGTCACGCCCTCGCGCGCCGCCGTCTGGCGGAAGGGATAGAGGTTGACGACGACGAGATCGATCGGCGTGATCCCATGCTCGGCGATTGCTGCCATGTGTTCCGGCAGATCGCGGCGCGCGAGCAGGCCGCCGTGCACCGCGGGGTGCAGTGTCTTCACGCGCCCATCCAGCATCTCGGGGAACTGCGTGACGTCCGCCACGTCGCGGGCGAGAATGCCGTTCTCGCGCAGGGTGCGCGCCGTGCCGCCGGTGGAGACGAGCTCCCAGCCGAGCTTGTGCAGTCCGCGGGCGAAGTCGACCAGACCGGTCTTGTCGGAGACGGAGAGAAGTGCGCGAGGCATCGAGTCGGGCGAAGCGTGAATGGTGGTCGATTGACTCAACGGCGCGGCGCGGGGCCGAGCGCGGCGTCGAGTCGAATGGCGAGCGTGACGTCGTCGAGCATGGGATCCATCGTCGGCAGTCGCGGCGAGGTGAAGCGCTCGCTCTCCACGCGGCCTTCCGCGTCGAGCCGCACCTCGTCGCCGGCGACGGCGTCCACCACGCGCGGGTAGAGCAGGTGCTCCGCGCGCAACACGCGCGCCGCGAGTGCGTGCTCGTCGTCGCCGGGGAGCACGGGGACGGGCCACTGCGCGATCACCGCGCCGTGATCGTACACCTCGTCCACGAAGTGCACCGACGGGCCGGAGAGCGGTGCGCCCGCGCTCAACACGGCGCGGTGGACGCGCGGGCCGTACATCCCCGTGCCGCCGAAGTCCGGAAGCAGGGCGGGGTGCACGTTGAGCATCCGGCCACGATAGGCGCGCGTCACGTCGTCCGGGATGAGGCGCATGTAGCCGGCGAGCGCGACGAGTCCGATCTCGTGGCGCTCGAGCACGGCGTCGAGCTCGTCACCCTCCGGTGCATGTGGCGACTGTAATAGCGCGGTCTCCACGCCGGCGCGTGCAGCGCGAGCGAGCGCGCCGGCGTCCGGCCGGTTGGACGCGACGAGCACCACGTCGCCGTGACGCGCATCGCCGAGCTGCGCGAGGTGATCGAGGATCGCCTGAAGGTTCGAGCCGCCGCCGCTCGCGAGCACTCCGATGCGACAGCGCTTCACGGTGTCGGCTCCAGAAACTGCTTCGCCGCCTCGAGCAGCGACGCGACGACGGGCACGCCCGCATCCGTCGCGCGCGCAACGTCTTCGGCGGGCGTCTCGGCCGATTGGACGAGGAACCCGCGCGCCCCGTACTG
>DASVNI010000436.1:0-2458 GCA_036383935.1 Gemmatimonadaceae bacterium | reverse complement strand
GTGCCAGGACGGGCGTACCGATGTCCAGGATCACGAACGCGGCGAGGGTGCTCGCGAGCCGGCGTCGGCAGGGCGAAGCAGTCGCTCCCAGCATGACTGTGTGACGCATCACGTTTCCCCGCAGTAACATGCGATACGCCCCCATCAGCCCCGGAAAGCTCCCCGGACCGGGGTCCGTCGCTTGCTCGCCGCTTTCGTCGTCCGTTAGCTTTTTCGGCTTCCCGATCGACTCACCCCTCTCGCCCGGACATGACGGACGCCACCCATCGCGACTTTCTCGCGATCCCGGACTTCTCCCGGGCCGAACTGCTCGCGCTCTTCGATCTGGCCGAGCGGATGCGGCGCGGCGAGTATTCGAAAAAGCCCCTCGCCGGCAAGACGCTCGCAATGATCTTCATGAAGGCGTCGACCCGTACGCGCGTCTCGTTCGAGGTCGGCACCTATCAGCTGGGCGGTCACGCGCTCTTCCTCTCGCCGCGCGACGTCCAGCTCGGCCGCGGCGAGCCGATCGCCGACACGGCTCGCGTCCTGTCCCGCTACGTGGACGGGATCATGATCCGCACCTTCGCCCATCAGGACGTCGAGGAGCTCGCGCGCTACGCGAGCGTCCCCGTCATCAACGGGCTGACCGACATGCTGCACCCCTGCCAGATCCTCGCTGACCTGCTGACCGTCCGTCAGCACCTCGGCGGCATCGAGGGAAAGACCGTCGCGTGGATCGGCGACGGGAACAACATGGCGAACTCCTGGATCAACGCCGCCTACCGCTTCGGCTTCGATCTGCGCATCGCCTGCCCCGAAGGCTACGAGCCGGCCGACCATCTCCTCGAGCGCGCGCGGAAGGAGGCGAACATCATCATCACCCGCGATCCCAAAGAGGCGATCAAGGGCGCCGATGTCGTCAACACCGACGTCTGGGCCAGCATGGGGCAGGAGGGCGAGCAGAAGAAGCGCGAGCGCGATTTCGCCGGCTACACCGTCGATCGCGGCATGATGGCCCGCGCCTCGGCGGACGCGATCTTCCTGCATTGTCTTCCGGCGCATCGCGGCGAGGAAGTCACTGCCGACGTGATCGACGGGCCGCAGAGTCGCGTCTGGGACGAGGCGGAGAATCGTCTCCACATCCAGAAGGCGATCATGGCGGTGCTGATGGGCGGTGAGCCTCTGACATGAGGGTGAGCGCCGACGCGTTCGCCAGGATCTCGCCCTGGATCGCTGTCGGCGCTGCGCTCCTGTACTTCCTGCAGGAGCGGCTCGGGCTCGGTGGTCCCCTCCCGCTGATCGCCTGTGGCGCCGCGCTCGCCGTCGCGGGCACTCTCGTCCGCTGGCGAGACGCCGTGTACGCCCCTGTCGGCACTGACGCTGACGTTCCGCGACGTGCCCTGCGGGCGACTGCCGTGCTGCTGCCGGCGTCCCTCGCCGTCGCCGTGCTGCATGCGCTGCTCTCCGCCGATGGCAGCCGGCGCAGCGCGATCGTTGCCGACGTGGTCCCGGTGCTGCTCGGCTGGAGCATCTTCCTCTTTCTCCCGCTGGCGCGCCCCGCCGGCGACCGCGAGGAGGTGCCGCATCCAGCCGCGCACACGCGAATCGCCGCCGCTCTCGTGCTGGCGACGATTGCCGTCGTCGTCGTCCGCACGCGCCTCGTCGATCACTGGATCTCGATCGACGAGGTGATCTACTCCCTGCAGGCGCACCTCTTCGTTCAGGGAGACTATCGCTGGCATCTGGACGAAGGGGTGCAGCGGTTCCTCACCCTGCCGCTGATGGCCCAGACCCCGGCGGGTCCGTACGCGCAGTACACGCCGGGGTATCCAGCCATCCTCGCTCCTTTCGTCGCGCTCGGCGCGCCGTTGGTGAGCGGCGGGGTGCTCGGGGCGGTCGCCGTCGCTTCGACGTACATGCTGGGGCGCCGGTTCGCGTCAGCGTTCGTCGGCGTCGTCGCAGCGGCCCTCCTCGCCACGCACTTCCTCTTTCTGGAGTACGCGTCGCGCTATCTCTCGCACGTTGCGGCGATGGCGGCGATCGTCTCCGCTGCGTGGCTGCTCCTCACGCCGCCCTCGGCGACATGGAAGCGGCGCGTCGCCGAGGGCGTGCTCGCGGGTATGCTCATCGGCATCACGGTGACGATCCGTCCCGTCACCGGGATCGCGCTCGGCCTGTCGCTCTGGCTCTGGCTGCTGTCGCGTCGTGGCTGGAGTGCACTGCGCGACACGACCCTTCTGCTGGGCATCGGTGCCCTCATTCCGGGCGCCGCGCTGCTGCTCTTCAACAGCATCACGAACGGCTCCCCATTCCGGCTCGGATATTCGGCTGCTCAGGGGCATCTCAACGATCTCGGATTCGGCACGCGCGGCCTCATGCTCTATGATGCGCAGGGCCAGCGCGTAGCCCGGACGGAGCCGTTCACCATCGTCGACGCGCTGAACTACGAAGCTCGGAGCGTGCTCTGGCCGCTCAT
>DASVNI010000435.1:0-11744 GCA_036383935.1 Gemmatimonadaceae bacterium | reverse complement strand
CTGATCTCGATGGCGTCGGGGGTCGCCGGCTTCCTTCAGCTCACCTGGCTGCTGCTCGGCACTTTCGAGCTGACGACTGGCACGTCCCTCGACAAGCGGACGACGCGCCGGCTCCTCGTCGCCGCCGCCATCGTCGGGGCGCTCCTTCAGGGACTCTACTGGTGGGATCCCGTCAATGGGGAGATCGTCTATCACCTTCGTGTGACCGTTCGCCGCCTGCTCGTCGCGGCCACGGCGCTGGTGGCAGCGCGCGCGATCAGCCGTACGCCACGCATCTCCCGGGCGATCGGCCGGCGCTCGGTCATGCTCGCCTTCCTCGGGCTCGCGGCGCACCAGGTCCACTTTCTCGCGCTTGGCACGGAGCAAGTCATCCGGCGCCAGTTCCCCCTCTGGATCGCGACGCTCGGGCTCGTGGATGTGATGCTGTATTTCGGCCTGGCGATCGGTCTGGTGATCTGGCTGCTCGAGGAGGAGCGCCAGGCGACGATGGACGCGGCGGCGAAGATCGAGAAGATCGCCTATCACGATTCCCTCACCGGACTGCCGAACCGCCAGCTCTTCCTCAACCAGATGGGGATGGCGCTCCGCCGCGCCCGTCGGACGAACACCATCGTCGCGGTGCTCTTCCTCGATCTCGATCGGTTCAAGGTCGTCAACGACTCCCTCGGCCACGCGGCCGGTGACCTCCTCCTCCAGACCGTATCGGAGCGCATCCAGAGCGCGGTGCGCGGTGATGACTCCGTCACCCGCCTCGGGGGCGACGAGTTCGCGGTGCTCTGCACCGAGGTCGGCACCCCGGAAGACGCCACGCTCGTCGCCGAGCGCATCATCGCCGCCGTGAAGCGACCGATCTCTCTGGATGGGCAGGAGGTGTTCGTCACGACGAGTCTCGGCATCAGCCTGTACCCAGCCGATGCCCCCGAGCCCGAGGCGCTCCTCAAGAGCGCTGACGCCGCCATGTACCGCGCCAAGGCGCAGGGCCGCGACATGGTCGAGCGCTACGTCCCCGAGCTCGGTGCCGCGGCGCGCGAGCAGCTCGGGCTCGAGAGTCATCTCCAGCGCGCCCTCGAGCACGGCCAGCTCCTCGTCTACTACCAGCCCATCGTCGACTCCCACAGCGGGCGCATCAACGGGCTGGAAGCGCTGCTCCGCTGGAACCACCCGGAGCGGGGATTCCTGCAGCCATCGGAGTTCATCGCGCTGGCGGAAGCCACCGGCGCGATCGTGCCGATGGGGGAGTGGGTGCTCCGCCAGGCGTGCACCCAGGTCCAGCGCTGGCGCGACCGCGGCCAGATGCATCTCCGCGCCGCGGTGAACCTGTCAGTCCGGCAGCTCCAGCACCCGGATCTCGTGGCGCGCGTGCAGCAGGTGCTCGACGAAACGCGGCTCCCGGCCGAATATCTCGAGATCGAGATCACCGAGAGCATCGCGATGCGCTCCAGCGGCCGCGCGATCGACAGCCTGCGTGCGCTCAAGGCCAAGGGCGTGCGCGTCTCGATCGACGACCTCGGCACCGGCTACTCGTCCCTCAGCGCCCTGCGGCTCTTCCCGATCGACTCCCTCAAGATCGATCGCAGCTTCGTGAACGGGGTGCCGAACAACACCGACGACAGCGCGATTGCCGCCGCCGTCATCGCCCTCGGCCAGACCCTCGGCGTCAACGTCATCGCTGAGGGGATCGAACGGCCGGAGCAGCTCGCGTTCTTCACCGACCATCGGTGCGCGGAATGGCAGGGATACCTGCTCGTCTCCCCGCAGACCGCCGAGCAGTGCGAGGAGCTTCTGTTCGGTGAGGGTGGCGCGCTCGAGCTTGAGCGGGTCTCCGCAGCGTTCGCAGGTCGCTGAGCGTTTCGGCGTAGAGGGTATCTGGCGGTTGCGGTGTCGACCGTGTCGGCGCTGCTCCCTTTGGTCCATCTTGTTGGAACGCGGCGGCCAGGGTTATCAAGCGCCGGCAGCACCGACGTCGCTTGGCAGCTCTCTGCTCACTGACGTCGGCGATCGTGCTTGCAGGCAGTGTTCCGCGTCGATCTGTCGCGCCACACCGAATCGAGTCCGTAATGTCCCTGCATGCACGTCTGATCGCCCTCGTGGGCACAGTCGCGATGATGTTCACCATGTCTGGCTGCAGGAACGACGGACCGGTGGGGCCGGTCGGCGGAGCCTTCGAGCTCGGCCAGTCGCTTGCCGTCGGGCGCGGGCGCGAGGCCAGGATCCTCGGCAGCACGACCGGCGGAAGGTTCTTCGCCGTCATCGTGAACAGCGGTCTGGACAGCGTGGGGCAGGCGAACTTCTCGCTGCGCGCCAACGGTGTCGCGTCGCCAGACATCCCTCCGCTCACCCGCATTCCCTCGCCGGCGGCCGTACGACTACCCTCGGACGAGCCGCAACGAGACGAGGCGTTCGAGAATCGGCTGCGCGACGTCGAGCGGGCCACGTTGACGCCGCGCTTCGCCGCGGCGCGCCAGTGGAATGCGGCGCGAGTGCCTTCGCTTCCTTCCACGCTGGCGGTCGGCGATCTGGTCACCGTCAACGTCAACGCGACGGACCCCTGTAACAACCCGCAGTACCACGTCGCGCGCGTCATGGCGATCGGAACGAAGGCGCTCGTGCTCAACGACACGCTGAACCCGAAGCCGGGCTTCACGACCACCGACTTCCAGCGCTACGCAGCGCGGTTCGACACGCTCATCTATCCGCTGGACGTCGGCGCCTTCGGCGAGCCGACGGACATCGACAAGAACGGGCACATCGCGATCGTCTTCACGCGCTCGGTGAACGAGCTCACGCAGCGCGGGGCCTTCTCGTTCGTCGGCGGGCTCACCTTCTCGCGCGATCTCTTTCCGCAGGTCGGGACGGCACGGGCGCAGGCCTGCCCGTCGAGCAACGAGGGCGAGTACCTGTACCTCATGACGCCCGACCCGAACGGCTCGATCAACGGCAACCGGCGGACGAACGGCTTCGTCGACACGAACACGACCGCCGTGATGGCGCACGAGCTGGTTCACCTCATCAACGCGTCGCGCAAGCTGTATGTGAACACGGCCGCGCCGAAGTTCGAGGTGAAATGGCTGGACGAGGGGTTGGCGCACGTCGCCGAGGAACTGCTGTTCTACAAGGAATCCGGTCTCTCGTCGCGGTCCAACCTCACCTACTTCAACCTGGCCGAGACGCCGCGCACCCGGAATGCATATACGGCCGACATGAGCCCCAACGTCGGCCGGTATCGTGAGTACCTGAGTGCTCCGAGTGGGAGCTCACCCTATCGCGCCGGAGACGACCTCTCGACGCGCGGCGCGACCTGGTCGTTCCTCCGGTATCTCGCCGACCGCAAGGGCAGTTCTGACGGTGACGTGCTCTCGCGGCTGGTGAACAGCTCCGTCGTCGGCGTCGCGAACCTCCAGGCGGTGTTCGGCAACGACGTCGGCTCGTACGTGCGCGACTGGTCAGCGGCGCAGGCCGTCGACGACGTGCAGGGCGCGACAGCGGAGCTTCAACAGCCGAGCTGGAACTGGCACAGCATCTTCGGCGGAGTGACGGCGTCGCCCGCGCTCTATCCGCTTCCGGTCACCCACATGTCGGCCACTACGGCGTCCTATGCGGGCACCGTGGTGCCGGGCGGTTCCGCCTTCTTCGACTTCACGGTGCCGGCGAACGGCACCGCCTCGCTCACGCTCGACGGCCAGGCTGGCGCGCCGGGATCCAATCTTCAGCTGGTGATCGTGAGAACAGAGTGATGCGCCTTCGTCGCTGCTCCCTTGCCGCCTTCGCGCTCGTCGCGCTGGCCGCGTGCGGCTCGGACTCCTCCGGGCCGATCGTTGGACCCGCAGCGCGGATCGAGCTCGTCGCTGCTCCCAGCTCGAGGGGAGCGGTAACGACCTCCGTCGGGACCTTCTCGGTGAAGGTCACCGATGCCAACGGCCAGGTGGTCAGTGGCAAGACCGTCGACTTCACCGTCTCGGGCGGAGGGTCGGAGGGAGTAGTGCTCGCCCCGGAGTCCGCGACCACCGACGCATCGGGCATCGCCGCGACAGTGGTCACGCTTGGCTCCAGGTCGGGCGCCGTATTCCTGACGGCGGCCGTGGCGGGCGTCACGAAGCGCGTCAACGAGCTCGTCACCTCCATTCCGGGCCCGATCGCGACCATCAACTCGAGCCCTGACGCGATCAAGCTGTGGGAGGTCGGCGACACCGCGCGCATCACCTCGGTGCTGCAGGACGAGTTCGCGAACTACGTCGTCGAGTACGCGCTGGCATTCACGTCGGCCGACCCGACGCTGGTGAGCGTCGACTCGACGGGGCTGGTGCGCGCCCTGCGAAAGGGAGGCAGCACCACCATCACCGTGAGTGCCTCGGGACGCTCCGATTCGGTCGCGATCAAGGTGGCGGCGGTTGGCGAGTCGCCCTGCACAGGCTCGGCGGCGCCGACCACCCTTGCCGTCGGCGATGTGACGACGGCGAGCGCCTCCGAAATCTGCTTGCCCGGCGCGACCTCCGCGCCCGCCGATTACACGGTCATCGCGTACAATTCGTTGGCTGACGGAGGTACTGCCCTCTACGCGTCCATCAGGGCCGTTGGCGTCACCACGCCGCCATTGGCGAGCCGCATTCCGACCGCCTCCCCACTTCGTGCCAGCCGAGCGGTTGCTTCGGGGGCCACGACGCCGACTCCGGCACAGCCCGCGCTCGACGAGAGCTTCCACCTGCGACTGCTCGCCAACGCACGCGGACAGGGGAGTCGGTATCGCGCCTCACGGGCAGAGCACGACGCACGGCTGTCGCGCACGAGCACCTCCGGAGGAGGGTTCACCCCGCGGATGTCGCGCACCAACATCCCGGCCGGCACGAAGGTCGGCGACATCCTCACGCTCAACGTGTCGGATACGACCTGCACCGGCGCGGTCATGCGCGGCCTCCGGGTCGCGGCCGTCGGCACCAAGAGCATCGTGCTCGCGGACACGCTCAACCCGCCGGGCGGATTCTCCGACCAGGACTACCAGCGCTTCGCGGATCGCTTCGACAACCTCGTCTGGCCGGTGGACGTGGGGAACTTTGGTGCACCGAGCGATCTCGATGGGAACGGCAAAGTCGCGATCCTCTTCACCGAGTGGGTGAACGAGCTCACGCCGGCCAATTCGCCCTACTTCGTCGGCGGCTTCTTCCACCCGCGCGACATCTTCATGAAGACGGGGGCGCCCGGCGAGTTCACCTGCGCCACGAGCAACGAGGGCGAGATGTTCTACATGCTCGTCCCCGATCCCGCGGGAACGGTGCATGGCAACGCACACACGCGCGGCTTCGTCGACACGCTGACCACCAGCGTCCTCGCGCACGAGTTCCAGCATCTGATCAACGCTACGCGGCGCGTCTACGTCAACGACAACTTCGTGGACTTCGAGGATCCGTGGTTGAACGAGGGATTGAGCCACCTCGCCGAGGAGCTGCTCTATTATCGCGAGACTGGATTCCAGCCGAGGCAGAACCTGAACGACGACGGCATCCACACGGATGTTGCGAAGTACCAGCTCTGGAAGGCGGACGCGGGCTCGAACTTCAGTCGCTTCCTCAGCTACATCACCGATCCCGGCTCCGCCTCACCGCTCGGTACCGACGACGGGCTCGCGGCACGCGGTGCGTCGTGGGCGTTCCTGCGCTACGCCGTCGACCGGTTGTTCCCGTCGGATGCTGCCGTGTGGGCGCGCTTCACCAATACCGAATCCGTCGGACTCCAGACGCTTCGTGAGGCGCTCCTCACCGATCCGGCCCCCGTGCTCGCCGACTTCGCCGTCGCCAACTACGTCGACGACCTCGGGATCTCCACCGATCCACGATACAGCCACAAGAGCTGGAACTTCCGCGACATCTACAGCAAGACGTTCGGGAGTCGCGAGACGGGCGTCTTCGTGCCGCTCGGCTACTATCCGATCATGACCACCGGACTCACCGACAACGCCCTGGCGTCGACGAGCATCCTTGGCAGCTCGGCCAGCTACTTCCGCCTCACGGTGTCGGCCGGCAAGGAAGCGCTGCTGACTTTCGGTGCCTCCGGGGGGAGCGCGCCCAGCCCGATGTTGAAGTTCATCGTCGTGCGCACGCAGTAGCGGTCGCCGGTCGCGGGGCGACCGACCAGCGGCCAGATTTCATTCGTGAACGAGACTGCGCCGCTCTGGACACCAGCCGAGGCCACGATCGCCTCGGCCAACGTGACTCGGTTCGTGCGCGAGGCGGTGCAGCCGCTCGGCGGTCGCGCCTCGCGCGTCGTGGACTCCTTCGGTCTCTACGACTGGTCGATCGAAGAGCCGGAGTGCTTCTGGCCGGCGCTCTGGCGTTTCGCGGGCGTGGTGGCCGACGAGCGTGCCGGAGCGCCGCCATGGGATGCGGTGCTCGAGCATGGTGAGCGCATGGCGCCGCCGGACCCGTTGCTCGGACCGCGATGGTTCCGCGGCGCGCGGCTCAACTTCGCCGAGAATCTGCTCCGCCGGCGCGACGCGACCGATGCGCTCGTGCTCTGGACCGAGCGTGGACCCGGACGACGACTGAGCTTCGCCGAGCTGGCGCGCGACGTCGCGGCGTTCGCCGGCTTCCTCCGTCGCGCCGGAGTGGGGCAGGGCGACCGTGTCGCCGGCTTCGTGCCGAACATCCCCGAGGCGGTGGTCGCGATGCTCGCCGCCGCGTCGCTCGGCGCATTGTGGTCGTCGTGCTCGCCGGACTTCGGCGCGGCGGGTGTGCTCGATCGATTCGGCCAGATCGCGCCCAAGGTGCTCGTGACGGCAGACGGCTACATCTACGCCGGCAAGCGCATCGACTGTCTGCAGCGCGTGCGCGAGTTCCTCCCCAGCCTGCCGAGCGTCGAGCGCGTCGTCGTGGTGCCGCATCTCCCGGAAGATCTCGCGCCGCCCGATCCGGCGTCGGTCCCGAACGCCAGGACGTGGAGCGACGCGCTCGCCGCGGGCCGCGACGATCCTCTCGCGTTCGTGCGGCTGCCGTTCGATCATCCGCTGTACATCATGTACTCGTCGGGGACGACGGGGCTGCCCAAGTGCATGGTGCACGGCGCGGGGGGCACGCTCATCCAGCACCTCAAGGAGCACCTCCTCCACGTCGATCTCTCGGCGGGCGACCGCATCTTCTACTTCACCACCTGCGGGTGGATGATGTGGAACTGGCTCGTGTCGGCACTCGCCGTCGGGGCGACGCTGGTGCTCTACGACGGCGCGCCTCTGCTGCGCGACCGGGCGATCCTCTGGGAGCTCGCCTCGCGCGAGCGGCTCACGGTGTTCGGCACGAGCGCGAAGTGGCTGGCCCTGGCCGAGAAGGAAGGGGTCGTTCCCGGCGGCGGGCACGATCTGTCGGCGCTGCGCACGATCCTCTCGACGGGAAGTCCGCTCGCCCCCGCGGGCTTCGACTTCGTCTACGATCGTGTGAAGCGTGATGTCTGCCTGAGCAGCATCAGCGGTGGCACCGACATCATCTCCTGCTTTGCCCTGGGCGACCGGACGCGCCCCGTGTATCGCGGCGAGATCCAGACGCGCGGCTATGGAATGAAGGTGGAGGTGTTCGACGACGACGGGCGACCAGTAAGCGGTCGCGCGGGCGAGCTCGTCTGCACAGCGCCCTTCCCGAGCATGCCCGTGGCGTTCTGGAACGATCCGGATGGAAGCAAGTACCGGTCTGCCTACTTCGATTTCTTCCCGAATACGTGGCGCCACGGCGACTGGGCCGAGCTGACGGAGCACGGCGGAATGATCATCCACGGCCGCAGCGACGCGACCCTCAATCCGGGGGGCGTGCGCATCGGCACGGCGGAGATCTACCGTCAGGTCGAGCAGCTCCCGGAGATCGTCGAGAGCCTGGTGATCGGGCAGAGCGTGGAGCAGGGGGACGTGCGCATCGTGTTGTTCGTGCGCCTGCGACCCGGGATGCAGCTCGACGACACGCTTCGCGAGCGCATCCGGCAGGCGATCCGACTCGGTGCCTCCCCGCACCATGTGCCGAAGCGGATCGTCCAGGTGGGCGACATCCCACGCACGATCAGCGGCAAGATCACCGAGCTCGCCGTGCGCGACGTGGTCCACGGTCGCCAGCCGAAGAACGTGGATGCGTTGGCGAATCCGGAGGCGCTGGCGTTGTTCAGGGATCTGGAGGAGCTGAAGGAGCGGGGATGAGGGGATGGGGAGATGCATCCCCGCATCCCCGCCAACACATTCCCGCAGCCCTGCGCCCAACGCTATACTAGCTAATAAGCCCAGCAGGGGAGCCCCCATGGCCACAGCGCTCGAACTCGCCGCAGCTGCGCACGACACGTTCCCGATCAACGGGACCGACTACATCGAGTTCTACGTCGGCAACGCCAAACAGGCGGCGCACTACTATCGCGCGGCGTTCGGCTTCCAGCTCGCCGGCTATCGCGGCCCGGAGACCGGGGTGCGCGACCGGGCGAGCTATCTGCTCACGCAGGGGAAGATCCGCTTCGTGCTCACGACGGCGATCCGACCCGATGCCAGCCCGATGGCAAATAGAATTGCCGAGCACGTCCAGAAGCACGGCGACGGCGTGCATGACATCGCCCTCTGGGTGGACGATGCGCGCGACGCGTTCACCAGGGCGGTGGAGCGGGGCGCGACCCCCTTCCGCGAGCCGGCCGTCCTCCATGACGACGCCGGCGAGATCGTCACGGCGTCGTTCAAGATCTACGGCGAGACGGTCCACTCGCTCGTCGAGCGCAAGAACTATCGCGGGCTGTTCATGCCGGGCTTCGTCGCCGTCGAGCCGCACTATGCGCCGCCGGAAGTGGGGCTCGAGTACGTCGACCACTGCGTCGGCAACGTCGAGCTGGGGAAGATGAACAAGTGGGTCGACTTCTATGCCCACGTGATGGGGTTCCGGAACCTGCTCACCTTCGATGACAAGACGATCAGCACCGAATACTCCTCACTGATGTCGAAGGTCATGGCCAACGGAAACGACCGCATCAAGTTCCCGATCAACGAGCCCGCGAAGGGGAAGAAGAAGTCGCAGATCGACGAATACCTCGAGTACTACCAGGGGCCCGGCGTGCAGCACATGGCCCTCGCGACCGACGACATCGTGACCACGGTCACCTCGCTCCGGGATCGCGGCGTCGACTTTCTCAGTGTCCCGACGACGTATTACCGCGACCTGCAGCAGCGCGTCGGTACTATCGACGAGGACGTGGACTCGCTCGCGAAGCTCGGGATTCTCGTCGACCGCGATCCCGACGGATATCTGCTGCAGATCTTCACCAAGCCGGTCGAGGACCGCCCGACCGTCTTCTACGAGATCATCCAGCGAAAGGGCGCGAAGAGCTTCGGGGCGGGGAACTTCAAGGCGTTGTTCGAGGCGATCGAGCGGGAGCAGGAGCTGCGCGGGAACCTCTAGGAGGAGGTTGATGCCGTTCTATCACACGCTGGGCCGGATCCCGAAAAAGCGACACATCGCATTCCGGAAACCCGACGGAGGTCTCTACGCCGAGCAGCTCGTCGGCCACGAGGGCTTCACCGGGACCTCGGCGCTCCTCTATCACGTCCATCCGCCCACGACGGTGAAGTCGGTGAAGCGCCTCCGCGAGACGAAGCTCGAGGCGGATCCCGACGAGACGCTCCGGCATCGCCACTTCCGCACCTCGCAGATCAAGCGCGGCGGCAGTCCGACGCTCGATCGTATACCACTCATGTTCAACCAGGACGTCGCGATGCTCTACGTCGAGCCCGACGTCGACGACGAGCATTTCTATCGCAACGCGCAGGCGGACGAAGTCGTATACGTCGCGAAGGGGAAGGGGAATCTCGAGACGCAGTACGGCGATCTCCCCTTCTGGGAGGGCGACTATCTGGTCATCCATCGCGGCATCATGCACCGCTACCGCTTCGATCGCGCTGGTGAGCCGCCCAAGCTGTTGATCATGGAAGGGCGCGGGCATATCCGCCCTCCCAAGCGCTATCGCAACGAATTCGGTCAGCTCGTCGAGGGCGCGCCGTACTCGGAGCGCGACATCCGCGTGCCGCGCGAGCTGAAGACGCACGACGAGATGGGCGACTTCCGCATCATCGTGAAGCAGTACGACGGATTGAACGAGGTCATCCTCGATCATCATCCGCTCGACGTCGTCGGGTGGGACGGCCAGTTCTATCCCTGGGCGTTCAACATCAACGACTTCGAGCCGATCGTCGGTCGCGTGCACCAGCCACCACCGGTGCATCAGACTTTCCAGAGCGACGGATTCGTCGTCTGCTCGTTCTGCCCGCGGCCGTACGATTTCCACCCCGAAGCGGTCCCCGCGCCGTATAACCACAGCAACGTGGATTCGGACGAGGTGCTCTACTACGCCTCGAGCGAGTTCATGAGCCGGAAGGGGATCGAATTCGGCTCCATCACGCTGCACCCGGATGGGATCCCGCACGGTCCGCATCCGGGGCGCGCCGAGGCGTCGATCGGTGCGACTCACACCAACGAGCTCGCGGTGATGATGGATACCTTCCGTCCACTGCGCGTCGCGAAGCAGGCGCTCCCGATCGAGGATCCGGCGTATCACCGGAGCTGGCTCGACGCCCAGCACGCGGCGTTCAATCCGCCCACGACCTGACGTGCCACTCGCGGACGCGCCCCGACGCTTCTTCGAGGGCGAGCAACCTCCGCCTGAGCCCTTCGCAGAGCACGTCCTCGCCCGCTGGACCATCGACGTCGCCCTGCCGGCCGGGGAGATGGCGCTGCACACCCTGTGGCCCGACGGGTGCGTGTCGCTGTTCGTCGTGGCGAACGCCGGCGCGCCCGTTGCCGCGAGCATGGTCGGCCCTCGCCTGCGCGCGCTCCGCGTGCCGGTGCGCGGCGGACTCGTGCTGCGCGGCATCAGGCTCTGGCCCGACACGGCGGCGCAGGTCCTCGGCGTCGATCCCGTCGCGGTCCGCGACCTGATGCGCCCCGCCGCCGAAGTCCTCGGCGTCGGCGCCCTCGCACTCGCGCGGGCACTCGCGCGCGCATCCGACGACGTCGCCCTCGAGCAGGTGTGGACCGAATGGCTGGCACCGCGCATCGAGTCGGCGGCGCTGCCGGACCCCGACGTGCGCTACGTCGTGCGGCGGCTCATCGATTCCGAGGGGCGCTACGACATTGCGCAGGCCGCGACCGAAGCAGGGCTCAGCCGCCGCGCGCTCGATCGACGCTTCGGCGCCGCGGTCGGACTCACTCCCACGCAGTTCGCGCGCATCCGGCGTGTTCGCGCCGCGATCGGGAGCGTCTTCTCGGGAGCGCGCGACGTCGGTGCGATGGCCGAGCACGCGGGCCACGCCGACGCCGTCAGCTTTGCGCGGGAGTTTCGCTCCGTCGCCGGTCTCTCGCCGCAGCTCCTCATGCGCGAGGTCGACCAGCTCGAGCACTAGGGTGGAGTACTAGCGCGGCGTGCTGCGCGCCGTGCTGTTGTTCTTGAACTTCGCGATCGCCGCGCGCGTGAACTCGGACAGCACCAGCGAGCCGCTCATCTTCGCACGCGTTGCGAGCAACGTCTCCCACTGTTCCGTGCCTTCCCAGAACACGCGCTTCATCCCCGCCATCGCATCGGGATTCGACGACGCCAGCTTGCCGGCCAGCGCGTTCAGCTCCGCGTCCATGTCGGCGACGTCGGCGAACACGCGCGCGTAGAGTCCGTGCCGCTCGCACCACGCGGCGTCCCGCCAGTCGGTGTCGACGGCCATCGCGGCGTATGGCCCGGAGCCGATGCGTCGTTCGATCACG
>DASVNI010000434.1:0-5434 GCA_036383935.1 Gemmatimonadaceae bacterium | reverse complement strand
ATGCGGGGATGCGGGGATGCGGGGCTGCGACACGGCCTCGGGAGGCGATTGCTTCCCAAGGTCGTTCCTCATCTCCTCATCTCCGCATCCCCTCATTCCCTCATTCGCCCCAGACGGACTTTGCGACGTCGGCGACGAGCTTGAGCTTGGCCGCCTGGTCTTCGGCGCTGAGCGCGTTGCCCGCCTCCGTGGAGGCGAAGCCGCACTGCGGGCTGAGGGCGAGGCGATCCAGCGGGACGTACTGCGACGCTTCCTCGATGCGGCGCTCGAGGGTGTCCGCGCTCTCGAGCGCGGGCTTCTTGCTCGTCACGAGGCCGAGCACCACGGTGCGATCCTCGGGGACGTGGCGCAGCGGCTCGAAGCCGCCAGAGCGCTCGTCGTCGTACTCGAGGAGGAAGCGGTCGAAGCGCGTCCGCTCGAACACCTGCGCCACCGGCTCGTAGTCGCCGCTCGCGTAGAACATGCTCTGGTTGTTGCCGCGGCAGAGATGGATGCCGAAGGTGACGTCGGGGTGGTGACCGATCACCGCGTTGTCGAGCTCGATGCACCGGTCGAGCAGCTTGTCGGGATCGGAGCCGCGGGCGCGATAGCCCTCACGAATCTTCGGGTCGAGCAGCGCGGCGTACTGCGGCGCGTCGAGCTGGATGTAGGTGCAGCCGAGCCGCACCAGCTCGTCCACCTCGCCGCGCAGGATGTCGACGACGTCGGCGAGATACGCGTCGATCGTCGGGTACGCGCCGCGCGACTTCTCGGCGTCGTAGTAAGCGGCCGCCTGCTGCGCGTTGATGAGCGTCACCTTGAGCGCACGGTCGGTGCGGCCGCGCGCGTACGCGAACTCCTCGGTGCACATCGGCCGGACACGCCGCAGCCTGTCGACGGCGACGGGGCGCTTCTGGATGACCTCGTGCCCCTGCTCGTCGCGGAAGGGGATCGCCCAACCACCCTCACGGTCGAGGCCCTCTACCGCGTCGACGAAATGGCCGAAGAAGGCGTAGCGACGCATCTCGCCGTCGGTGATGACGTCGAGGCCGGCGCTCTGCTGGAGCGCGAGCGCTTCGTCCACGGCGCGATCCTCGATCCGCTTGAATGCCGTGGGGGTGAGCGCACCTGCGGTGCGCTGGGCGCGGGCCTGTTTCAGCCAGGCGGGGCGGAGCAGGCTGCCGACGACGTCGGAGCGGAGCGTCGTCGTGCGGTTCGGGGAGAGAGTAGAGGTCACGGGGAGAGTCTCCTATGCGTTGCAACGACGGAACGCGGATCCTGAACGGCGATCACGCGGAAAGGGCAGGATTCCTTAGCGGTTTGCTCGGGCAGTTGTCCGCGTCTCCGCGTGAAACCCAACGGCTCGTCGACCGCGGGGGCTAAACAGAACACCCGTCCCAGGCACCGGCAAATGCCGTTTCCGCATCGGCCGATGCAGGAGGCGCAAGTAGGGCTCGCTGGCGAGCCGCTCCAGTGAGATGCAGAGTACACGACATGGTTGGTCGCGACCCAGAATTCTGAGAGGTGCGCCATGGGAACGCAGTTGCTGATCGGTTCCAGGGAAACACCGAGTGCCCGGGGCAAGACGTTCGAGCGACGGAATCCGCTGACGGGAGACGTGGCGACGGTGGCTGCTGCGGCCACCGTGGAGGACGCCGTTCAAGCCGCCGACGCGGCGGCGGCTGCTTTCCCGGCCTGGTCGGCCACCGGGCCGAACGCCCGCCGAGCGTTGTTGAACAAGGCCGCGGATATCCTGGTCACTCGCACCGGAGACTTCACGGCCGCGATGATGGAGGAGACGGGCGCGACCGCGGCGTGGGCGGGGTTCAACGTGCATCTGGCGTCGCAGATGCTGCGCGAGGCCGCCGCGATGACGACGCAGATCAAGGGCGAGGTCATTCCCTCGGACCAGCCCGGGCTGCTCGCCATGGCGATGCGTCAGCCCGTCGGTGTGGTTCTTGGCATCGCTCCCTGGAATGCGCCCGTCATCCTCGGCGTGCGGTCGATCGCCATGCCGCTCGCATGCGGCAATACCGTCGTCATGAAGGCGTCCGAGACCTGTCCGCGAGTGCACAGCCTCATCGGACAGGTGCTTCGGGAGGCGGGGTTCGGTGATGGCGTCGTGAACGTCATCACCAACGATCCGCAGGATGCAGAGACGATCGTCGGGGCGCTCATCGACCACCCGGCGATCAGGCGCATCAACTTCACGGGGTCCACCAAGGTGGGGCGCATCATCGCGCAACGCGCCGCGCGGCATCTCAAGCCGGTCCTGCTGGAGCTTGGCGGCAAGGCGCCGCTCCTCGTGCTCGAAGACGCCGACCTGGACGAAGCGGTGAAGGCCGCCGCCTTCGGCGCCTTCATGCATCAGGGCCAGATCTGCATGTCGACCGAACGCATCATCGTCGTCGACGCCGTGGCCGACGAGTTTGCGTCGAAGTTGCGCGACAAGGCCGCGACGATGGTGGCGGGCGATCCGCGCATCGGGAAGACGCCGCTGGGAGCCATGATCGAGCGCCGCAACGTCGACACGGTCAATCGCCTCGTCGCCGATGCTCTCGCAAAGGGGGCGACCCGTCTCACCGGCGACGAGGGCAGCGGAGTGCTGATGCCGGCCTGCGTGATCGATCACGTGACCGAAGAGATGGCGCTCTACCGGGATGAATCGTTTGGCCCCGTCGTCGCGCTCATCCGCGCGCGTGACGAAGACCATGCCGTCGATCTCGCGAACGATTCGGAGTACGGTCTTGCAGCTGCCGTGTTCAGTCGCGACATCGCGCGGGCACTCAAGGTGGCGCAGCGCATCAAGTCAGGGATGTGCCACATCAACGGACCGACGGTAGCCGATGAGGCGCAGATGCCCTTCGGCGGAGTGAACGCGAGCGGCTACGGACGCTTTGGCGGCGTCGCCGCCGTGGCCGAGTTCACGGAGCTGCGCTGGATCACGGTGGCGACGGAACCGGGGCACTTTCCGATCTAGCGCATCACCGCCTCGCCGCGGCCGAGTCGTGCCATCACCTCCGGCGACGAGCGGCGTCTGCACCGACACGCGTGCTTCGAATGCAAATTCTGTTGCCGCGGCTGGCTGCTGTGCGGGCAGATCGTGGGTTGCGAGCGCGAACAGGGCCATCAACAACGGCAGGTGCAGATCCCTCGACTTCGCTCGGGATGACAGGCTCCGCAGCTTCGTCATTGGGCAGCCCCGTTCAGGCCGAAGAGCTTGATCGCGTTCTCGCGCAGGATCAGCGGACGCACCTCGGGGCGGATGTCGATCTTCTCGAAGTCCGTCAGCCACCTGTCAGGCGTGATCAATGGATAGTCAGACCCGAACAGCACCTTGTGCTTGAGCAAGGTGTTCGCGTACTGGATGAGCGTCGGCGAGAAGTACTTCGGCGACCAGCCCGAGAGGTCGATGTAGACCTGCGGCTTGTGCAGGCAGACGGAGATCGCCTCGTCCTGCCAGGGGAAGGACGGATGCGCCATGATGATCGGCATGTCGGGGAAGTCGACCGCGACATCGTCGATCGGCATGGGATGGCCGTACTTCAGCCGAATGCCACCACCGCCGCGCATTCCGGTGCCGATGCCGCTGTGCCCCGTATGAAACAGCACAGGGAGCCGAGCCTCGGCAAACACCTCATACAGCGGATAGGCGATCGGATCGTTCGGGAAGAACTGCTGCAGCGGCGGGTGCAGCTTGAGCCCGCGCACCAGCCCCGCGTCGACGAGCCGGCGCGCCTCGCGCACCGCTTCCGGCCCGCGCGTCGGATTCAGGCTCGCGAAAGCGATCGCGACATCGGCGTTCTCGGCGGCGAACTCGGCGACGACGTCGTTCGGCACCTGCGGACGCCCCGAGAGCTTCTCGTCGACGGAGAAGACGACGCACGCCATGCGGCGCGAGCGGTAGTACTCGGCGATCGACACGAGGTCGCGCTTCGCGCCGCTCACGTTGAAGTACTTCGCGGCGGCGTCGTCGGTGGCCGTGGCCTCCTCCGTGTGCTCGACGTGCACGTGCACGTCGAACGCGACGAGCCCTTGGGTGTCGATCCGATTCGCGCTGCGGCGCTCAGCGTCTATGGAATTCGCGTCAGTCATGGGTCTTTCCTTCGTGGGCGATGATGACGCGCGCTGGCGTCGGCATCGCGTAGAGCTCCTGGACGAGTGCTGCGCGGTGGCGCAGCACGGCACGCTGGTTGATCGATCCCTTGTCGGTCAACTCGCCCTCGTCGATCGACGGTGGCTCGTCGAGCATGAGCGCGCGCGGGACTCGCGTCGAGCTTCCGGTCGCGCCGGCGCACACCTCGCCGAGGCAGCCGGAGAGGATCGCGCGGAGCAGGTCGGCGTGCAGCGCGTCGCACATCGTGCGATTCGGGAAGATCAGCGCCGTCACCTCGTCGCGGTCGTGTCCCGCGATGACGACGTCCTGCGCGTAAGGCGCGAGTGACGCGAGCAGCCGCGCGCGGAGCGGGCCGACGCTCACCCAGGTGCCGGTCGAGAGCTTGAAGTCCTCGTTGAGGCGGCCGTCGAACGCGAATCCCTTCGATGGATCGTCGGGATCGACCCAGACGAGGGCGTCGCCGGAGCAGTAGAAGCCCTCCTCGTCGAATGCGGCGCTCGACCGTTCCGGATCGCGCCAGAAGCCGGGCGTGATGTTCGGCCCGCGGAATCGCGCTTCGAGCTTGTCGCCGACGCGCGCGAGCTTGAGCTCGACGCCGGGCACAGGTAGTCCGACCATGCCGGCGCGCGCGTCGTCGCTCGCGATGCACAGGGCGAAGGGTGCGGTCTCGGTCGAGCCGAGTCCCGTGACCATGCGCACGCGCTCGCCGCACGCTTCGACGGCGAGCGCCTGTAGCTCGTCCCAGAAGCGCTGGCCGAGCCCCGCGGCGGCGTAGAAGAGGATCTCCACGCGACAGAAGAACTTTGCGCGCAGCTCGGCATCCGCGCGCAGATGCGGCACGAGCATCTCGTAGCCGCGCGGCACATTGAAGTACACGGTGGACTCGACCTCACGAAGGTTGCGCACCGTGGTGTCGAACGCGCCTGGCGTCGGCTTGCCGTCGTCGATGTACAACGTGCCGCCGTTGTACAGCACGATCCCGAAGTTGTGGCTCCCGCCGAAGACATGGTTCCACGGCAGCCAGTCGCAGAGCACTGGCGGCTCCTCGGCGAGGAAGGCGAACACGGAGCGCAGCATCTCCTGGTTCGAGCAGAGCATGCGCTGGGTCGTGATCACGCCCTTCGGCCGGCCGGTCGAGCCGGAGGTGAAGAGCACCTTGGCGACGGTGTCGGGTCCCACCGCTGCGTGCGCGGCGTCCACTGCCTCCGTCGCGGGTCGCGCTTCGAGCTCGGCGAACGCAGACGCTGGGGTCAGATACCGAAGGTGTCTGACCCCTTGGGGCGCAGATGGCGTGGTAACCGCCAAGGGGCCAGACCCCGCTGGAGTCTGACCCCGTGA
>DASVNI010000433.1:0-11134 GCA_036383935.1 Gemmatimonadaceae bacterium | reverse complement strand
CAGAGCCCGGGCTCTGACCCCGGCGCGGCGCCAATGCATCTCGCAATGGAATGCTCATGAACCACGCCTTCCGCTCGGCGGCGCTCGCCGCGCTCGCACTCCTCGGCAGCGCGGCAGGGGCACACGCCCAGAGCTCTCCGCGACCCACGCCCACCGTCCGCGACATCGTCTACGCGACGACCGACTCCGCCTCGCGCCCGGGCCATCTGCTCGACCTCTACCTGCCGAGCGGCGCCACGCGTCCGACGCCCGTCGTGATCTTCAGCAGCGGCTCCGCGTGGCTGGCGAACAACGGGCGTGACGGTGCTCCGGTGTACGCGGCGCAGTTGAACGAGCTCGGCTACGCCGTCGCCGGCGTCGCCATTCGCACGAGCGGGCAGACGACCTTCCCTGGCCAGCTGTACGACATCAAGGCCGCGATTCGTTGGCTGCGCGCGAACGCGGCCAGGTACAACCTCGACCCGAATCACATCGGCATCGCCGGAGAGAGCTCCGGCGGCTGGCTGGCGTCGATGGCCGCCGTCACCGGCGACGTCCCCGAGCTCGAGGGGAATCTCGGCACGACCGGTGTGTCGAGCGCCGTGCAGGCGGCCGTTGCCTACTATCCGCCAACTGACTTCCTGCAAATGGACCGCTGGGCGCTGCGGCCGTGTGATCCCAAAGCGGGCCTCCGCCCGCTTGGCGCCTTCTGTCACGACGGCCCAGGATCGCCCGAGTCGATGCTCATCGGGTGCGCCATCCAGAGCTGTGCCGAGAAGACCCAGCGCGCCAACCCGGTGAACTACATCAGCAAGGCCGACCCGCCGATCATGATCATCCATGGCGCGTCCGACGCGCTCGTGCCGCACAATCAGGGCGAGCTGTTCTACCAGGCACTCAACAAGGCGTGCCACGACGCGGTATTCATCAGCCTCCCCGTCGCCGGACACGCGGTCTGGGAATCGATGATGCGGGAGCCGTCGCTCGTGGTCGCGGCCACGCGGCGGTCGACGTCGTCGAACGGATGCGCGTTCGAGAATCCGAAGCCGTACACGCCAACGTGGGCGACGATCACCGAGTTCTTCGACAAGCACCTGAAGTAGGTCATCCCCCCATGCATTCTCGCCAACGCGTCGCGTGCTGGGCGTTCGGTGCGCTCGCCCTCCTGCCCCTCGCGGACGGCGCCGCCCAGAGCGCACGCCGCACGACGGTGGGGCGTCTCCTCGGCGGTCCCGTCGACACGATCGCCGTGCAAGAGAGCGACGGCGGTAGACGCGGCGGCACGAACGCCTGGCTCCAGCTCGTGCGCGTGGACTCGGGCTACACTGGTACGCTGCGGTTGAATTCGTGGCAAGCCGATGCGCCACACACGTCGACCGACACGTCTTCATACTGGGTGGGGCGCCGCTGCGATACCGTCATGACGGCCACGATGACGCCATCGGCTGCGCGACGCCTGCTCGCTCTCCTCCGGCCTGCGGTGATCGAGCCGGGTGAAGCGCCTGACTATCCCTTTCTAACTGACGCCTATCCCGAGTACTTGTACCGGTTGACGAACGGAAGCGATGCCCTTCTCGTTCGCAATGCACGCACGCTCATACACGACGGGACGCGATATCGCGCTCCACTCAAGCGCGACCGCAGGGGCCGGGCGCTACCAGAGTGGGAAGCCCTCGACATGAAGCACCCGTTGGTGAAGGCGCACGAAATGTTGCGGCCGTACCTGCAGCCCGAGCGATTGCTCGCGTTCTCCAGCGCGTGTAATACCGCCTCCCCACGGGCGAAGTCGCTGCACCCCGACTCGCTGTTCGACCGTCTCGTTGGCAATTGGGTGCTGCGCGGCACGATCGCCCGCCAACCGACGACGCACGACGTGACCTTCGCGTGGATGCTCGGCCGCGAGTACGTGCAGATGCACGAGGTCTCGCGCGAGCGCGCCGCGAACGGCACGCCGGCGTACGAGGCCGTCGTCATGTTCGGCCGCGATCCGAAGACGGGCGAGTACGGCGTGCTGTGGATGGACAACACGGCGGCGAGCGCCTTCGATCCCGCCGGGATCGGTAGAGGACGTGTGGCCGGCGACTCGATCCCATTTCTCTTCAACTACAGCGCGACCGACCGGTTTCACACTACCTTCGTCTACGATCGCGCTGCCGATAGCTGGCAGTGGCACATGGACAACGACAGCGCCGGCGTGCGAAAGCCGTTCGCGCGAGTGACTCTCACCCGACGTTAGCGTGGCGCCTCTGGCCGATCGCGCGTGGCTCAGCCTCGTCCTGCTTGCGGTGTTCATGGGCGCGGTGCTGTTCGGCAGCGCCGGAACGCTCAACTACTGGCAGGGCTGGGCCTATCTCCTGCTCTTTGTCGGCCTCTCCGGCGCCGTGACCCAGGATCTGCTGCGGCGTGACCCCGCGCTCCTCGAGCGGCGCCTCAAGGGCGGGCCGCAGGCCGAACGTCGCCCCGCGCAGCAGGTCATCATGATCTTCGCCTCGCTCGCCTTTCTCAGCGTGCTCGTCGTGCCGGCGCTCGATCACCGATTCCGATGGTCGTCGGTGCCGCTGGCCGGCATCGTGCTCGGCAACATCCTGTTCATCGTCGGCTTCCTCTTCGTCGGCCGCGTGTACCGCGAGAACACCTATACCTCGGCGACGATCGAGATCCACGAAGGACAGCGGGTCATCGACACGGGCCCGTACTCCGTCGTCCGCCACCCGATGTACGCGGGCGCGTTGCTCTACATGCTCGGCACGCCGCTCGCACTCGGCTCGTACATCGGACTGCTCGGCGTCGTGCTGATGGCCCTCGTCATCGTGTGGCGACTGAGCGACGAGGAGCGCATGCTCGGCCGTGAGCTGCAGGGATACGAGGAATACAAGACGCGGGTCCGCTACCGGCTGATCCCGGGCGTCTGGTAGCGGGAGTGAAGCAAGGCGAGACGATCCTCTGGCGCCGGCTCGATCTGCCGGGCCACGAGATCGCGACGATCGAGCCAGACCCCGACGGCTGGCGCCTCGATGGCGTGGCTGTCCTCGTCGAGTCCGGGCGACCGTGCCGAATCGAATACGATATCCGCTGCGACGCACGATGGGTGACGCGGCGCTGCGCCATTCGCGGTCAAGTCGGCGAACGGTCCGTGAGTCTCGAGATCGAGCGGGAGTCGACTGCCGTCTGGCGAATTGGCGGTATCGAGACGCCGGCATTGAAGGGCTGCGACGACATCGATCTCGGATTCAGCCCTGCCACGAATCTCCTGCCGATTCGCCGGCTCGGCTTATCGGATGGAGCGCAGGCGATAGTCCGCGCTGCATGGATCCGATTTCCGGAGCTCACCGCCGAGGTCCTCGTCCAGAGCTACACCCGCGTGAGCGCCGGGCATTACGTGTACGAGAGTGCGGGCGGAGCATTCAGGCGAGAGCTCCAGGTCGACGAATTCGGCTGCGTGATCGACTATCCTGGACTCTGGCGCGCCGAAGCGACGGCGCCTGCAAGGTCCCACAACACAGAGGACGCGAGATGGCGATGAAGAAGAGCACGGCGGCGCCAGGCGCGACGCCTTCGCAGCACATCGACGCGCGGATCGCGGAGCTGGACGACTGGCGTGGCACGACGCTCAGCCGGCTCCGCAAACTGATCCACGAGGCCGATCCGGATGTCGTCGAGGAGTGGAAGTGGGCGGTGCCCGTGTGGTCGCATGCCGGCATCATCTGCACGGGCGAGTCGTACAAGAAAGCCGTGAAGCTGACTTTCGCGAAGGGCGCGGCGCTGAAGGATCCGTCAGGGCTCTTCAACTCGAGCCTCGAGGGGAACACGCGGCGCGCGATCGATTTTCCCGAAGACGCGAAGATCGACGAGAAGGCGTTCAAGGCGCTCATCCGCGAGGCCGTGAAGCACAACAAGGCGACAGCGAAGTAGAGCTGCGAGCAACGGAGGGGCGCATCGCGGAGTCAACTCTGTATGCGGCCCTCCGTCATCGCGCTCGCTGCCTGCCTCGCATGCGCGCACGCCCCAGCGCGCGTAGCGCAGTCCGCGCCCGCCTGCCCTTCACCCGATGCGATCGAGGCAGCGCGCATCTCTGGGCCACCACATCAAGTCCGCCCGGCAGCACCGCCGCCCCCGAAAGGACAGGTGCATGTTGACATCCACGAGGGCCCGCCTCGCGAACGCTACGCCACCTACGTCATCGACTCGAAGTTCGTCGGTCTGGTCGATCAGTGGGCAACGGATTCGGCGAACTATCCGCTCCGGAACCTTCGCGTCACCGACATCGTGAGCATCGAAGTCCTCAAGGACAAGACCGCCATTGAGCGCTGGCGGGCCTGCCCGGGCGTGCCCGTCGTCTTGATTTCCACCAAGAGCAAGAGCTGACGAGCTGGCGCGCGCGCCGTTAGCAAACCAGGCGAGTGACCGGTCGCGCGCTCGTTCAGGCAGCGTCAGGCGCGCGCGACGGCGGGGCGACTTCCCGGGCGCCACCTCAGCATGGACACGAGCAGCAGGCCGAGACACGCCCCCGCGACGTTCAGGATGACGTCGTTGACGTCGGCCAATCGATTCACTCCCCATCCCCGCGAGAGGTACTGCAGGAGCTCGATGCTGATCGAGAGAGCAGCCGCCACCAGCAGCGCACTCCAGAAGCGAAGACGCCTGAACACCAGCGGGAGCAGGAAGCCGAGCGGAATGAAGAGCGCGACATTGCCCCGCGCGTTCCGCATGCAGAACCCTCGCGCGGTCGAGCCCCTCCACCCGGTTGCGGAGGAACAGGTCAGTGACGCGAGATTGGGACGGAGCTCGATCCCGTCCGTCGCCGCGACACTCGCCCGCGAGTGGTTGGGCTCGAGCGTCGCAGCGGCGAGGCCCGAGAGATAGACGACGAAGATCAGCAGCAGGAGCTCGCGCCCGAACGAGGCTGGATGCGCGCTCGTCCGACTGTGGTACAGCCGAACGATCAGCCAGCAGGGAACCGTGATCGCGCTCAGCAAGAGGAACGGATAGGCGATGCTGCGATACGGCAGAATCAGGTAGTAAAGCTGACGGAGCATTTCGACGGATCGCTGGTTGTGGCCCTTGCTGACACTATCGAGGACCTACGCTGAATAACCGGATGCGTTTCATTCTTCGCGCCATCATCGCCGCCGTGGCGATCACGGGCCCGCTCGCTTGTGCGCGCTACGAGCTGGTGGCGGATTACGACACGCCGGCCTGCAAGAACTTCCATCCGCCAGGGAGCACCGGCTCGCTCACTACCGAGCAGGACTCGGCGGTGGTCACCGGCTCCCTCCGCGGACGTGTTGTCGTCTCCAATAGCCGGGGCCCCGTGCCGGGAGCGGCCGTTACGCTGCTCACCGCTTCGCCGCGAAAGACGCTTACCGATTCACTCGGTACGTTCACATTCACGGACGTAGCGGCAGGCACGTATGTCCTCCGCACGCGCCGCATCGGATACAAGTCGCGTCGATCAGCCTGCGCTCTCCGCCCAGCTCCGCGCCGGCGGTCGGCACGGCGCCAGCATCTCGGGTCGCCCCGTTCGCCGGTCCGTCGGCACCGCACGCTCGCGCGGCACGCGCTGCGGATCCTCCGACGCCTGATACGCGAGCATCGCGATGAGCGTCGCGTTGTGTCGCAGGTCGTCGAACACGAGCTTGTCGAACGTATCGAGGTTGGTGTGCCAGGTGTACGTGACGTAGTCCCAGTCGCGCGAGCCGAGGTTGAACGCCGGCGCGCCGCGGCAGGTGAACGACACGTGATCGGTGCCATGGCCCGGCGTCCCCGGATCGACGACCTGCACCTCGCGCGCGATGTCCGCGGGCATGCGCGACAGCCATCGACGGAAGAACGCGCCCGCTCCAGTGAACCCTTCCATGGAGATGCGCACGATGCGCCCGGTGCCGTTGTCCTGGTTGAACAGCGCCTGCAGCCCGGCGACGACCTGCGGATGATCGGCCGCGAACGATCCCGAGCCGTTGAACCCCTGCTCCTCCCCGTTCCAGTGCCCGACGAGAATCGTGCGCTTCGGGTTGGGATACACGGCGCGGAGAATCCGCATCGCTTCCATCATCACGACGGTGCCGGTGCCGTTGTCGGTCGCGCCCGACGCGGGATCCCACGAGTCGAGATGCGCGGAGAGCACGACGTACTCGTCGGGCTTCTCCTGTCCGCGCAGCTCGGCGATCACGTTCGCCGCCGGCACCTCCGCGCCGAGCGTGGACCGCGCGTCGACGCGCAGGATCGGCCCCTGCGAGTGTTCCGCAAGGCGGAACACCAATCCATAGTCTTCGCAGCTCAGGCCGATCTCGGGGATCGTGTCCGACACGGTCGTGCTGATCTTGCTCACCCCCCATCCCTGCGGTCCCGGTGGCGGCACGAGCGACGTCACGACTCCAAGCGCTCCCGCGCTCGCAAGACGTCGCACCTTCTCGGTGCCGCGCAGCCCCGACCGGCGACGGCCGGTGTACCACGCCTCGAACGCCGTAGTCCGCTCCGCCTGCATCCGCGCGAACGACTCGGGCGTCATCGCCGTCTTCAGATCGCTGTCCGGGCGACAGCTCGGCCACGGAAAGTTGAGAAGCACCCACTTCCCTCGCGCGCGCGGCAGCCACGCCTCGAACTCGGCGGGGCTCTGCACGTCCGGGTCGACGACGACCGCGGCTTCGACGGTGCCCTTCGTACCCGGGCTCCAAGTCGACAGAATGCCGTCGAGCGGACGCTCGCGCGGCGCGATGAGATCGATGTGCGCGATCTCGCGGCGCCACTCGTTCCAGGTGCCGTATCGCTCGCTCCGCGCCGGGATTCCCCATTTGCGATACATGCTCAGCAGCCACTCGTTCGCGCGCCGCTGCTCTCTCGATCCGACGAGCCGCGGGCCGATCGAATCCATGAGCGTCTGCGCGAGCGAATAGAGCTGCGAGCGCTCCTGCGCCTCGCTCTGGATGCGCGACATCACGGGATCCTGCGCGGCGGGCGTCTGCGCGCGCGAGGCGCTCGCAGCCGCGAGGAGCGCGGCACTGACGGTGAGGATGGCTGCTGTGGCTCGCATCCTGTCTCTCGTTGAACGTTGACGTGCGCGACGCGAGGGTCGATGCGCCGATTCTACCCTGACAACCGGCGACGAGGAATCGTTGACTCCGCCTGCGCGTTCGCGACTCTTACCCGGTCGCCCCATATTGGGGGTCAGAGTCGCTGGAGTCAGACTCGTTGGAGTCAGAGTCAGGCCGACTCAGCCGAAGCGCATTCGAGATGGAGGACGTGATGGAGATGTCGGTCGAGTTCTACCGAGCAGGGCGCGTCAGCGGCTGGATCGCGACGCCGCCGCATCGCCGCCCCTTCCAGGGCTCGACGATGGCCGCCGGCCGCGACATCCCGCATGATCTGATGCAGTTCACGATCGAACGCGCACTCGACATCCGCGACGGATTCTGGGGACTGCTGGCGCACGGCGCCTCATTCGCCAGCGTGCCGGGCCGGAAGCCGACGCAGGATGGTCGCGCGCTGGCGCGGCAATATCACGACGCGCTGGCGCACGTCGAGGGGATCGTGAACGGTCACGCGGACGCGTGGCGCCGCGGCGAGGAGACGCCGCTGCGTGCCGCGCTCGACATCATGTACGCCCGCTGGCTCGCCGTCGGCGAGGACGAACGACTCGTGCTGAGCTGGCCGGTGCAGCCGTTGCCGCACGTTGGGGTGCGCTTCACGCGTCCGCACGCCGGGCGGCAGCCCCGGCGCAATCGAGCAGGGCGATGATGGCGCAGTGAGTTGGTGAGTTGGTGAGTTGGTGAGTTGGTGAGTTGGTGAGTTGGTGAGTTGGATAGTGAGATAGCGGGTCGGTTTGTAGGTGAGTTTCGCGGCACCGAGCACAACCGGCGTGGAGAATCCAAGACGGAATCTCCACGCCGGTTTGTGCCATTGCACTTCAACTCACCAATCAACCGACCAACCAACCCACTACCCAACTCACTCACTCACGCCCAATCCGGGCACCGTACACTCCCACCGCGTCGTCACCGGGCAGCCGTCGATGAGCATCGAATCCTCGAACGCCACGACGATCGCCTTCGGCGCACTCTTGCGGAGCTGACGGCGCTCGTCGTCGGCCAGCACGGCGCGCGTCACGGCGACGGCGCGGCGCACGAGATCCATCTGCTGCGACTCCGGCCACCGCGTTCCCCCGAGCCGGCGGAACGTCAGATACGTGCGCCCGTTCTGGATGCGGCACTCCGGCGGCGGCTCGATGCCGAGCGCGCGTGCGATCGTCGCCGCCGTCGAGCGGAACCGGAAGACCTCGAAGTTGAATTGAGCCATCGGTGGGGTCGGTCGTGAGCGCCGGCGCGAGCGCATTGCCGCACCGTTCCATGGCGACTATGATAGCGCGCCGAGCGCAACACAGCGTCCTCCCACGCCTCCCCCCATGCATTCACGCGCCGCGCACCTCCGCGCTGCTCGCCGCAGCCTCGCCGCCGCCATCGCGGCGCTCCTCCTTTCCGCGATCGCGACGCCCGCGCAGGCGCAGAGCCTTCGCCAGCGGATCTCCGACCTCTTCATCTTCGGCGAGGGCCAGGAGCCACTCTTCCTCGCCGGCTCGGGCGACCCGAACAACCCGCAGTCGCTCCAGGTGCACGGCGAGCACTTCATCCCGGCGTCGAGCGCCGAGAACGGCACGCTCATCTCCCTCATCGGTGACGCGCTCGGCTCGAGCATCAGCGGCATCCCGATCGGCTCGACGAGCGGCAGCGAGACCTTCCGCTTCGAGGGGGGCGTGCCGGAGCGCACCTCCACCTCGGCTGGTGCCATCTTCGCCGAGCGCGCCGCTACCCTCGGCAAGGACCGACTGCTCGTCGGCATCAGCCGCACCAGCTTCAGCTTCGCCACGCTGCGCGGCGTGAACATGCACGACATCCAGCTCACGTTCACGCACCAGAACGTCGACTTCCCCGGCTGCTCCGCGGCTGTCGGGGGCGACTGCTCGAAGTACGGCATCCCCGTCGTGGAGAACGACGTGATGGATTTCCATCTGTCGATGGATCTCAACGTCGCCGTCACGCCGATCTACGTCACCTACGGCCTCACGGACCGCGTCGACGTGAGCGTCGTGCTGCCACTCGTCCAGGCCGACTTCCGCGGCACGAGCAACGCACAGATCCAGCCGTTCGGCGGCACCACGGCGACGCACTACTTCGCCGGCACGCCGACGAATCCCGTGCTGTCGGCCTCACGCCAGAGCATCGGCTCGGCGGCCGGCCTCGGCGACGTCGACGTCCGCGCCAAGGTCAACCTGCGCCAGAATGTGAACGCCGACGTCGCCGTGCTGGTGGACGCACGCTTCCCCACCGGCGGCACGGCCGACCTGCTGGGCTCGGGCAAGTTCACCGGGCGCGTGCTCGGCATCGTGGACACGCACATCGGCAACTTCTCCCCGCACATCAACGGCGGCTACCTGTATCACGCCGGCGAGCAGCAGAACGACGCCGTGCTCGGCACCGTCGGCTTCGATCAGCTCCTCGGCACTCGCGTGACTCTCGCCGCCGATCTCGTCTCCGCGCTCCAGGTGGGCGACAGCAAGTTGGTACTCCCGGGCGTCGTGACCTGGGAGTCGCCCTTCCGGCGCTCGCTCAACCCGACGAACATCCCGACCGTGCGCGACGACATCGTGGACGGCTCGTTCGGCGTGAAGATCGCCCCGGCGCGCAACACGATCATCGTGCTGAACACGCTCTTCCCGCTCAACCGCGGCGGGCTGCGGCCGAATCTGGCGTATACGGTGGGGATCGAACGCACTTTCTGATTTGCGGGGATGCGGGGATGAGGTGAAGCGGGGATGCGGGAATGCGGAGCGACGTCTGTCATCCCGAGCGAGCGGAGCGACGTCTGTCATCCCGAGCGAGCGGAGCGAGTCGAGGGATCTGCACGTCCGCAGTCAGGCATCGCTGCGCCGGAGGTTCACGCGGAGCACGCGGAGGATCGCGGAGCACGCGGAGGACGACTTTCGGGCTCGAGCTCCACGCACCGGCTCACCCGTCATATCCATCCACGACCTCAAAATCTTCAATGGTCCGGGGAGAGATCTCTCCGTCACGCTCCGCGTCCTCCGCGGGCCCAGGCGCTAGGTGGTCTACGTTGGCGCACCACTCCGCGCCCTCCGCGTGAAACTGCGGCGCACCGGAGCGTCCCGATGCCGTCACCCACTCACTCACCCACTCATCGCCCTCAGCGGACCGACACCAACCTCCAGCTACTCCCATCCCGCCGCAGCGTCGCCACGAAGCTGACCGGCTGCCGCTCGACGCGTCCTGACGAGCTCTCGTACTGGTAGGTGCCGTTCACGCGCGCCTCCGTGGTCGTCGCCGAACCCTCGACGCCGGCGACGCGGAAGGTGACGTCCACCTTGCGCGCCGCCTCGAAGAACTGTTCGAAGCCGCGCTGCTGGTCGGCCGTCAGCGCCGGGTACACGCGGCGGATCGCCGCGACGTCGCGCGCTTCGATGGCGCGCGCGTACGACTCGAACACGGGCGCCACGTCGGCCGCCGTCGCGGGAGCCGGCGGGGGAGGTGCGACTGGAGTCTCCGCCGGCTGGCTCACTATCGTGGGCGTGCTCGGCGCCGCACGAGGGGGTGTCGACTGCGGCTGTTGCACCGCCGGCGGCGGCAGTGTGATGGGTGGCGTCACCGGTTGCGTCGGCACGGCCGTTTGCGGCGCGGACTTGGTCTGCGGCGCGGGGATCATCGGCGGATTGACCGGCGCGCGCGTGGAGCGCTCGGGCACCTGCTTCGACGCCCGCTCCTGCTGCGCGCGCGCTGCTGCCACGCGCGCGAGGCTGTCGGCGCGTCTCGCACGCTCCGCGCTCGCCGACCTGGCGTTCGTTGGCGCACTCGCCGCAGGCGTGGGAGGAGGCGCGCTGGCCGCTGGCGCTTGCTGCGCGGGAGCGGGCGCCGCCGCCGGCGTGGGCGTGGTCGATGCCTCCACGGCCGGCGTTCGCTCGCCTTGCGGCAAGGAGGACGTCGCCGAGGACGCCGTCACGGTGGAGTCGTGCCGCTCGGCGTTCGCATCTCCCGACGAACGCATCCGCGAGAGCTGCGTGCCGGCGAGCACGAGGATCGCGACCCCGACGAGCGCACCCGCGCCGGCGAGCTCGCGACGCTTCGCCTTCACCGCCGCGGTACTGCGCGAG
>DASVNI010000432.1:0-17310 GCA_036383935.1 Gemmatimonadaceae bacterium | reverse complement strand
CTTGCGAGCATCGAAGCCCGAGTAGTGAGCTTTCTCGTTCTCTCGTCGAGCGCGCCACCCGCGAGTCTCGCGGTCTGCCCAGACTGTTCCCGCTAGACTCGCCTCCGAGGGAACAGTGTCAGCCACAGTGACAGAACGGGCGGACGCTGGCTGACGTCAGTGGGCGAGCCAGAATGCTAAATCGTTGAATTTCAACGACGGTGGGATTGAGCAGACGGCCCCGATGTGGCCTGATAAGCGTGAGGTCGGTAGTTCAACTCTACCCAGGCCCATTTTCCCCAAAAATCAGAGCGCCGTCGCGAATGCTCGCGACGGCGCTTTCGTCTTGCCCCACAGTGGCCGTCGTTCGCACTCAGCGCGACCGTGGGGGAGGGGGATCCGCAGGAGTGTAGCCCGCGACCAGCCGCGTGTAGGCATGCATGACCGCGACGCCCGCGCGGCCGACTGTGCCTATGGCGCCGCGCGGCCCCTGCTGCGCGACGAGAACGCCCATCGTGGTCACGATGCCCAGCGCGACGACGATGGCAACCCGCCACCGCGCACGCGTGTGCCACGGTGGAGTCATGTCGACGAACAGCTGCGGGATGAGGAGCGGGTCCCGATCGAACACGTGCCTCGGATCGGGGCGTCGCTCCACGCTCGAGTCGTAGCGGGGAGGGGCAGCGGGCGAACTGCGGAGTGGCATGGGTGCGGGGCGGGCGAGAACGCGATGGGGCGCGAAAGACTCGCCCAATGTGTGGCTTTGTGCCGAGCGCGCAAGCCTGCACGCTCCGATAAAGTCGGTGCGCTCCGCCAGAGCCAGCAGGCGGCGCGCGTCGCGCCCAGCGTCTTACACGCATGCGAGCGCGGCGCTAGACTGCCGCTCGCCAATCCACACGAACGGAGCTGCATGCGAGTCCGAAGAACTTTCCGCGTCGCACTCGGCGCACTTCTCCTACTCGCGTCGGTGAGCGGCGCGCAGAGCGCGCCGAAGCCGCTCTCACTCTGGTACGGCGCACCCGCGACGCAGTGGGTCGAGGCGCTGCCGGTCGGGAACGGCAGACTCGGCGCGATGGAGTTCGGTGGGACGACACACGACCGGATCCAGTTCAACGAGGCGAGTGTGTGGACGGGCGGGCCGCACGACTACGCGCGCGCGGGCGCATCACGCTACCTGTCGTCGATCCGCGCGTTGCTCTACGCGCATCGTCAGCGCGAAGCCGAGGAGCTCGCGCAGGTCCACTTCATGAGCGCGCCGGTGCGCCAGCGCGCGTATCAGGCGTTCGGCGACCTGCGCCTGGACTTCCCGGGGATCGACTCGGCGGGGGTGTCGGAGTATCGGCGCGAGCTCGATCTGGACAGCGCGATCGCCACGACGCGCTTCCGAGCGGGCGACGTGCACATCACGCGGCGGGTGTTCGCGAGTCACCCCGATCAGGTGATCGTGGTGCGCCTCACCGCCGACCAGCCGGGCCGTCTCTCGTTCGCCGTGACGCCGACGAGCGCCCACAAGTGGTCGCTCCGCAAGCGCGCCGGCCAGGACGCGCTGTCGGTGCAGGGGATGGTGGAGGATGGGGTGATCGAGTTCGAGGCTCGGCTGCTCGTTCAGGCCGAGGGAGGACGCGTCACCTTCACCGACTCCTCCGCCAGCGTGAGCGGTGCGACGTCGGCGACGCTCGTGCTCGCGGGGGCGACGAACTTCGTCAGCTACGCCGATGTCTCTGCCGATCCGATCGCGAGAAACGACACGACGATCGCGCGAGTGCGCGCGAAGCCGTACAGCGCGCTGCTGTCGGCGCATGTGGCCGACCATCAGTCGCTCTTCCGCCGCGTGCGCCTCGAGCTCGGTCCGGGGAACGGGCCCGCCGTGCCCACGGACAGTCGCGTGCTGGCGTCGAAGCGCGCGAGCGACCCGGGGCTCGCCGCGTTGTTCTTCCAGTACGGGCGCTACCTGCTCATCGCGTCGAGCCGCGCCGGCGGCCAGCCCGCGACGCTCCAGGGCCTCTGGAACGACAGCAACACACCGCCGTGGGACAGCAAGTGGACGGTGAACATCAACACGGAGATGAACTACTGGCTGGCCGAGCCGGGGAACCTCGCCGAGCTGACCGAGCCGCTGTTCCAGATGATTCGCGACGTGGCGCAGACCGGGCGCGCGACCGCGCGCGAGCACTACGGGGCGAACGGCTGGGTGCTGCACCACAACACTGATCTCTGGCGCGGCACGGCACCGATCAACAACTCGAACCACGGAATCTGGCCGACCGGTGGCGCGTGGCTCACGCAGCATCTCGCCTGGCACTACGAGTACGGTGGCAACCGCGCGTTCCTTCGGGACACGGCGTACGCGCTGCTGAAGGGTGCGTCCGAGTTCTTCCTGGACCAGCTCACCGTGGATCCGCGAACGGGACAGCTGATCTCTGGCCCGTCCAATTCGCCGGAGCAGGGAGGGCTCGTCATGGGCCCGACGATGGACCACCAGATCATCCGGGAGCTGTTCGCGAATACCATCCACGCCGCCGAGGTGCTCGACGTCGATGCCCCATTCCGCGAGCGACTCGCCGCCGCGCGAGCGCGGATCGCGCCGAACAAGATCGGCCGGTATGGGCAGCTGCAGGAGTGGCTGGAGGACGTGGACGACACGACCAATCAGCATCGCCACGTCTCACATCTCTGGGGACTTCATCCCGGGCGCGAGATCACGCGCGAGGGTACTCCGGCGCTGTACGAGGCAGCGCGGCGCTCGCTGGTGTTTCGCGGTGACGGCGGCACCGGATGGTCGATGGCGTGGAAGATCAACTTCTGGGCTCGGTTGCACGACGGCGACCATGCACTCCGCCTGCTCGACAACCTGCTCACCCTCACCGGGAGCAGCCGCACGGAGTATCGCGGCGGCGGTGTCTATCCGAACCTCTTCGACGCCCATCCGCCCTTTCAGATCGACGGCAACTTCGGCGCGGCGGCGGGGATCATCGAGATGCTGATGCAGAGTCAGGCCGGCGAGCTGGAGCTCCTGCCTGCGCTGCCGAAGGCGTGGGCCAGTGGGCAGGTGAGCGGGCTGCGGGCTCGCGGCGGATTCGAGGTCGAGCTCGCCTGGTCGCGCAACGCATTGACGCGGGCGCGGGTGATCTCGCACCTCGGCAGTCCGTTGCGAATCCGGTATGCGGGCGTCGTGCGGACGTACCAAACGACGCCCGGACAGCAGCTCGACGTGCTGCGTTGAATGCTCGTCAGTAGGAAGTGCAGATCCCTCGACTCGCTTCGCTCGCTCGGGATGACACCGGACGTTGCGCTCGCTCGGGATGACACCGGGCGTTGCGCTCGCTCGGGATGACGGCGGTCGCTTCGCTCGCTCGGGATGACGGCGGTCGCTTCGTTCGCTCGGGATGACACCACACGACAAAGGTCCTCCGACGCTCGCGCGCCGAAGGACCCCTATCTGCAACGCCGGCTATCGCCGGACGCCGCGGTTACGAGCGGTGGTAGATACTCGTTGCATCTCCCCCGGAGTTGGGACCCTGCCCCAAGGTGAGCTCGCGGAGACTACCGAACCGCTGCACTCTGGGTTTCTCGTACATCAACGACTCCTTTGCGATCGGTCCCATCGGGCTCAAATGCCCAGCCCGCCGACGAAAGCTGTCGGTGGACGGTCTTGCGAGCCGAGGCAATGCGCCATTCGCGTGCCAGCGAAAGCACCAGATGACGGTGACCGGACCAAACTGGAGCGTTGAGGTGCGATGTCCCGCCGCGTTGTGATGTGAGAACAAGCCGCGTTGTGACGGGACGTCATCCGCCGCGGTTATGGAAGGCGGTAGCTCGGCGCAGTCATGGCCGTCGACTTGCATCCGAGGCCACTCCGGTACGCGCCCGACGTCGGGCGACGGAGCCTTTCCGTGCGCCGGACCGTGGGCTCGCAGGAAGCGAAGCCGTCGGGTTGCACGGAACTTCGTTCGTGGAGAATCAGGGATGATCGATCGGGCACATCAGGATGTCAGTTTCGAGTCTGAGGTCGTTCTCACGGGACTCGTTCCGCAACTGACGACGCCGTCTCGAGATCACGGCGACCTGGTGGACATATGGTTTGCGGTACGATGGCGTGAGCGAAACACGGAGTGGGAGGAGTCGTTCGCCAGACTGGCAAAGGAGTCTCGCCCCGATCCGCTCAGCCCGAGCTTCTTCGATCTCTTCTCCTATGCCGTGAACTCCGGATTGATCGTCGCGCGGCGCGTCGGCGCCGACGCCACCGGATGGCGACTGGTCGAGGAGCAGGCCCGCCTTCTCGTCGGGCGAGTGAATCGGGACGTCCAGGACCGGCGGACGCCGCCGGCGGAAGCGGTGGAGACCTCGCGCGGGTGGACGCTACGGATGCGTGACGCGTCGTCGGGGCTACGCGCTTCCCTCCGATGGATCAGCGAGCCCAAACACGCGCTGCCCGCCGTCGTGCCCGCACCCATCCCGATCTCGCCGCGATCGCAGACCTCGCGCTGACGCGCGGCGCGCCTACCGCCCTACCGCAGCTCGACTTCTCGCGAGGCGGTCGCGGCGACCTCGTCGCCATGGCCCAACGCCATCGTGATCCTGTATTTGCCCGGCTCGAGGTTCCCGAGCCGGAGCGAGATGGCGCGCGACAGCGCCTCGCCTGATTCGGTGGGGCGCGCGTCGCTCCAGTGCAGACGGAGCGGGCTATCGGGGTCGGAGAGCTTGAGCTTCTGGCGAACTCCTCGCAGCCAGCTCCGGTCGATGCGCTCGACGGTCACGGCGACGTCGAGTGCTTCACCCTGCGCGGCGACACCGTAGGTCTCCCAGTACACGCCGATCGGGCGTTCGCGGTAGAGCGTGTCGCCGGCAATCGCCTTCTCGAGCGCGGCGCCTACGCTCTCGGGGGCACCGTCTTCGGCGTGGAAGAGCAGCAGGTCCGAGACGGTCAGCCCGGTGCCGGTGGCGAGGGGGCGCAGCAGCGTTCGGGCGCGCGCGAGCGTCGAGGTCGTGGTGTCGGTCACATCCACGCCGGCGAGCAGGGGGGAGCGCCCGACGGTGAGCATCGCCGTGCCGCTCGTTCCGGTCCCTTCCACGGTGCGAATCGAACCGTCCGGCAGCGTGACGCCGAGGACGGCGGGGCCGGCGGCGAAGAGCGAATCGTCCGAAGCCTTGAACGCCGACACGACGAGGGTCGAGTCGCCGCGCCGGAACCGCGCGATCTGCATCGCCATGGGGGCGACACGTCTAACCTTGAGCGGTGCGAAGCGCGATTCGGCGGTCCGGACCTTCATGTCCCACGCGTCGTTCTGCGCGGACGCCGACGTGTCGTAGAGGGCCTCGTCCGGGGCGAAGTTGAAGCTCGGGGAGGGATCGTGGCCGATCACGCTCTGCTCGGGGACGACGTAGGTCATGCGCTCGACCTTGCTCCAGCCCACCGGCCAGCCGTAGCGGAGCAGCAGCTCCTCGGCGTCGCGGCCCCAGGTGCCCGCCTGCGGTGTGGCGGACTGGTTCGCGAGACGCGCCTGCAGCTTCCGGACGTAGAACTCGGAGCGCCACTCGTTGCCGCCGGAGGAGAAGCGCGGGCGGCCGAGGATCCAGTAGCGGTCCTCCACGGCGTGCCGAGCCTCGCAGGAAAGTCCCTCGTAGTAGTGCCGCGTGTTGGCGGGGAGCAGCGTGGAGATGTCCTGCCACTTGCAGCGCTCGTCGTCGGGCATGGTCTGGAGAGCGCCGGTGAACGCCGACTCGGCCGCAGCGGACTGACCGAGCAGGTGGTTCGCGTAGCCCACGAGGGCCATGCACCACCACGTCGTCGCGCGGCACGTACGCGCCACCGAATCGGCCGACGCGGTGAGAGCGGCGTCCTTGCCGTCCAGCCGGTAGTGCACGCGCATCGCGGCGATCCAATCGTCGCCCGGGTGCAGCTCGCCGAGCGAGTCGAGCGTCGCGATGAGGCTGAGGCGCCGGCGGACGATGGAATTCGGCTCGGGCGGCAGCTTGATCGGGAACTCGTCGTACCACCAGCAATAGCGCCCGAGCTGCACGTCGCAGCGGCCCATCCCTCCGAACCCCTCGGGGAGATTGCTGCGCCGGACGAACTCGAACGTCGCCTGCGCCGAGCGTGCGGCCTTGAGATCGCGCGTCGAGTCGGCGGCATGGGTCGCGGAGACTCCCTGCGCCGCAGGCGCAGGGAGCGCTGCAATCTGGAGTTGGAAAGCGACCGCCAGAAACGCGACGTGCATCGACGTGATCCCCCCCTGAAGCGGAACGACCCTCGATCAGTGACTCCCGTCAACCGACGGGGCGTCTCTCACCGGAAGAAGTACAGCAGCAGCGCGAGCTCGATCGTAGCGGCCACCACGCCGAAGATCAGCGCTGCGCGGAGATCGCGCCCGGTTCTGTGCTGATCTTCCTTCGGTGGGGTGCTTGGTCGATCCATTCCCAATGCTAGCCATTTCGGGGTGCGGCGTCGAGCGCGCCTTAGGGCCATCAGCTGGGGGCAGGGATCGAGCTGGACGTCACTGTTGGCTCGGCAACGACGGAACGCGGATCTTGAACGGCGATCACGGGGAAAGGGCAGGATCTTCCTCTCGGCCTTCTGAACGGCAGGGCCCCGGATTCACCCGGATGTACCGGAAGGAGCCGGATCGCTCCGTGTGGGTGCTGAGATCTCTCCGCCGAACCATCAAAGATTTTGAAGTCGGGGATGGAGAGGACTGGTGCGCTGGGCGTATCGCACTCGACCCCGAGAGGGATCGATCCTGCCGTTTCCGCGGAATCGCAGTCAAAGATCCGCGTTCCGTCGTTTCTTAGGCTTCAGGAAGTGCAGATCCCTCGACTCGCTTCGCTCGCTCGGGATGACAGCACTCGCTGCGCTCGCTCGGGATGACATGGCGCGCGCTGCGCTCGCTCGGGATGACATGGCGCGCGCTTCACTCGCTCGGGATGACGACGCACGGGGCTCAGTGATGGTGATGGGGATCACCAATCGGGAGCCGGAGTGCGGAGTGAAGCGCGAGTAGATGGTGAGAGGTACGCCGCGGGCGATGGAACGACTACATTGCGAAGTCGATCATCGACGGATCGGTTGTGATCGAGGCGATCGAGTACGACCTGGTGCGCGCTACCTAGCGAACTGAGCGCACATCCGGTCCATCGCGGTGGACCCCGAAGCGCTCACACGTGTAGAGCCTCGGGGTGACGAGATGCCGTTGATCGTCGTCTATAACTCTGGGTGGGCGTCGGTGCCGTAGCGGCTCGGCGGCGCCCACAACTTTTTTTCCTGCCCGCCGCACCCTCCCTATGCAGAAGATCCCCGCCAGCGTGCAGCGCCTCATCCTGGCGTTCACGACCGGACTCTTTCTCGCCTGTGCCGCTCACGTGAGCGCGCAGGGCGATACGATTCCGCTGAGCGCGATCCAGCAGTAAGGATCGCCGTTCGTTCGACCGATGATGGCGGCGCTACGCTTCTCGTAGCGCCGCCATCGGTGTTTCACGGAACACGTCGCGCCCCGTGAGCAGTCCGATCGAGACGGACACGCCGATCATCGCGAGCGCGACACCGAGCGCGGGAATCACGGCGGGGACGAAGGGCTGCTTGAAGACGAAGTGCATCAGCCCCCAGGCGCCGCCGATGCTCAGCACGATGCCGACGATGCTGCCCAGCGCGCCGAGCAAGAGGTACTCCGACAGCATGATGCGGCCGACCTGACGTCGCGTCGCGCCGAGGACCTTGAGCAGCACGCCCTCGCGAAGCCGCTCGCGGCGAGTCGCGCTCACGGCGCTGAACAGGACCGGGACGCCGAGCGCGAGGCTCAGCCCCGCGAGGAAGCGGATGGCCGCGGTGACGCGGTCGAGCACACGGCCGACGGTCTGCTGGATCAGAGTCAGGTCGAGGCTCGAGACGTTCGGGAATCGCGCCACGACGTCGCGCTGCAGCCGCGCGACCGCGTTCGGACCGCGCACGTCGGCGAGAAGCACGAACTGCTTCGGTGCATCCTCGATGGCGCGACGCTCGAAGACGATGAAGAAGTTGGGCTCGAAGCGCGTCCAGTTCACCTCGCGGAAGCTCGTGACGCGCGTGGGCACGCGAACGCCCTGCACGTCCCAGACGATCGTGTCCCCGATCGCGAGCTTCAGGTCTTCAGCAACGCCCTTGTCGACCGACACCGCGGGGAGTGACGACGTCGGTGTACCACCCGTATGGAATTTCCCCGCGACGACGCGCTCGGAGGGAACGACCTCGTTGCGGAAGGTCGAGCGAAACTCACGCCGCATCGCCCAGCCGGCACGGCGACGCCCGCGCGCCGTGTCACCGATGATGTTCGCCGACGTGACGCCATTGATCGACGCGATCTTCATCGGGACGATCGGCGTGCGCTGCACGATAGAGAATCCCTCCGATCGGATCAGCGAGTCGAGCGGCGCACCCTGATCATCCTGCACGTCGAAGAAGACGACGTTCGCGCGCGACGCATCGACCTTCACCGAGACGGTGCGAAGCAGGTTGCGCTGCACCTGATACACAGTGCTCATCAGGAAGACGCCGAAGCCGAGGGCGAGCACGACGGCGCGAGTCTGGTTCCCCGGGCGATACAGGCTCGCGATGCCCTGTCGCAGCACGAATGGCCAGTGTGGGCGCACGGCACGACGTGCCAGCGCGCTGAGTGCCGTGGCTGCCGCGAAGAGGAGGGCGATCGCCGCGGCGATGGCGACCGAGAAGCCGAGCCCCTGACGCGGGTTCTCGGCGCGCGCGACGCCCAGGCCGACGATGCTGAGGACGATCCCGAGGGCGACGAGCACGCGAATCGGGTCGAACGTCGCGCCGCGGAGGGCGTCGGCGTCGCTCTCGCGCCGGAGCGTCTGCAGCGGGCTGACGTTGCGCAGCGCGACGAGCGGACGGAGCGCGAACACCAACGCGACCCACAGGCCGACGAGCAGTCCCATCGCAACGGCGGTGGGCTCCACGCTGACGGAGACGTCGACCGGAAGGAAGTCGGCCAGGACGTTGGGGAGCGCGAGCTGCAGCACGATGCCGAGCAGCGCGCCGGCCGCGGCGCCGATGAGCCCCATCGCGGCGGCCTGCAGAAGGTAGATCGTGAGCACCTGGCCGCTCGTCGCGCCGAGACAGCGCAGGATGGCGACGGTGTCGATCTTCCGCATGACGAAGGCGTTCACGCCGCTCGCCACGCCGATCCCGCCGAGGAGGAGTGCGACGAGCCCGATCACGCCGAGGAAGTCGCGAAGCTGGTCGATCGCCTCGGTGAGGTTGAACTCCGTCTGCGCCGCGGTGCGGTAGCGCACCTGCGCCGCCTCGAGCCTGCTCTTGAAGCGGTAGATGAAGCGTTGCGGCGGGAGCTGCGGCGTGAGCTTGAGCACCGTCTCGTGCTCGACGCGACTGCCGAAGAGCAGCAGCGACGTCTCCTTCAGGTAGCGCTCCGGGATGTAGATGCGCGGACCGATCGCGGAGGTGACGGCCACGTCGCCGGGCACGCTGACGAGGGTGCCGATGATGACGAAGCGCGCGAAGCCGAGCGTCAGCGTATCGCCGACATGCGCATCGAGCGCGACGAGCAGCGACGGATCGACGAGCGCGAAGCGTCCCTGCTGCAGGCGGCTCCACTGCTTCGCGGGCGACGTGGTGATCTCGCCGTAGAGCGGGTAGAGGTCCGTCACGGCACGCACCTGCGAGAGCCGCGTGTGCCCCGTGCGCTCCACCAGCGCCATCGACCCGAAGGTCGAGACCTGCGCGAGGCGCACGCCCTCGCGATTCAGCGAGTCGAGGGCGTAGATGATGGGCTTGGGGTAGTTCGGCAGGCGCGTGGTGAGCGAGATGTCGCCGCCGAGGAGGGCGCGGGCCTGCTCGCGCACACTTCGCTGCGTATTGCTCGCGAACGAGTCGATCGCCACGAGCGCGGCCACGCCGAGGGAGATGGACGACATGTACAGCAGGAGGCGCCGGCGCGCGGTGCGGCTCTCGCGCCACGCGAGCCGAAGGAGCTGCGACGTCCGGATCGCCATGGGTCAGCCCTCGAGTGCGGCGGCCTGCGCCGCGACCGTCTCGTTCGCGAGATCGCCCGACGGCGCGCTGGGCGCGTCGCTCACGACCACGCCGTCGGCGAGGCGGATGATGCGCTGGGCGCGTCGCGCGAGGTTGAGGTCGTGCGTGACGAGGACGATCGTCGTGCCCGACTCCCGGTTGAGCGTCTCGAGCAGCTCGACGATGTGTGCGCCCGTCTCGCTGTCGAGGTTGCCGGTCGGCTCGTCAGCGAAGAGGAGGCGGGGCGAGTTGCTGAACGCGCGCGCGATGGCCACGCGCTGCTGCTCGCCGCCCGAGAGCTGGTTCGGGAAGTGGTGCGCCCGATCACCGAGCCCGACGCGGGTGAGCAGCTCACGGGCGCGCGCCGGCGCGCCGTCGTCGCCGCGCAGCTCGAGGGGCACCTGCACGTTCTCGAGCGCGGTGAGCGTCGGGATGAGCTGGAAGCTCTGGAAGACGAACCCGACCTTCGCGCCGCGAAGCTGGGCGCGGCGGTCCTCGCTCAGCTTTCCGAGGTCGTCACCTGCCATGAGGACACTACCGTGCGTTGGTACGTCTAGCCCGGCGAGCAGGCCGAGCAGGGTGGTCTTCCCGCTCCCCGAGGGCCCGACGATCGCCACGAAGGCACCGTCCGGAATGGAGAAGCTGACGTCCTTGAGTACGGCGATCCGGTGGTCGCCGGACTGGTATTCCTTCGTCAACTGGCGAGCTTCAAGCATGCGGTCTCACAGAGTGATGGGCGCGCTGCTGGCTGGCGCCATGGCGATCTCGTGCAGCGGCTCGAGCGGAGCGGGGACGAGCCGTGATTCGGCGTCCGGTAGAAAGCCGGCCACATCGGAAGAAAATCCCGTGCGCACGGGTTCGGGAGCGGTTCCGGCGGTTGGGAGCGTCGAGCCGGAAGCTCGACGCACCATCCTGTTCCTTGGCACCTCGCTTACCGCAGGGCTGGGACTCGATCCCGATAGCGCGTATCCCCAGCGAATCCAGCGCAAGATCGACGCGGCCGGGCTGCCGTACCAGGTGGTGAACGCGGGAGTGAGCGGCGAGACCTCGGCAGGGCTGCTCCGCCGGCTCGACTGGGTGCTCAAGCGTCCGGCGGATGTGGTGGTGGTGGAGACGGGAGCGAACGACGGCCTTCGCGGGCTTCCCATCACTGCAACTACCGCCACGATCGGCAGCGTGTTGGATCGCATCAAACGCGATCGCCCCGCCGCCGCGTTGCTGCTCGTCCAGATGGAGGCGCCGCCGAACATGGGTCCGGATTATACGCGCGCCTTCCATACGATGTTTCCCACGCTGGCGAAGGAGCACGGCGTCAGGCTGCTTCCCTTCCTGCTCGACAGTGTGGCGGGGCGGCCGAGCCTGAACCAGGGCGACGGCATGCACCCGAACAACACGGGCGAGGCGATCGTCGCGAACAACGTCTGGCGCGCGCTCCAACCCGTGCTGGCGCAATAGCGAGCCGGCGCGCTCGCGACTCAGCGGGAGGCGAGCGCGGTCCCCGAAAGCACGAGCGCGAACCAGAGCGCGGCCGTCGCCCACGCGCTGGCGCGCCGCCGTCGCCAGAGGCTCGCGCGCTGCGCGATGGGCGCGTCGCTCTCGCGGAGCAGGCGCGCGTCGAGGCGTGAGGCGACGATGGCGTTCACGAGCAGGAGGACGACGAGGCACATCTTCGTCCAGAAGACGCGCGATACCGCGAACGCCTCGAGGTCGGCGAGGAAGAGCAGGATGCCGCTGCACATCGCGACGGCGAGCGCGAGCGCGGTCGCACTGCGTGCGGGCGACGCGACCCGCAGATAGCGTCGCCGCTCGCCCTCGTCGGCGAGATCGAGGCGCAGGGCGCCCGATTCCGTCGAGTAGGTCAGGGCGCCGGCGACGAAGAGCCCCGCCACATGGCCGAACAACACGAGCGTGGCGACGAGCGTCGAGTGTGCATAGAGCTTCTGCCACGGCTCAGCGAGCGCGTCCACCGTCGCAACGTCGGGGACGATCTGCCATAGTCGCAGAGACATCTGTCGGGGAAGGGGATACTGCGAAGACGCTGTGTGCTGGCCCGATTATTCCCCGCCGGTCGCGCGAGTCGCGAGCAGGAATACTCCGGCACATCGCGCCGTCTCCGCTCTCGATCGATCGCGCCGCAGTGTGCGGCGTGGTGCATTTCCTACATCCGTCGAGGCCGCATCATGCCCATGCATCATCCACCTTCACGCGGGCTCGTCGCGTCGGCCATGCTCATGGCGGCGATCGTCGCCGGCGCCACGGCGCTCGCCTGCAACAACAACGACAACGTCCTGCTTCCGAATTCGGTGACCTTCGCCACCACGATGAACGGCGCCGGAGAGAATCCGGCGAAGAACGTACCCGGCACTGGCACGGCCACGATCGTGAAGAGCGCGGGGACGTACACCTTCACGATCACCTTCACCGGGATGACGGGTCCGCTGACCGGAGCGCACATCCATGGGCCGGCGGGAGTGGGGGCGAACGCCAACATCATCGTCCCGTTCAGCGTGGCTGGCGCGGGGACGAGCGGCACACTCACCGGTACGTTCAGCTCGACGAACACGGCGACGATCTCGAACGACTCGCTCGACGTGTTGATGCGAACGGGTAACGCGTACGTGAACCTGCACACCGCGGCGAACCCAGGCGGCGAGATTCGCGGACAGCTGACGCAGCAACCGTAGCCGAACGATTCAGCCGGCGCGCTCGATGACGGTGAGCAGCGCGCCGGCGGAGGCGGGACGACGCTCCGCCTCGGGGGCGATCATGCGCGCGATGAGGTCGCGCAGCAATGGCGCGACCACGCTGCGCGATGGACGCGATGGCTGGAGCACATCGGCTCCCGCCGTCTCCGTGCCGCCGAGCTTCTGCGCCAGGAAGGCGAGCGGCGAGTCCGTGCGGAAGGGCGTCGCTCCCGTGACGCACTCGTAGAGCACGACGCCCGCCGCGTAGAGATCTGCGCTCGCGCTGGGCGCCTCGCCGATGAGCTGCTCGGGCGACATGTACTCGGGCGCGCCAACCGTGGCGCCGGCGAGCTGCGGCGCACGCGACGCCGTCTCCGCGCTCGGACCACCGACGTGCTCGCGGATTCGCCGCTCGACCGCCGCAAGGGCAAAATCGCCGACGTGCAGGACACCGTCGTAGCCGAGGTGGATCTGGCGCGGAGTCAGTCGCCCATGGACGACATTCTCCGCTTCCGCGGCGGCGAGTGCGCGGCAGAGCTGCTTCGCGATCGTCAGCACGACATCGTCCGGAAGCGGACCGGTGTCGCGCAGCAGTGCGGCGAGCGACAGGCCGTCGATGTACTCCATCGTCACGAAAGGAACGCCGGCCTCTCCCCCGACGTCGTAGACGCGGACGACATTCCGATGCACGAGTCGCCGCACCGCGCTCAACTCGCCGCGAAGCGCGGCGACGAGCGCTGCGGGGTCGCCGCCGACGCGCGCGGGGTGCATACGCTTGAGCGCAACGGTGGTACCGCCGACGCGGTCGTGCGCACGATACGTCACCCCCAGCTCGCCGGTACCAAGCACCGCCTCGATCCGATACCGCTCGGCGACGACGTCACCGGGATGCAGCTCGTCGGACGATGCGGGGGTGAGCGCCGGCGCGGAGCGCACGGGCGCACTCGTCGAGCGTCCCCCGACGACACCGAGGCGGTGCACGGCGACGCTCGGCGCCGCCGCCACTGCAGCCTCGGCTCGCGCGAGCGACGTCGCCGCGGCGCCCACCGTGGATGCGAGCCGCTCGCGATCCCGCAGCTCGGCGGCCAGCTCGTGCACCGCGACATCGAGCGCGCTGAGATCGTCCGGCTGCGCGGTACGGCGCAGTGGGGCAGCGCGGGTGTTCGCGTAGTCTCCGTGTGTCGCGCGCTCGGCCAGCGTCGCGAGCGCGCGCACGGGACGGGCGAAGCGCGTAGCGGCGACGAACGCGGCGAGCGCGCTCAATCCCAGTCCGACGAGCGCGCCGAGCAGCAGCGCGCGGCGCACCTGCGCCAGCTCGGCGGTCGCCGCATCGTGCGCGCTCATGACGACGTAGCCGCCGACCACCTCGCCACCCGCCGTCGTGACGGCAGCACCCTGAGTGGCGTAGCGCGTGCCGTCGATGACGATGTGCGAGCGCGGTTGATCGGCGACGTCGGCGGCGAGGTGCTTTCCGAGCGGTGTGGCGAACGAGGTGGCGGCGATGCGCGCGCCCTGCGCATCCCGCACGAAGAACACGATCTCGGCGGAGGTCGCGGCCTTCACGTCGTGCGCGAGCAGCGAGTCCACCACCTTGGTCGCGACGAGCGCGCCGCTCGGCGCACTGCCCGGCACGGCGATCGGCACCGCGACCGCCTGGAAGAGGAGCGAGTCGCGCGAGACGCCGAAGCCGCTCGTGACGTGACCCTGGAGCGCGCCGGCGACGAGCGGGACGCCGCTGAGATCCGAGCCATACGCATCGGGCTCGTCGCTCTTCGCCAGCAGGATCCCGCGCTCGCCGACGACGAACGCCCAGTCGGCCTCGAGCTGCGACGTCGCTTCGACGGTCTGATCGAGGATGTCGAGGCGCAGCGAGTCGGCGAAACGGGCCGACTGTTGCTGCTGCTGCCGACGGTCGGCGATGAAGGAGCGGAAGCTGGGTCCCTGCACGAAGACGCGCGCGCCGCCGGCGAGGCTGCGCTGGCGTGCGGAGAGCACCTGGGCCACGAGATCGGCCGACTGCTCGAGCTCACGGCGCACGACGGCGTCGGCGTTGCGCTGCACCCATTGCGAGAGCAGCGCGAAGACGAGGACGAGCACCAGCAGCACGAGCGCCACGCCGGCGCCGAACACCCGGAGCGGCAACGCGACGGAGCGCGGAAGCGACGTGCGCGAGAGGAAGCGCATCAGTAACGATCGGCCCGACTCGCCGCGTAGGGCAAGCCGAACTTGTTCAGGTGCGGCCCCGCGACGTACGCGCGCGCGTCGAGTACGATGTGCTGGCCGGCCAGTCCGGTCGGAGGCACGACGATCTCACGTGTCACGGCCCCTCCAGCGCGCTCGTGCCACGCATGCAGGACGTAGGTGCCCGCGGGCACGTCGGGGATCATGAATCGGCCGTCCGGCGCGACCGTCGCGACGTACGGCGTCGGCACGGCGATGACGAAGCTCACCATGCGCGAGTGGATGTTGCAATAGACGGGATAGATCCCGGGGCGCGCGAAGGTTCGCGCGATGCTGACGCCGCGGCGGTACAGTCCCAAATCGAACGGGCCCGCCTCGGCGTTGGAGAAGACGTTGTGGCTGAACGGGTCCTGGTTCGGAAATGCGACGCTGCCGCCGGCGAGAATCGTGCGGACGTGCGGCACGAACTCGCGCCCCGTCATCGCGATCGTCGTCTGGCGGAGCGCGGATCGCGGCTCGGTCGGCGGTGCGACGCGGCCCCGCACCTCGAGATACACCACGGCGCTCGCTGGATCGCTCCTGTCGGCGCCCTGTCGTTCGATGAGCGAGAGCTGCCCGCTCACGCCGCCCTGTGCGTGCGCGACCGCCGTGTGGCACAGCAAGGCGGTCAGTGCCGCAAGAATGTGTGCGGCGCGCCTCCGGTTCCGGGCGTCAGAGCTCAAAGCCGAGTCCGAGGTTGAGCTGCCGGACGTGGCCCGTTGCGCCCGTGTCGTACTTCGTCGCGATGCCACGAAACGTGAGGCCGACGAAGAAGGGCTCCGAGGGGCGCCAGAGCATGTACGTCGAGCACACCGTGTTGCGGGTGCGGACGGGGCGGTCTGCGAGGTCGACCACGTCGAGGCCGCAGCCCGCGCCGCCGAGCAGGGTCTGGAGGAACTGCGCGTTGAGCTGCGCCCATCCGGCCTGATCGTTGATCGGCGGACCGAGGGGCTCGTTCGCGATGGGCCTGCCGAACGCCTGGTTGATACCGCCACCACCAAGCCCACGCACCAGGCGGCCGACGTACCACTCGCCGCGAAGCTCGACGCGCGGGGTGAACGAGATGCGCCAGTCGGCGGTGAGTGCGTTGCTGTTCTGGAGCGGCGCGTCGCCAACCGCGACCCATCCGTGGTGCACGCCTACGCCGATCTCGCCTCCACCTTCTCCGATCGTGACGTCGGAGGCACCCGACGAGGTCGTGTCGCCCCACTGCGCGAAGATGCGACCCTCGAATGCGGGGCGCGCGGAGCGCTCACCCGCGTCCGCGAGGTCGGGATCGCCGGGGTACTGCGCGCCGGCGAAGGGCGACATGACGGCGCCTTGCACGCCCCAGCGCAGCGTGGTGCGCGGCAGGGACGTCGTCGCGACCCGCTGCGTGAGACGGATCGTCGGGAGCCAGTTCCAGAGATTGCCCGATCCCGAGAATTCAGGGATGCCGATCGCCGCCACACTGATCGGCGTGAGCCGAGAGACGAGCGGTACGTCGGTGCCCACCATGAGATCGGTGCGCGACCAGTGCAGCGTCGCGGTCGTGGTGCGCAGACGCGGCTCTGGAAAGAGGCGGCGGTCGCCCGGTCCGTTCGACACGCCGCCGAAGAAGTCGATCTCCAGGTCGCCGATGAAGCTTCCACCGAGGACCTGGTTGACGGTCACCACACCGCCGAGACGCGTCTGGCGCACCGTAGCGCCGAAGGCCTTGTTCTCCGCTACATCACTGGGCGCCAGCGCGATGAGTGGAACATCGAAGCTGTTGGCGCGCCCGTTCGTGTAGAAGGCGTTGGTGATGATCATGCCGGTCAGGTCCAACTGCAGGCGCGACCGCGTGTGCACGGTAGTCTGTGACTCGGTCGCCATCTGCTGGCGCATGGCTTCGATCGCCGCCTCGGCGCGCGCGAGCCGCGCGGCCAGCGAGTCGGGCGACAGCGAATCAGGAGCCGCCGGAGTGGTCGGTGCAGCCGGCGTCGGCGCGGTTGGCGTCTGCGCGAATGCGGCGGCCGGCTGGGTTGCCATTGCCACCGCGATCGCGACGAGGAGTCGTCGGGCACGACATTGCGAAACGCGGGGCAGGCGAAGGTTCAGCGCGATCTCTCCGAGCGCCAGATGGTCTGAAGGGCCTCTGTGGGGACGTCGCCGACGACAATGTTGCCAGTGGACGAGTCCGGCCAGGCGGCGACCGTCCGGTCGCCGTCGGACGCGCGAAGCAGATGATGGTCGGCGATCGCGGCCCTGATTGCAGGATGCTGGAAGAATACATCCTCCGCAACCAGGTACTGCACGAGAAGCCGGTCATCGAGTCGGTAGGCGAGCACCGCGGCCGGCTCACCGCGTACGTCGGTGGTCCAGGCGGCGAGCAGCCGGAGGTTCTGCGCCCGCAGCGGCTCGACCGGGAAGGAGACCGCGGCGCGCACGGCG
>DASVNI010000431.1:0-6210 GCA_036383935.1 Gemmatimonadaceae bacterium | reverse complement strand
GTCATCCCGAGCGAGCGCAGCGAGTCGAGGGATCCGCATTTTGAGATCGCTGCGCCGGAGTTTCACGCGGAGCACGCGGAGGATCGCGGAGGACGCGGAGGACTGCTTTCGGGGTCGCGCTCCACGCACAGGCTCACCCGTCATATCCATCGACCCCGAGTGTTTTTAATGGTCCGGGGAGAGATCTCTCCACCACGCTCCGCGTCCTCCGCGGGCCCGGGCGCCAGGTGGTCGACGTTGGTGCACCGCTCCGCGCCCTCCGCGTGAAACCGCAGCGCGCCGAAGCGTCTCGAGGCCGTTCAACCAACTTCGCCGTTCTCCGCACCCCCTCGGTTACCTCCGCGCCCTCGCTGCGCGTCGCGCAGCACGTGTTTTGCGGCGCGTAGTCGGGCTCAATCGTACACTCGCGATCAGCGGCTGGAGGAACGATGCAGCCCGATTCACCGCTCGGCGTCGGCCATGCCGCGCCCGACTTCGCTCTCGCCGTCGCCGCTGGAGACGCGGCGATGCTGTCGGACCTTCGCGGCGACAGCGTGCTGCTCGTGCTCGCGTCGCCGCACTGGGATCCGGCGAGCGAGATGCTCACCGCGCACTATCCGGGTGAGGGCGACGGCGCGCCGGCGCCGCGCGTCGTCATGGAGCGTCGTCCCGAAGTCTCGAGCAGGTTCGGTGTGCGGGGCGGCACCGCGCTCTATGTCATCGATGCGCGAGGAGTGATCCGGTGGCGGTACGTCGCCGGCGTCGACGTCGTTCCGCAGAGCTCGGTGGACGTCGAGGTGCAGATCCCTCGACTCGCTGCGCTCGCTCGGGATGACGCGGGGGCGCTGCACTCGCTCGGGATGACCGACGGCGATCAACTGACCCTGACGCGCCGCGACTTCCTGCAGTCGGCGATGGCTACCGCGGCTGCGCTCGCCGCGGCGGCGCTCGTGCCGAGCGTCGCGAGGGCGGCATCGAGCATGCGCGAGACCGCGCCGACTTCGTCGCCCGCCGGTCCCATGCACATCACGCTGGACGTCAATGGACGCCCCATCGCGCTCGATGTCGAGCCGCGCGTCACGTTGCTCGACGCACTGCGCGATCGCGCCGGCCTCACCGGGACGAAGAAGGGATGCGATCACGGCCAGTGCGGCGCGTGCACCGTCCACATCGACGGCCGGCGTGTGCTCTCCTGTCTCACGCTGGCGGTGATGGTGCCCGACGGCGCGCACGTCACGACCGTCGAAGGGCTGGCACAGGGCGAGACGCTGCATCCGATGCAGCAGGCGTTCATCACGCACGACGGCTTCCAGTGCGGCTACTGCACATCGGGGCAGATCATGTCGGCCACCGCGGTGGTGAAGGAGCCGTGGGGGCCGACGGATGACGACGTGCGCGAGGCGATGAGCGGCAACATCTGTCGGTGCGGCGCCTATCCGGGGATCGTCGCCGCGGTACAGGCGGTGCGACAGACCCGCTCCGCGGAGGGAGGGGGGCCAAAATGATCGACTTCACCTATCGCCGAGCGGCGTCGGTGGACGACGCCGTGCGCAGCGGCGCCGGTGCGGCGCAGCCGACGCGGTTCATCGCCGGGGGCACGAACCTCGTCGACCTCATGAAGCTCGACGTCGAGCGGCCGACTGGAGTCGTCGACATCAACGCCCTCGGTACGACGGACAAGTCGCTCGCCGCGGTGGCCGATCTCTCCGACGGCGGCCTCCGGCTCGGCGGGCTGGCGCGCATGAGCGACGTCGCGTGGGACACGCGCGTGAAGGAGCGCTATCCATTCGTCAGCCAGTCGCTGCTCCTCGCCGCGTCGGGACAGCTCCGCAACATGGCGACGCTCGCCGGCAACATCATGCAGCGCACGCGCTGTCCGTACTTCCGCGACGTCGCGACGGCGTGCAACAAGCGCGAGCCCGGCTCGGGATGCTCGGCCATCCTGGGGCTCAACCGCACGCACGCGGTCCTTGGCGGTAGTGACAAGTGCATCGCCGTACATCCATCCGACTTTGCCGTCGCACTCGTCGCGCTCGACGCCACGGTACACGTGCATGGTCCATCGGGGGAGCGCGTCATCCCGATCGCCAATTTCCATCTCCTACCGGGCCAGCACCCCGAGCGGGAGACGGTGCTGCAGCCCGGCGACCTGATCACCGCGATCGATCTTCCCGCGCTGCCCTTCGCGCGGCACTCGCTCTACCTCAAGGTGCGCGATCGTGCGTCGTACGCGTTTGCGCTCGCCTCGGCGGCGGTGGCGGTCGACGTCCAGGGCGGAGCGATCCGCGCGGCGCGCGTCGCGCTGGGCGGTGTCGGCACGAAGCCCTGGCGCTCCATGGCGGCGGAGCATGCGCTCGTTGGCCGGCCGGCGACGGCTGCGGCCTTCCGCGCCGCGTCGCAGGCGGCGCTCGCCGACGCGAAGCCGCTGCGCGACAACCGCTTCAAGGTGCCACTCGCGCGCCGCACGCTCGAGCGCGCACTGGCGGAGGTGACGACATGAGCGACAACACGAGCGGCGGCATGCGCCCAGCGAAGCTGGGCGCTCCAATAGACCGCGTCGATGGCCGCCTGAAGGTCACCGGCGGTGCGCGCTACGCCCTCGAGCTTCCCGTCACCAACCCGGCGTACGCCGTGATCGTGACGAGCAGCATCGCGAAGGGGCGCGTCACGTCGATGGACACCGCGCCGGCCGAGAAGGTGAAGGGGGTGCTCGCCGTGCTCACGCCGTTCAACGCGCCGAAGGTGAACGTGCCGCAGCGCGGCAAGACGATGCGCATTCCCACCTTGCTCCAGACACCCGACGTGATGTACAACGGCCAGCCGATCGCGGTCGTCGTCGCGGACTCGTTCGAGGCAGCCATGGAGGGCGCGCAGCTCGTGACGGCGCGGTACGCCGGCGAGAAGCCCGTGCTCGACTGGGCGAGCACGCCGACCATCCCGCCCGAGGAAGTGCATCCGATGTTCGGTGGCCAGCGTGTCGTTACGCGGGGCGACGTGGAGCGCGGGCTGCGCGAGGCCGCCGTGAAGATGGAGCACGTGTACACCACACCGCTCGAGAATCACAACCCGATGGAGGTGCACAACACCGTAGCGGCGTGGGAGGGGGAGAAGCTCACCCTCTACGACTCGACGCAGGGGATCTTCAGCGTGCGCGGCACGGTGGCGGGCGCATTCGGCATCAAGCCGGAAGACATCCGGCTGATCAGCTACTTCACCGGCGGCGGCTTCGGGAGCAAGGGCGGCGCGTGGTCGCACCAGATCCTCGCCGCGATGGCGGCGCGCGTCGTGAAGCGACCGGTGAAGCTCGCGATGACGCGCCGTCAGATGTTCGGGCCCGTCGGCGGACGGCCGATCACGGTGCAGCGCATCTCCCTCGGCGCGACACGCGATGGCGTTCTCACGGCGATCCGCCACGCGAGCACGTCGAGCACGTCGACGATCGAGGATTGGATCGAGCCGGCGACGTCGCAGACGCGGATGTTGTACGCCTGTCCGAACGTCGAGACGACGTACGATCTCAAGCGGCTCAACGTCGGCTCGCCGACGTTCATGCGCGCGCCGGGCGAGTCCACCGGCACCTTCGCGCTCGAGAGCGCGATGGACGAGCTGGCGTACGAGCTCGGCATCGACCCGGTGCAGCTTCGCCTGCAGAACTACGCCGAGCGCGATCCCGAGGCGAACAAGCCCTGGTCGAGCAAGTCGCTGCGCGAATGCTATCGTGTCGGCGCCGAGGCGTTCGGGTGGAGCAAGCGTCAGATGAAGCCGCGCTCGATGCGCGACGGACGGTGGCTCGTGGGATGGGGGATGGCGACGGCGACGTATCCGGCGGTTCGTCTGCCCGCCGGCGCGACGGCGCGGATGATGGCAGACGGCTCCGTCGTCGTTCGAGCGGGGACGCAGGAGATCGGGTGCGGCACGTACACGGCCATGTCGCAGATCGCCGCCGACGTCCTCGGCATCCCGGTCGAGCGCGTGCGCTTCGAGCTCGGCGACACCGAGATGCCGCAGACGCCTCCCTCCGTCGGTTCGATGACCGCTGCGTCGACGGGCAGTGCAGTGCACGATGCGGCGGCGGCGCTCAAGACGAAGCTCGCCGCGATGTCGAATGCGGGTGAATCACCGGCGGACGCGATCAAGCGTGCGGGTGGTCAGCCGGTAGAGGTGACGGTACAGTCGCAGGCGGGTCCCGACGCTCAGCAGTTCTCCTATCACTCCTTCGGTGCCGTGTTCACCGAAGTGCGCGTGGACGAGGAGCTGGGCATCGTGCGCGTGCCGCGCGTCGTCACGGCACATGCCGTCGGCACGATCCTCAACGAGAAGACGGCGCGCAGCCAGATCATCGGCGGCACGGTGTGGGGGATCGGCATGGCGCTCACGGAAGAGACGCTGATCGATCCGCGCACGGGCCGCTACGTGAACGCGCAGCTCGACGAGTATCTCCTGCCGGTGAACGCGGACGTCGGCAAGATCGACGTGCATTTCGTCGACGAGCGCGACGAGCATGTGAGTGCGACGGGCGCGAAGGGTGTCGGCGAGATCGGCATCACGGGGGTCGCCGCGTCGGTCGCCAATGCCGTCTTCCATGCCGCAGGCAAACGGTTGCGTGAACTGCCGTTGCGCGTCGAAAAGGTGATGGTCTAGAGGGTGAGCGGGGCGTGTCCTTCGGGTCGCCCCGCGGGTGAGCGGGGCGTGTCCTTCGGGCCGCCCCGCCGAGCCACCTCGATGCGCTCCGATCAGGACGCCCACTGTCCCGACCGGTGGACAGTTGGACCGAATGGGTCCTGGATCACACAGTGCATAAGTGCTTTAACCACAGTGGCTTAGCGCTGTGACCTACGGCCGCGCATGCTGGCCCGGCCGATGCGAGACTGGTAGGCACGACCTTCACGCAAACAGGAGCACAACCATGGGCAGTCGCTTTGTTCTCTCGATCGGCATGGGTCTGGCGCTCGCGACGGCATTCGCCCCGCGCGCCGAGGCCCAGTCTCGCAATCCTGTCACCGTATGCCGGAACGGCTCGCGGGTGAGCTCCGAAGCTTCCAACGCCTGCGATCGCAGCGGCGGCGTCGACCTGAAGTCGACGGCGATCGCGCGGCACGACGAGGAGCTGCGCGCACAGAACGCGCGCGACGCCGCTGTGCGGGCGGCGCAGAACAACGGCGACGATCGCTACGGCCGGGCCAACACTGATGGCCGGTACAACAACGACGGCCGGTACAACAACGACGGCCGCTACAACAATGACGGCCGCTACGACAACGACCGCGACGATCACCACGACAATGGCCGCTGGGACAAGAACCACGACAACAACGGCCGCTGGGGTAACCGCGGGAACAATGGCCGCTACGGCAACGCGACCCGCGAGGTGTATCGCTGGCAGGGCATGGTCGACCGCGAGATCCGCATCCAGCTCCAGGGCGGGAACGCCTACATCCAGCCGATGGGCAACCGTGAGCCCCGCACGGGCCGCGGCCAGACGCTGAGCGGCCTGCCGCGCCAGGACGGTATCCTCCGGGTCGAGCGTGTCGAGGGACGCGGCGACGTCGACGTGATCCAGCAGCCGAACGCGAGCAACAACTACACGGCCACGCTGCGCGTGCGCGACGGGAACAGTGGCGCGTCGATGTACCGCATCGCCGCGTACTGGCAGCCGCTGAACAACAACGGGCGGTACGGTCGCAACTAAGCGGTGAGTTGGTGAGTTGGTGAGTTGGTGAGTTGGTTGAACGGCCCCGGGACGCTTCGGCGCTCCGGGGCCGTTCTGCATTCACGCTGTCATCCCGAGCGCCGCGATCTCTCTTCATCCCGAGCGAGCGCAGCGAGTCGAGGGATCTGCACGTCCGCAGTCAGGCATCGCTGCGCCGCAGTTTCACGCGGAGCACGCGGAGGAGCGCGGAGGCGCGGAGGACTGCTCTCGGGGTCGCGCTCCACGCACAGGCTCACCCGTCATATCCATCCACGACCCCAAAGTCTTCCAGGGTCCGGTGGAGAGATCTCTCCGCCACGCTCCGCGTCCTCCGCGGGCCTGGGCGCCCCATGGCCTACGCCGGCACACCGCTCCGCGCCTCCGCGCGAAACTCCTGGCGAATCGAAGCATCCCGAGGATACGTTCGCCCCGCGCATTTTCCGCAGTCCGCATTCCAGCATCCCCGCCCATGCGCTACCTGCTGTGCTCGATCGTCGCCGGCGCGTCGCTCGCCTGTGCACACGCACGCACGCCCAGCGCGG
>DASVNI010000430.1:0-18111 GCA_036383935.1 Gemmatimonadaceae bacterium | reverse complement strand
GGCGCGATGTAGAGCTGCTGCGGGGTCTTGTCCGTCGCGGCGTCCTGCGCCCAGCCGGACCACACGGCGTAGTCACGTCCGCCGATGCGTCCCACCGTCAGATCGATCGACCAGCGATCACCCCTGCCCGTGCCGACGCTGTCGCCGGTGTAGAGCATGCCGCGCGACTCGTACGGTCCGAAGGGATCGTCCCCCTTCGACTGCAGCACACCGGCATGCTGGCTCGTGAACGGCGGCCCGCTGCGGCCGCCGGCGTAGTAGATGTACCAGCGGCCGTCTATGAAGTGGAGCTCGGGCGCCCAGATGTTGGTGCGATTCCACCCGGTGTCGGGCGCGCTCCACACGGCTCGTGCCGGTGCGGTGATCACGTCGGCAAGACGGCTCGCGCTCGCGACCCAGATGCGACGATCCTGCGACTTCACGTAGTAGTAGCTGTTTCCGCGTCGCACGACCCATGGATCGGCGCCGGCGCCGAGCGGGTTGGCGAAGGTGCACGTCGGCGCCGCGACGGCGGGCGACGCCACAGTCGTAGCGCGCCCGCAGCCAATCACGAGCGGCGCGGCGGCGAGGAGCGCGCGCCGCGCATGCACCGAGAGTCGCGCCGGCGCGCCGTGTGTCACGCCGGCTCGTGTCTCAGTGGTGCTTTCGTGCTACCGCGACGGCAGCGGTCAGCGCGGGGACGACCTCGAGGACGTCGCCCACGATCCCGTAGTCCGCGACCTTGAAGATCGGTGCATCCTTGTCCTTGTTGATCGCGACGATCGTCTTCGACGTGCGCATCCCCGCGAGATGCTGGATCGCGCCGGAGATTCCGACGGCGACGTACAGCTGCGGGCTCACCTGCCGCCCCGTCTGGCCAATCTGGTCGCTGTGCGGGCGCCAGCCGTCGTCGGTGACGGCACGTGTCGCGCCGACCGCGGCATTCCCGAAAGCATCGGCGAGCGCCTCGACGAGCTTGAAGTTCTCGGCCGCCTTGAGTCCGCGACCACCGGCGATGATGATCGGCGCCTCGCCGAGATCCGGACGTCCCTTCGCTCCCTCGACGACTTCCTTCACGACCACGCGCGCCGCCGCAGGATCGGCGGCGGGCTCGATGCGCTCCACGCGCGCAGTCTTGGGAGATTCCTTCGCCGTGAAGGCTCCCGGTCGCACGCTCAGCACGACCGGCGATCCGCTGAGCGCGAGCGTGAGGATCACCTTGTTCGCGTAGCCCGGATGCTTCACGACCACCGTATCGCCACTGACGGCGATCTCGGTCACGTCCGCAGCGATCGGCGCGTCGAGCTTGGCGGCGAGCCGCGGCCCGAGATCGCGTCCCTGCGAAGAGAAGCCGAGCACCACGGCGCGGTAGCTCCCCTGCTTCGCGCGCTCGGCCACCGTCGCGGCGATCGACTCGCGCTCGAACGTCGCGAGTGAGGGATGCTCGACGACGTACACGACGTCCGCACCGTGCTTCCCGAGCTGCTCGGCACCTGCCGCCGCGCCGGGCGCGCCCGCGATGAGCGCGTGGACCTCACCACCACCCGATGCGTCGGCGAGCGCGCGCGCCGCGGTGACCGCCTCGAGTGCAACCTTTCGCAGCGCGGTGCCGCGTGTTTCCGCGAATACGAGCACGTTCGCCATCAGAGCACCTTCGCCTCGGTCTGGAGGAGTCGCACCAGCTCGGGAACTGCGGCCGCGCCTTCACCGATGATGCGGCCAGCCGGACGCTCCGGCGGAAGCTCGGCTTTCTGCACGGTGACGCGCACCGCTCCGAGCTGCGCGGGCTTCGACTCGAGCGGCTTCTTCTTCGCCGCCATGATCCCTTTCAGCGAGGGATAGCGCGGTCGCGCGATACCTTCGTCGATCGTGACGACGGCAGGCAGCGAGAACTCGACCTTCTCCGAGGCACCCTCGAGGTCGCGCGTTGCGGAGCCGCGCCCGTTGGCGATGTCGAGCTTCGACACCGCGGTGACGCAGGGAAGTCCGAGCAGCTCGGCCGTCGCGGTGCCGACGACGCCGGCCGACGTGTCGAAGGCGTGCTTGCCGAACAGGACGAGGTCGTAGCCGCCGTCCTTCAGCTCGGCCGCAAGTGCCTTGGCAACCGCGAGCCCATCGGCGGGCGCCGCGGCGTCGGTCTTGAGCTGCACGGCGCGATCGGCGCCCATGCTCATCGCCTTGCGCAGCGACTCCTGCACGAGGTCGGGGCCGACGGCGACGACGACCGTCTCGCCGCCGCCGGATTTCTCGTTCAGTTGAAGTGCGACTTCAACCGCGTAGCCGGCGAAGTCGTCGATGTCGAACTTCAGGCCGGCCTCGTCGATGGCCGCGCCGGACGACGCGATCTTGAATCGCGATTCCGAATCCGGCGTGCGCTTGATGCAGACGGCAATTTTCACCGTCGGAGCCCCCATGTGAAAGAATTCACATGAAAGCTAGAAGGCCTCACCGTCTGGAGGTAGAGGCCGCGGCGCACCCGTCAGTCCGCACCGCGACCCGGGCCATGGCCCAGCTCCGGGCCGTGGCCCAGCTCCTCGTCGTTGCTCACGATGGCGCCGCCGGAGTTCTGCGTCGCCCCGCCTGGCCGGGCGACCGCTCCCTGCTTCGTCTCGCTCCGCACGTTCTGCCGCGCTCCACCCGGCGCACCACGCTGCTCGTTCAGCGCGGCATACGGGCTATCCTCGCGCTGCTGCGGGAATTCCGGCGTCTCGTGCTCGTTCTGCTTCTCGTCGGACATGGGAATCCTCTCGGTTGAAGCCTGAGCTAGGTCGGGCAAGCGAGGTGCCAGAAAAACAGGTGGTCGGTTCGCGGTTGCCAGTGAGCGGTGACTGCGGCCCGCTCACCCGCCGCCACTCACTTGAACGCGTTCAACCCCGTCACCGCCTGCCCGAGGATCAGCGAGTGCACGTCGTGCGTCCCCTCATAAGTGTACACGCTCTCGAGATTGGCCATATGGCGCATCGCCGAGTATTCGGCAAGGATCCCGTTCGCGCCGAGCAGGCGGCGCGCCTCGCGTGCGATATCCGTCGCGATGTTGACGTTGTTTCGTTTCGCCAGTGATACCTGCTGTGGCGTGAAGGTGCCGGCGTCCTTGAGGCGCCCGAGATGCAGTGACACGAGCTGGCCCTTCACGATCTCCGTCAGCATGTCGGCGAGCCGCACCTGCTGGATCTGATAGCCGCCGATCGGCCGGTCGAACATGATGCGCGTCTTCGAGTACTCCAGCGCTTCCTCGAAGCAGGCCATGGCCGCGCCGAGCGCGCCCCATGAGATCCCGTAGCGCGCCTGGGTCAGGCACATGAGGGGACTCTTGAGGCCACCCGACTTCGGGAGGATCGCGTCGGCCGGGAGATGCACATCCTGGAACGACAGCTCGCTCGTATCGCTCGCGCGGAGCGACAGCTTCCCCTTCTGATCCTTCGCCTTGAAGCCGGCGGTGTCGGTCGGCACGATGAACCCGCGAATCGACCGGTCGCTCGCGTCGCCGTTCGTCTTGGCCCACACGACGGCGATGTTCGCGGTGGATCCGTTGGTGATCCACATCTTGGAGCCGTTGAGGACCCAGCTGCCGTCCCCCTGCTCCTTCGCCATCGTGATCATCCCGCTCGGATTCGAGCCGTAGTCCGGCTCCGTGAGCCCGAAGCAGCCGATCACCTCTCCAGTGGCCATCTGCGGCAGCCACCGCCGCTTCTGCTCCTCCGAGCCGAACGCGTAGATCGGATACATCGCCAGCGCGCCCTGTACGCTGGCGAACGAGCGCACGCCGGAATCGCCGCGCTCGAGCTCCTGCATGATGAGGCCGTACTGCACGTTGTTGAGTCCCGCACAGCCATACTCCTCGGGGAGGTTGGCGCCGAACACGCCGAGCTCGCCCAGCTCGGGGATCAGCTCGCGCGGGAAGCGGCCCTGCACGTACGCGTCGCCGATGATCGGGAGGACGCGCTCGTCCACGAAGCGTCGCACGCTGTCGCGAACGGCGCGTTCCTCCTCGCTGAGCGCGCTGTCGATGTTGAAGAAGTCGAGCATGTCTCGCGGGTCAGGAGGTGCGCTGCCCGCGAAAGCTAATCAGCCGTCCCGGGCCGCGCGGCGACCGAGCGTCTGCGACCCCTCCGCCCGACCAGGCCGCGTCGCGAGCACGCGCCGAGCGTAGGGCGCGATCCCCACCTCGCGAGCCTTCGCGCGGAAGGTCGCCCCGTGGTCGATCGTGTGGCCGGTCTCGTCCTGCCACTGATGCACCATCTCGTGCAACAGTGTGTGCAGGGTCTCCTCCCATCCGTGCCGACGCAGGTGCGCGCGGCTGATTGCGATCTCGGCCGGCTCACCGCCCGCCGTCCGCGCCGTGTAGTGCCCCAGCCGGCTCTTCATGCGACGCGAGACGCGGATCGGCACGTGACGCAGCCGACCATGGAAGTGACGGACGTTGTATCGTTGATGCCAGGTCGCGAGCTTCTCGGCGATGGCGACGTCGTCGGGATGCGTCCGATCGCGGGCGCGCGCCGGCGCGCGCGGGGCGCGGATGGGATGCGCGACGATCACGCGTTGCGCGGCGCGCCGTTCGGCACGGGTGCCACCTTCGACGAAGGTGACGATGGCCCGCAGGACGGGCTCCGGCGCACCGAGGTAGCCCTCGTGCACGCGAAGCTCCTCACCGCCAAAGCTCACCATGACGTTGCGGTTCCGCGTGAGGCGGCAGCGGCGCAGCCGACTCAATCCGAGCCGGCGCAGCAATGCGAGCAGCTCGTCGGCGTTCTGCGGCGCGGCCTCCGCCAGACCGAGCTCCAGCTGCGAGACGTCGCGACGACCGCGCAGCAATCGGGTCAGCGTGCGAAGCACTTGACCGGCCCCGGCACGAAGCCGCCGTTGGTGGCGTTCCAGACGAGCGTGGACACTTCGATGTTCTCCGGCGTGATGCTGATGCTGTTGACGGACGAGGGACGGCCGCCACGCATCCTGTTGGACACCGTACCCGCCGTAGAAATAACTGTGCCCTTCTTCGTGTGTTCGATGTAATGAATCGCGTCCTGATGGTCGTGACCGCAGAGCACGAGATCGACCTGCATGTCGGCGAGCGCGCCGAGCACGTGCGGCGTGTTCTTCAGCCCATGGCGCTGGGACAGCTCGCCCTTCACCGGGTTGTGATGCATCACGACGACGCGCACGTCTCCGGGCGGCGATTCCGCGAACACTTTTCGCAGCCGCTCCACCTGGGTTCGCCGCACGATGCCGATGATCGAGATATCGCGCAGGTTCCACGTCAGCGACTGGCCAACCACACCGTGCGACGTGTTGAGCCCCGCGAACGTGACGCCCGGAACGCGCAGCACTGGCTCGAGATCCTCGGAGATGTAGCGGCGGTAGCGGGCGTACATCTCCGGTTCGCGGAAGCCGAAGGGCGACTTCCACCACTGGACGTCGTGGTTGCCGGGAATGCAGATGACCTTGCTCACCCGCTCCGCGTGTCTGATGAACGCGCGCGCGCGCTGGAACTCACCGGACCGCGCGCGCTGCGACAGGTCTCCCGAGATGGCGACGACGTCGAAGCGCCCATCCTGGATCAGCGCCTCCATGGCCTCGTACTGCTCGGGAACGGCGGGATGGCCGAAGTGGAGGTCGGAACAGTGGAAGACCGTCGTCGTCACAGCCTGGCGATGATCGCGTCGGTGAACTGGTCCGTCGTCGCCGTGCCGCCGAGGTCGCGCGTCACCGTCTTCCCCTCGCGGATCGTTTCCTCGATCGCCTTCCGAACGCGCTGCGCGCGCGGCTCGTCGTTGAGATAGTCGAGCATCATGCACGCCGCGAGCATGAGTGCGCTCGGATTGGCAATCCCCTTGCCCGCGATGTCCGGCGCCGTTCCGTGCACCGCCTCGAAGATCGCTCCGCCGAGCCCGATGTTCGCGCCCGGTGCGAGCCCGAGTCCGCCCACCAGTCCGGAGATGAGATCGGACAGGATGTCGCCGAACAGGTTCGTCGTGACGATCACGTCGTAACGCTCGGGGTGCAACACGAGGTTCATCGCCATCGCGTCGACGATCACTTCCTGGAACTCGATGTTCGAGTACTGACGAGCGACCATCCGTCCGACGTCCAGGAAGAGTCCCGATGTGTTCTTCAGGATGTTCGCCTTGTGGACGAGCGTCACCTTCTTGCGACCGTGCTTCTCCGCATAGTCGAACGCGTACTTGACGATCCGCTCCGAGCCGGCACGCGTGACGAGCGCGATGGACTCGGCGGCCGCGCGCGGGTCGCTGCCGATCTTGATGTAATGCTCGTTGCCCATGTACAGCCCTTCCGTGTTCTCGCGGATCAGGACGATGTCGACGTTGTCGTAGCGTCCGCCCTTCGCGATCGTGTGCGCGGGCCGCACGTTGGCGTAGAGCTCGAACGTCTTGCGCAGCGCGACGTTGATCGAGCGGAATCCCTCACCGACGGGCGTCTCGAGCGGGCCCTTCAACGCGACGCGTGTGCGCTTGATCGAGTCGAGCGTCTCGTCCGGGATCGGATCGCCGTAGCGCGCCACGCCGGCCATGCCGGCATACTGCGCGTCCCATGAAATGTCCGCGCCCGCTGCCTCGAGGAGGCGCACGGTCGCGCTGCTGATGGACGGACCGATCCCGTCTCCGGAGATCAGCGTGACTGGTGTCGACATGTGGTCCGAAGGAGTGCGATGGTCAGGGCGCGGCGATCAGATCGCCGAGATGAGCGGCCAGGCTCGAGATGACAGCGGGTGAGAGTGTCGCAGAGGGCGTGCTGCGCACCTCGCCGACCCAGCGCACCTCGCTCAACCGTCCATCGAGCAGCGCGAGGCGCAGGACGGCAATTCCCTGACCAGTTCGGTCCTTCTCGAACCGTAGCTCGACGGGCATGAGCACGACACGCGCATCGTGCAGCGCGATCATCGTCCGGATCTGGCTCGCGAGCGGCTCGGTGAGCTTGGCTTGCGGTGCGACGCTCGACGCTCGTAGCGGCTCGGCCGCGAGCGCGTAGGGGTCCACGGCGTACGTCGGGTTGCGTCGCGCCGCTCGGGCGAGGTCGGCGGGAAAGACCCACTGCGTCTTGAGCCCACGCGCCGCGAGCTCCGCTGCGATCGCATCGTCCAGCGTCCGGAGGTACTCACGCGTGCGCGGGATCTGCGCGAGCCAGCCGGTCGGATCCGTCTCGCTGATCCGATAGGCGGGGGCGACGATGACGCGCTGCTCGGCGAGCGCGGCGAACGGCCGCGATACCGGTGCCGGCGTCGGAGTCTGTGCCGCGGAGGATTGGGCCGCTGGCTTGCCGGCGCAGCCTAGCAGCAGCGGGACACACCAGAGCAGTCGAAGAAGAGTTCGCACGGCCGGATGGTGGAAGTGCGCGAAAGGTAACCGGCGTGCACCGATGGAGCGAAGCGTCGCTGCCATCGCTGTCGGCTGCGAGCGCGGCCGTGTTGACCCTCGCGTGTCAGGCCCGCAAGTTGGCCGCATGTCGACCTCCGTCGTCTCCACTCGGCCGCCGAGCCGTGTCGCCTCCGTGCTCGCCTGGTCGCTCGTCGCGCTCGCCGGTGCCGGCGCGCTCGGATTTCTCGCCCTCTCGCGCGGCGAGCAGGTCAGCGCGGCGTGGCTGCTCGTCGCCGCGCTCTGCACCTACGCCATCGGGTACCGCTTCTACAGCGCGTTCATCTCGGCGCGCATCTTCGCCCTCGACGATGCGCGCCTCACCCCCGCCGAACGGCTGAACGACGGGCGCGACTTCGTGCCGACGAATCGGTGGGTCGTCTTTGGCCACCACTTCGCCGCCATCGCCGGACCGGGTCCGCTCGTCGGCCCCACGCTCGCCGCCCAGTTCGGCTATCTGCCCGGCGTGCTCTGGATCGTCGTCGGCGTCGTCCTTGGCGGCGCCGTGCAGGACATGGTCATTCTCTGCGCGTCGATCCGTCGCGATGGGAAATCGCTGGGCCAGATGGCGAAAGAGGAGATCGGGCCCGTCGCGGGGTTCACGGCGCTCGTCGCCGTGCTCGGCATCATGATCGTGCTGATCGCCGTGCTCGCGCTGGTCGTCGTGAATGCGCTCAAGTCGAGCCCGTGGGGCACCGTGACGATCGGCCTCACGATCCCGATCGCGATGCTCATGGGCATCTACATGCGCTGGATCCGACCCGGCCGTGTCCTCGAAGCGACGGCGATCGGTCTCGTCCTCCTCATCGTCGCGCTGTACGCCGGACGCTGGGTCGCCGAACAGCCGACGCTCGCGTCGGCATTCACATTGAGGGGTGAGACGCTCGCCCTCCTCGTGATGGCGTACGGCTTCGCGGCCTCCGTGCTCCCGGTCTGGCTGCTGCTCGCTCCGCGCGACTACCTGTCGGCCTTCGTGAAGATCGGCGTCGTCGTCGCGCTGGCGATCGGCATCCTGATCGCGCTGCCGCCGCTCCAGATGCCCGCCCTCACGCAGTTCACCGACGGCAGCGGACCGATCTTCGCCGGCGCCCTCTTCCCCTTCGCCTTCATCACGATCGCCTGCGGCTCGATCAGTGGCTTCCACGCGCTCATCGCCTCGGGGACGACGCCCAAGCTGCTCGAGCGCGAGCGCGATGCGCGGTTCATCGGCTACGGCGCGATGCTCATGGAATCGTTCGTCGCCGTGATGGCGCTCATCGCCGCGTGCGCCCTCACCCCCGGTGTCTACTTCGCCATCAACGCCCCCGCCGCCGCGCTCGGCCCGACCGTGCACACCGCCGCCGAGGCGGTCGCGAAGTGGGGGTTCGTCGTCACCCCCGCCGAGCTGGAGCAGCTCGCGAAGCAGGTCGGCGAGTCCACGCTCCTCTCGCGCACCGGCGGCGCGCCGAGCCTCGCGGTCGGGATGGCGCACCTGTTCTCGCATTCGCTCGGCGGAAGCGGGGCGATGGCGCTCTGGTATCACTTCGCGCTGATGTTCGAGGCGCTCTTCATCCTCACCACGCTCGACGCCGGCACGCGCGTCGGTCGGTTCATGGTGCAGGACCTCGGTAGCCACCTGTGGCGGCCATTCGGCCGCACGGGATGGATGCCGGCCGTGTTCCTCTCGAGCGCGGTGATCGTGGCGATGTGGGGCCACTTCCTCTGGCAGGGCGTGATCGACCCGTTGGGCGGGGTGAACACCCTCTGGCCCCTGTTCGGCATCTCGAATCAGCTCCTCGCCGCGGTCGCGCTCTGCGTCGGCACGACGATCATCGTGAAGATGGGGAAGGCGCGCTACGCCTGGGTCACCCTGCTCCCCCTCGCGTGGCTCACCATCGTGACGATGTCGGCCTGCCTCGCAAAGCTCTTCTCCCCGCAGCCGCGACTCGGATTCATCGCCCACGCGCGCATGCTGCAGGCGGCACAGGCCGCGGGCACGCTGCCTCCCGGAGTGAAGACCGCGAGCGATCTCGCACGCATGATCGCCAACGACTATCTCGACGCCGCCGTGACGGTGTTCTTCGCGCTCTCCTTCATCGTCGTCCTCGCCGACAGCGTGCGGGAGTGGTTCGCGGTGATCAGCGGCGCCAAGGCTCCGCGCACCACCGAAGCGCCCTTCGTGCGCCGCGCCGTCGTCGCGGGAGACTGAGATGCGCCTCTCTCGCTCCCTCGTCGCGCGCGTCGCCGACGTCGGCTCCCTGCTCCGGCGCATCATCGGTGCGCCGGACTACGAGTGCTATCTGGCCCACATCACCGCGCGTCATCCCGAGGTGACGCCCCTCACGCGCGAGGCGTTCGCGCGCGACGCGCTCGCTCGCCGCTACGACCGGCCCGGCAGCCGCTGCTGCTGATCGCTGGCCGTCGCGGCGAGCAGCCCGACGGCCGCGATCAGAGCGAGGGTCGCCCCCATCAGGAACGCCGTCGTCGGCCCATAGCGATCCCACACGAAGCCGAACATCAGTGACGCGGGGAGCGCGCCGATGCCGATCGCGAGGTTGTACCACCCGTACGCCGTCCCGCGCCGCTCCGGTGCGACGAGATCCGACACGAGTGCGCGCTCGGACCCTTCGGTGAGCCCGAAGAAGAGGCCGTACACTCCGAACAACGCCCACGCCTGCGAGGCGGTATTCGCGAGCCCGAAGCCGAGGTAGACCGCGGCGTAGAGCGTCCACCCCGCGATGAGGGTCGGACGTCGGCCGATCCGGTCGGAGAGTGCTCCCCCCGGTACGTTCGATGCCGTCTTCACGACGTGCAGCGCGGCCCAGAGGATGGGCGCCAGCGCAACCGGCACGCCGAGCTGGTTCGCACGCAGCAGCAGAAAGGCGTCGGTGGAGTTGCCCAGCGTGAAGACGAAGATCACGGTGAGCACGCGCCAGAATCGCGCGCCGAGTGGAACCGAGAGGTCGGGACCTCCCTTGGCCGGAGCCTGCGGATCTCGCGGGATGTCACGAACACCAAACGCGACGACGAGCACCGCGAGCGCGCCGGGAATCGCCGCGAGCCAGAAGACGGTCCGCAGCTCGGCGAATTTCCAGGTGAGAACTGCGAACGCGATCAGCGGACCCAGTACGCCACCCGCGTTATCGGCCGCGCGCTGGAAGCCGAAGGCGCGACCGCGAATGCTTGGATCGACCGACTCGGCGATCAGCGCATCGCGCGGCGCATTGCGGATCCCCTTGCCCACGCGGTCCGCGACGCGAATACCGAGCACCTGTACGGCACTCGTCGCGATCGCGACGAGGGGTCGCATCGCCGACGCGATGAAGTAGCCCCAGAATACGAGCGGCTTGCGCTTCTGCACGCGGTCGGACCACCAACCGCTCGCCAGCTTGAGCAGCGCCGCCGTCGTCTCCGCCGCGCCCTCGATCGCGCCGATGAAGCTCGCATTGGCCCCGAGCACAGTTGTGAGGAATGCCGGCAGGAGCGGATAGATCATCTCGCTCGAGACGTCCGTCAGGAAGCTGACCGCGCTGAGCGCGAAGACGTTGCGTCCGAGCTTCGGCCGATCGGTAGCGGACATGTAAGGATGACGTGGTGGTCGGCCGAGGCCGCTCGTCGACGTGCGCACTGCGGACACTTTGTATACGACGCGAGGCACCTTGCGCCGCGGGGCGGCAACAGGCGATAGATAGCGCATGAGCGCCCGCGACGTGACCTCTTCCGCGACGACGGCTGATCTCTTTGCACGCCTCGCGCCCGCGCGCGCGCGGCTCGCCGCAGCGGACGATCGCGTCGTCGACACCCAGATCGCGCTCTCCGAGATCCCGGCACCCACCGGCGCGGAGCAAGCGCGCGGCGCGTGCGTCGCGGCGCGCTTCCGCGCCCTCGGGCTCGAGGACGTCCGCACCGACGACGTCGGCAACGTCATCGGCGCGCGGCGTGGTACGAGCAATGAAGCGCCCGTCCTCGTCTGCGCGCACCTCGACACGGTGTTCCCCGAGGGCACCCCGGTCGGCGTGGCGCGCGACGGCGTGCAGCTCGCGGGCCCGGGCATCGTCGACAATTCGCGCGGACTCGCGGCGATGCTCGCGCTCGCGGAAGCGATCGACGGCGCGCGCGTGCGCACGCATCGACCGGTCATCTTCGCCGCCACCGTCGGCGAAGAGGGCATCGGCGACCTGCGCGGGGTGAAGCATCTCTTCGCCCGGCTCGACGCCGCTCCGGCGGCGTGCATCGCGCTCGACGGCGCCGGCGACGATCGCATCGTCCATCGCGCGCTCGGCGCCAGACGCTTCCGCGTCACCTTCCAGGGATGCGGTGGGCACAGCTGGTCCGCGTTCGGCACCCCGAACCCGGTGCATGCCGCCGGGGCGACGACGGCGAAGCTCGCGGCGCTTCCCCTTCCGCACGTGCCGCGTACCACACTCTCCGTCTCGCGCATCGGGGGCGGGATCAGCGTGAACGCCATCCCCACCGACGCCTGGCTCGAGATCGACGTCCGCTCGTCCTCCGCCGACGCCCTCGCGGTCTGCACGAGCGACATCGAGCGAGCGGTGCGTGCCGCCGTGCGCGAGGAGAACGCGCGACGTTCGTCGGGAATGCCGTTGCTCTCGTACGAGATCTCCACGATCGGCGACCGCCCCTGCGGGGAGCTGCCGCCGGATCATCCACTCGTGCGCGCCGCCGCCGATGCCACGCGCGCCATCGGACGGTCTCCCGAGCTGGCGACCGCTTCCACCGACGCGAACGTCCCGATCAGCCTCGGCGTCCCGGCGATCGCGATCGGGGCCGGCGGGCGTGGTGGTGGCGTGCACACCGCCAGCGAGTGGTACGACAACACCGACGGCACGCTCGGCGTCGCGCGCGCCCTCACCGTCGTCGTATCGGCCGCAGAGCTCGCGGTCGCGGTGTGAGAGCACTCGCCGCACGTGTCATGCTCGCGGCGATCCTCATCGCCGCGGCCTGTGCCCGCCCGGCGACGACAGCGAGTCGTCCGGCGCCCAGGAGATATCCGGTCGTCCCTGCGGCAGCGGCCACGAGCGCGCTGGCGACGTCAATCCCCGCGCCGCCACCCGCGCGCTGGCTTGGCCTCCTCGGCGAGTACAGCAACGGACCGCTCTTTCGCATCGTCGCGGAGGAGAGCGGACATCTCCAACTCGTCGATAGCGCGCTTCACATCACGCGTCTCGTCGAGCGCGGCGACGCCCGTTTCGTCACCGACCCCGGCGGCGAGCGAGCGGACTTCGAGCGTGACGCGACTGGCCACGGAACCGCACTGCTGCTCGGCAACGCGCGGCTCCAGCGCGATGAGATCGAGCCGCGCGCCGGCACGAATCAGCTCCGCGTCACGCCGGTGCGGCCGGTCGAGGAGCTGCGCGCCGAAGCGCGGGCCGCGTCACCGCCAGTCGAGGCCGGCCCCTTCAAGGCGAATGATCTCGTCGAGCTCGTGAAGCTCGACTCGACGATCCATCTCGAGATCCGCTACGCGACGACGAACAACTTCCTCGGCACGCGCTTCTACGACCAGGCGCGTGCCTTCATGCAGCGGCCCGCGGCCGAGGCAGTGGTACGCGCGAACCAGGCGCTCCGGCCGCTCGGTTACGGTCTGCTCATCCACGATGCGTACCGTCCCTGGTACGTGACGAAGATGTTCTGGGACGCAACACCCCTCGACAAACGCTGGCTCGTCGCCGATCCGGCGCAGGGCTCGCGGCACAACCGAGGTGCCGCCGTCGACCTCACCCTGTACGATCTCGCGACAGGGCGGCCGGTCGAGATGCCGAGCACGTACGACGAGAGCACCGAGCGCGCGTACGCCGACTATCCCGGCGGGACCTCACGACAGCGCTGGCACCGCGCTCTGCTGCGCCGCGTCATGGAAGCAGAAGGCTTCAAGGTGAATCCCACGGAGTGGTGGCATTTCGACCACGAGAGCTGGCGGTCGTACGGCATCAACAACGTGCCGTTCGACCAGGTTCCTCCGACGCACTAGGCGACGAACGTCAGGCCTGCAGCCCCTGGGCGCGCTCCTGCAGCAGGGCGCGCTCGCGTTCGTTCCGCGTGAGCGACGCTGCGCGCTCCAGCTCCGAACGCGCCTCCGCCGGCCGACCGAGCTTGATCAGCAGGTCCGCGCGCACGGCGGGCAACAGGTGATAGTTCCGTAACGACGGCTCTTCGCGCAACGAATCCAGCAGGTCGAGGCCAAGCGCCGGTCCGTACGCCATCGAGACGGCGACCGCCCGATTCAGCTCGACGATCGGTGACCGCGTGAGCTCGGACAGCTCGCGATACAGATCGGCGATGCGATGCCAGTCCGTTTCCTCCGCGGTACGTGCGCGGCCGTGACAGGCCGCGATCGCCGCCTGCAGCGTGTACGACCCGCGCGGCTCGCCAAGCGACTCGGCGCGTGTGAGCGCGTTGAGCCCGCGTCCGATCAGTAGCTGGTCCCAGCGCCCACGATTCTGGTCCAGCAGGAGGATTGGCTCGCCATTCGGTCCCACGCGCGCGTTGATGCGTGACGCCTGGATCTCCATCAGCGCCACGAGACCGTGCACCTCCGCCTCCGCCGGCACCAGCTCGGCGAGGATGCGGCCCAGCCGCAGCGCGTCCTCGCACAACCCGGGGCGCAGGAGATCCTCGCCGGCCGTCGCTGAATAGCCCTCGTTGAACACGAGGTAGATCACCTGCAGCACCGACTCGAGACGCGAGTGGAATTCCGCGCCGCGCGGCACCTCGAACGGCACCTTCGCGTCGGACAGCGTGCGCTTCGCGCGGACGATGCGCTGCGCCATCGTCGGCTCCGGAACCAGGAAGGCGCGCGCGATCTCGTCCGTGGTCAGTCCGCCGAGCAGTCGGAGCGTCAGCGCCACGCGTGCTTCCGTCGAGATCACCGGATGGCAGGCGGTGAACATCAGCCGCAGCAGATCGTCACCGACATGGTCGTCGAGCGCCGCGTCCAGGTCAGGCACCTGCGACTCCTGCAGCGATTCCAGCTCATGGCCGAGCTGCTCGTGCTTGCGCTCGAGCATGGCGCGGCGGCGAAGCTGATCGATCGACCGATGCTTCGCCGTCGCCATCAGCCAGGCCCCCGGATTGTCGGGCACTCCCGTGGTGGGCCAGCGTTCGAGCGCCGCGAGGAGCGCGTCCTGCGCCAGATCCTCGGCGAGTCCGACGTCGCGCACGATGCGAGCGAGACCGGCGATCAGCTTCGCCGACTCCATCCGCCACACCGCCTCGATTACGCGATTGATGTCCGTGGTCGCCACGCATACCAATCAGCCGGGCCGCAGTGAGCGATGCAAGGACTTGTCTCATGCAGGTCCGCCGAACAAGACGATGCGGAATCGACATCAACCCATGGCCCGAACGCGCGACGCCCCGCGATCGATCTGATCGCGGGGCGTCGTCGTGCGAGAGTCGGGAAGTCAGCCGCGCTGCTGCGCCTTCGCCAGCTCGTGGATCCTGTCCAGGCTCTCGACCACCTCCGGCGTGACAGCGTCCCCGAAGTCTTCCATGGTGATCACCTGGCGGATCTCGATGTTCGTCTTGCCGCCAAAGCTCGGGTTGGGCGCCCGCTTGGCCCACTCGACGGCTTCCTCGAGCGACTTCGCCTGGATCATCCAGAATCCCGAGATGAGCTCCTTCGTCTCGGTGAACGGGCCATCCACGACCGTCTTCTTGTCGCCATCGAAGTAGACGCGCGCCCCCTTGGCGCTGGAGTGGATCCCCTCGCCCGCGAGGAGGACGCCGGCCTTCACCAGCCCTTCGTTGTACTTCTGCATCTCAAGGATCTGCTCCGCCTTCGGCATGATGCCGGCTTCGCTCTCGGCGGTCGCTTTCACGATCATCATGAATTGCATCGTCAGGTCTCCTCTCGGTCGGGTTCAGGAGCCGGGCGTCCGGTCCACTCGGCCGGTGCCAATCCCTTGCTCTACACTGGCGTCGAACGAGGGAAGCGGAAATCGACACGGCCGGCGAACTTTTTTCAAACGGCCTCTCCCGTCCGCTGGAACGGGCCGTCAGGCCCCCGTCACCTGGCGCACATAACGTATGTGTGTGGCGTCCGGACCATTGAGCACACTGTCGATGCGAAACTGCGGGCCAGGCTCGCGCAGGTTCTCGAACAGACGCCGCCCGCTACCGAACAGCACCGGTGCCAGGGCGATCTCCAGCTCGTCGACGGCGTCCAGGTTCAGGTACTCCTGGATCGCAGTCGCGCCGCCCGCGATTCGCACGTCCCGACCGCCGGCTGATTCCCGCGCCAGCTCAAGCGCGCGCTCCGGGCCGTCATTGATGAAGTAGAAGGTCGTGCCTCCCGGGCGCTCCCAGGGTTCACGCTTCTTGTTGGTCAGGACGTAGACCGGGGTGTGAAAGGGAGCCTCCTCTGGCCAGGCGATCTCGCCCTGGTCGAACATCCGCTTGCCCATGATGTTGGCACCGATGCGTGCCGTGGTGCTCCGGACCAGGTCATTGACCGGGCCGGTCTCTCCGCCCGGTCCGAGCTTGAGGTGATCACGGAAGGCCTGTTGCTTGAGGAGCCAGGCCATCAGCCTCCCCCACTTGGCACCCCAGTTCTTGTAACCAGGGTTGTCCATCGTCATCCCCTCAGGTGCCATGTAGCCGTCGAGGCTCAGTCCAATGTTGACGAATACTTTGCTCACGATTCTCCCCTCGCATGTTTGGCTGTCGACGAACGCTCTCTGGAGCGTGGCGGCCTCAGTTCCGTAGCCCCTGCACGTACGCATCCAGCCGTGCGACCGTCTGCTTCGCACCCTCGACGGCGCCTCGCTCACGCACGACGAAGTCGCGGGCGGCAGCTGTCTTGAACACGGCGCGCATTGTCAGCGCCGTCTTGCCGCCTTCGTCGTCGAAGGTGACGGTGACGTGGAACATGTCCGGCTCCTTGTCGTGGCCGTGCAGGTAGGTCAGCCGCGATGGCGGCGCCACTTCCTGATAGGTGACGACGTTCGGCCAGTCCGTTCCGTCCGGTCCGCGCATCACGAAGATCCATTGACCGCCCGGACGCACGTCCATCGAGCGGGTCGTCGTGATGAAGCCGTCGGGCCCGAACCAGTGGGCCACGTGCTCCGCGTCCGTGAATGCCTCGTACACGAGCTCACGCGGCGCGTCGATGAGGCGCGTCGTCACGATCTCACGATCGGCCGTGCTCGAGGTGCGGGTAGGACTTGTCATCTCCATCACTTCTCTCCGTTGTGATCGATGTCGTGACTGGGATCTGGAGTCTCAGCGGCGCCGCGTGCGACTCGATTTCTTCCTGCCCTGCAGCTCGCTCAGGTAGTCCTCCAGTCGATCGAGCTTCTTCTCCCACAGCTCGCGGTACTCCTCGACGTAGTCGGCGACCTCCTCGAGGGGAGCGGGCGTGATGCGACAGGGCCTCCACTGGGCCTCGCGCCCCTGCGCGATGAGCCCCGCCTTCTGGAGCACCTTGAGGTGCCGTGAGATCGCCGGGAGGCTGATGTCGAACGGCTCGGCGAGCTGGTTGACGGTGGCCTCTCCGGTGGCGAGCCGCGCGAGGATGGCGCGTCGTGTCGGGTCGGCGAGGGCCGAGAGGGTCGCGCTGAGGTGGTCGGGCATGTGACTTAACCTATGCGTTAAATAGCACGATGGTTAAATACAACCACTGGTCCGATCCTGTCAAGCGCACTCGAACATCGACTCACGAATCGGGGCGGAGGTCGTGGATGTCCCCCACGCGGCACCGGGCGAGCTCATCCCGCGCCGCCAGCCAGTCTTCTGCCGCGGCGCGATCGTTCTGCGTCGCCTGCGAAGCCTCGCTCTCCACCTCGAACCGGAGTTGCGGGCCGACGCGCCGCTCCCGCCCCGTCAGGCCGCGCCCATCGAGGAACGCCGCCCACTCTGCGCGGAGCGTCGCAAGGCGCTCCGCCGAGAGCCCCTCGGTCGGCTCCAGCTCGACGACGAATCCGAGCGCGGGACAGGGAGCGCTCACCGTCCCGGGATCATGCGTGGGGCGCGGCCCCGCCGCGCCCGCCGCGCAGCAGCGCGACCACGCTGACGACGCCCGCGACGGCCAGCGCCGCCATGATGATCAGGACGGTCGTGTCAGGCATGCGATTGTGATGCGTGATCTGATGCAGCAGCGGCGCGTGCAGCCCCAGCATGAACCACACGATGGCGCTGGCCACCACGGTCGATTGATAGGAGCGCTCGGACATGATTCTCTCCGCGAGTGTGCTCCGAACGTATCCGCGCCCCCGGCAGCCCGGGAGAGGCGTGCGCTCATGCGTCCCGAGCCCGCACCTCCCGCAACAGCTCCTCGTGCCGCCACGCCGGACCGGCGCCGAAATCCTCCGCCTCGTAGAGCTGACGCAGCTCGAGCTCGACCTCTCCGTCGCCATCGAGCACCGGCCACTTCCGCAGCCAGGCGAGTGCCTCCTCCCTGGAGCTCACCTGGATGATCGAGTAGCCGGCGATCAGCTCCTTCGCCTCGGCGAACGGCCCGTCCACGATCGTCGGCTTGCCACGATGGAACTTCACCTTCGCGCCGTCGCGCGACGGACGCAGGCCGTCCCCCCCGAGCATGACACCCGCTCGCACCATCTCCTCGTTGTACGACTGCATGGCGTCCAGCAGTTCCGCCGAGGGCATCACCCCCGCTTCGGTCTGCGGGTCAGCCTTCCGAATGATCATGAATCGCATCGTCGAATCTCCTTGAAGGGTTCAGGAAGGCGACGAACGACGCCACGCCGAATCGACAGTCGCCGCGAACCTTCGGAACCTTTGGGGTCAGAGCCCTCGGGGTCAGAGT